>NZ_JBFALC010000127.1:0-11729 GCF_040656035.1 Streptomyces sp. NPDC050211
CCGCACTTCGCCGCGGGACTCGATGTCCCGGACGAGCAGTTGCTCGCCAATCTCGTGTGGGCCGCCGGTTCCCGGGCCGTGCGCGACGTCTGGGTGGCCGGCCAACAGGTGGTCGCCTACGGGGAACCTCTGCACGTCGACCGCATCGCCGCCCAGCAGGCGGTGGCCGCAGCAGCCGCTCACATGCTGCGGGGTGAACCGTCCGGCGTCACGACCGCGTCGTAAGGGCGGGATGCTCACCCCGGTGGAACACCGAAGAGGGCGTTGACAACAGACCATGCTCGTCCCTGCACGGCTGGCGTTCTGTCCCCAACCACCAGTACATACCTCTCTGTTGAGAAGCCCGCCCATGAAAGGCCGCACATACGTGACCAACGACGAGGCACTCCGCATCGAAACTCTCTCTCCGGCCCACGCTGAAGACTCCGATCTCATGTCAGCGGTGACCGCGCTGATCAACGAGGTCTACGAAGTGGCCGAGGAAGGCTTGTGGGTCCCTGGCACAACGCGGACCAGCCGCCAGGAGGTCGCTTCGCTCACCCAAGCGGAGCAGATCACCGTGGCGCGCCTGCACGAGGAGGTCGTCGGCTGCGTTCGGATCCAACAACTCGCCGCCACCGTCTGTGAGTTCGGCATGCTGGCCGCCGCGCCCAAGCGGCGTGGCACAGGGATCGGCCGGGAACTGGTGCGGTTCGCCGAACAGTACGGTCGGGAAGCCGGACTCGACGTCATGCAGTTGGAGTTGCTCGTTCCGCGCACCTGGTCGCACCCTTCCAAGGAATTCCTGGCCGACTGGTACGGACGCATCGGCTACCGGGTGGTCCGCACAGGTTCGATCGACGAGTCGTACCCAGAGCTGGCTCCCCACCTGGCCACCCCTTGCGACTTCGTGATCTATCAGAAGAGTCTCGGCCGCCGCGTCGAACGGCCAGGGGTGGCGTCGAAGTAGGCATGGCCACGACCAACAACAAGCTCGCCTCGGAGCTGAACGCTGAACCGCTGCGGCTCTGATGGAGGCTCAGGCCTTCCCGAGTTGTAGAGGTCCAGGTCGCGCAGCGCCCGGGAGGTCAGCCCGTTTTCCGCAGCCGAGCGTCGAAGGTCTGGCCGAACTCCTCCAGCGTGTCCATCACCGCTGCCACTGCCTCGGCGAGGATCTGCCGAGCCGCGTGGACGAGTGCCCCGCGCGTTTCGGCGGGGCGCCGCGCGAACCCGCTGCCGGGCGGCGCTGACGTCGGCATGGGCCGAGTGCGACCACGCGCGTCAGCGGTCAGACGCTTCTGATGTTTTCATCAAGACTTCTTGACGAAGCTTCTCTCATAGTTGATGATTTCCTCAACTAGACGCTGCTGCTCGGTGCGGTCTTGGGGGATGCGGACGTTCCCGGCCGGGCGCCGTTGATGACCTCCGCCGCGGCGATTCATCTACGGCACGGCGATCCGCCCGCACGTGCCGTACCGGCTGCCGTGCTCATTCCCGCGGCTGCGGCGTACGTAGCCGTGGCCGTAGGAGCTCATCGACGGCCCGTTCCACCTGTTCTTTCCCCGCATACCCCTTGGAGGACTGCCATGCCGACCACGCCCACTGTCCATGAGTACACCGAGCCGCCCGCCCGGATACGGGCAGGATTCGAAGAGCGGCCGAAGCGGCTTGCGGCCGTCGAGGGGCGTGCCGCCGCACTGCCTGCCACCCCGGCCCGGGAGCCCGACGCCGATGGTGACCGCGAGGACCTCGGCGGGGTCACCATCGTCCACCGCTTCGTCGACGCTCCCGGCGACGGCGAGACCGTGCGCTGGCACTACGTCGAGTGCGGCCCCGCCGAGGCTCCCGTAGTCGTCTTCCTGCACGGTGTGCCCGACTCCTGGTGGCAGTGGCACTACGCCCTCGAGGCCCTGGGTGGCACCTTCCGCTGCCTGGCGATCGACCTCAAGGGCTACGGCCAGTCGGAGAAGGGCACGGGTGACTTCCGGCAGGAAGGCGTCGCCACGCAACTCCACGCTCTCCTCGACCAGATTGGCGTGGACCGTTTCAGCCTCATCACCCACGACCGCGGCACTCCCGTGGCCGACCACCTGGTCGCCCGCCTGGGCGAGCGCGTGATCCGCTACGGACGCGGCCAGCAGCATCTGTGGAAGCTGCACCCGGACCTTCACCCGCAGCAGGAGATGTTCACCTCGGCCGAGGCCCCGGTGATTCTGTCCGACGCGCGGACCTTCGTGGTCGCCGCCTACACGCTGCTGGCGGAGCGGCCCGTGAAGGAATCCGACCTCGTCCGCACCGTGCAGGAATTCAGCTACGAAGGCATCTCCCGTGCGGTGCCGCGCTACTTCAATTCCTCCTCGTTCCGCCAGGAATGGATCGAGCGCCGCACCCGGCTCATAGATGCCTGGAGGTGTCCAGTCCTCCTGCTCCAAGGACGCGACGATCCCAACCAGCCGCACGAGTTCTACACCGACCCCGCGGTGCTGGACAGGCTTCCCGTCGGCAGCGCTGTGCACCTGTTCGACGCCGGGCACTTCTGGCCCTTCGAGGCACCGACCGAGACCGTGCAGGTACTCGAAGAGTTCCTGGCGCGGGAGACTCATGCCTGACGAAACGCGGCGGGGCCGCGCCCGTGGATGCTGAACGAGGGCACCTTCTCGGTCAGCAGCATCTCTCCCTCCGTCGAAATGCCGGCTGCTGCCGGTCAGATCGCTGCAGTGGACGGCAGCCTGCGCGCAAGTCCGAGGCTGGGTCGCCCGGTTGGAGCCTCGGACTTGCCGCCGCAGATGCACCCTGGTCGAATCGGGACGATCTGATCAGACGATGCCGGCGCGGATCTCGTCGTACAGCCGGGTGGGGTCCTCGGCCAGCGACTTCTTGACGTGGGCGCTCCAATCGTCGGCTATCACCTCGGCCGCTCCCGCCTCGATCCCGTCCAGGCCGGCACGGACGACGACGGCCGGGGCACCCTTGGGTCCGTCGTAGGCGGCGCTGAAGTCGGTGTCGACGGCGCCCAGGTGCAGGCCGGTCACGAGCGTGCCCTGTTCGGCAAGCTCCACTCGCACGCCGTTGGTCAACGCCCACTGGGCTGCCTTGGTGGCGTGGTAGCCGTTCGTACCCGGGTAGGCGTGCCAGGACTGCGCGGACAGCACGTTGAGGATCGCTCCTCCCCCGTTGGCCGCGAGCACCGGGGCGAATGCCCGCACCGTGGCCAGCGTGCCCCAGAAGTTCGTCTCCATCTCCGCGCGTACGTCTGCCAGGTCGGCGGTGACGAGGTTCGTCCAGCGGCTGACCCCGGCGTTGTTCACCAGGAGCGTCACGTCACCAGCCGCGGCGGCCGCGGCCCGGACCTCGTCGTCGTCCGTGACGTCCAGCCGCAGCGGCACGACGCCGGGCAGGTCGACTGCCTCCGGACGCCTGGCGGTCGCGTACACGCGCGCCGCGCCGCGCTCCATCAACTGCCGGGCGAAGTGGCGGCCCAGTCCTCGGTTGGCGCCGGTCACGAGCGCGACGGCACCCTCGATACGGAGACCGGGCGCTGGGTGAGTGTGGGTGTTCGGTGTGGTCATGCGGGCTACGCTAGAACCTACCGTTGACGTTAGAGTCAAGTCCTGCGTCTGGGTTTCGATGAGAGTTCGGCCCCGAATGCGACGAGAAGAGGAACGTGTGCGTATCGGAGAGGTCGCCCGGCGCTCCGGAGTGAGCGTCCGCGCACTGCGCTACTACGAGGAACAGGAGCTCCTCACGTCCGGACGCAGCCCCGGCGGCCAGCGTGAGTACACCGACGACGCCGTCGACCGGGTCCGCTTCATCCAGCAGCTCTACGCCGCGGGCCTGTCCAGCCGCCGCGTCGCCGAACTGCTCCCCTGCATCGACACCGACACCACCACCGACCACCAGCTGGCCATGCTCAACGCCGAACACGCCCGCATCAGGAAGCAGATGGACCAGCTCACCACCACGCTCGCCCGCCTCGACAAGCTCATCGAGGCCGCCGAAAACCGCCGAGCCTGAGCACGCCGCATCCCACACTCCACGCTCCACGGGCCTGCGACCACTGCGGATTCCCGCGTTGAAGCCGTGAACAAGCTCAAGCAGCGGCGCGGCCTGGCCGGCAACACCGCGACCGCCGCCCTCGACGCGGACCAACCAGGAGTCTCGGCGCGCTCGTCCACCCATCCGGCATCGACGTGTCCACGGCCCTCGCCGACTCGACGCCACCAGCGGTGTGGGACGCCCTGCCGGGAACAGGCTCAACGGCCGGTGTAGAGCATCCAGATTGCGGCGGTCGTGAACGCGATGCCGGCCAGGAGAGGAAGCGCAACGCTCTCAAACCGCTTCTGGGTCTGGTCGAGTCGTGCGGTCTTCGGGGCGCCGAGGAGGTAGACCACTGGGGCTTGACCGCCCACGGGCAGACCCTTGACCCCGGATACCTTGGCCTCGAACTCATGTGAGGTGCCCTGTGCATCAACGAAGTTGACCACCGCGAAGAAGACGGTCCCCTTTTGGACGCGGTGCCTGCGGTGGCGGACCACCAGTCCCTCGGTGCGGATTCCTTCGCGTCGGAGGCGGCGCTGGAGCGCGGTCTCGCGGATGCCGAACCCGATGACGATGAGACCTATGAGTAGCAGCACCTGCAACCACAAGGTCGCCTCCCCTCCTCTGCATTGCACGGCTCTTCGTGAAACTCCTGTTGCAGGAATGGACGATGGGCCGAGTTGACGCGGTTCCTGGTGTGCGGAGCGTCAGGCAGCCGCGCGTTCGCTGACGGGGCGGCGACGCAGGCTCGGGACTACCAGGGCGGGAGGCATGTAGTCCTGGTCGAGCGCGCCGACATCGGTGCCGGGTGGGACGATCTCGTCGATCCGGCCCAGGATGTCGTCGCCGAGGACGACGTCGAGGCCGGCGAGGAGGTCGTCGAGGTGGTCCATCGTGCGCGGCCCGATGATGGCGCTGGTGACGCCTGGGTGGGCGATGGTGAACGCCGTGGCGAGGTGGGTCATCGGCATGCTCGCTTCCTCGGCTAGGGGGATGAGCTGTTCGACGACGTCGATGCGGCGTTCGTCGCTGAGGTGCTTGAAGTAGCCCGCACGGCGCAGGCCGTTCTCCTGGTTCTTGCGGACGCGGCCGGTGAGCAGCCCCTGAGCGAGCGGCCCCCACACCAGGGTGCCCATGCCGTACCGCTGAGCGACGGGCAGGACCTCGCGCTCGATGCCGCGGTTGAGGATGGAGTAGGGCGGCTGCTCGGTGCGGAAGCGCTCCAGATTCCGGCGCTCTGCGACCCACTGCGCCTCGACGATGTCGGAGGCCGGGGTCGTCGAGGAGCCGATGGCGCGGACCTTTCCGCTGCGGATCAGGTCCGTGAGTGCGGAGAGGGTTTCCTCGACGTCGGTCGTGGGGTCGATGCGGTGGATCTGGTAGAGGTCGATGTAGTCGGTCTGCAGCCGGCGCAGCGAGTTCTCGACCGCGGTCATGATCCAGCGCCGGGAGGTGCCCTGCTGGTTGGGGTCCTCGCCCATCGGGCGGCTCACCTTGGTGGTCAGGACGACGTTGTCGCGGCGCCCCTTGAGCGCTTTGCCGACGACTTCCTCGGAGTCGCCGTAGGCGTCGGCGGTGTCGACGAAGTTGATGCCGGCGTCCAGCGCCTTGTGGATGACGCGGATCGAGTCGTCGTGGTCGGCGTTGCCGATGGCCGAGGCGAACATCAGCGTGCCGAGGGCGTACGGGCTGACCTTGATTCCGGTGCGGCCCAGAGTGCGGTACTGCATGGGGGTCGTCCCTCCTGGTTGTGGCAGAGCACCCGCGGATGCCCTACCCTGCAGCTAAGCGGAAAGGCTTTCCGGAACTATACGGAAAGCCTTTCCGGTTACGCAACTGGAGGGACCATGACCGAGAAGGCAGCTCCGCCCGGGGCGCCCCGCCGTATGCGCGCGGACGCGCAGCGCAACGTGGATGCCCTGATCAAGGCCGCAAGGGCCGTCTTCGACACATCCGGCGTCGACGCACCCGCCAAGGAGATCGCCGACTTGGCCGGCGTCGGTGTCGGGACGCTCTACCGGCACTTCCCGCTGCGCTCAGACCTGGTCAAGGCGGTGGTGGAGAGCGGGATCGACGCCTGCGCCGCGGCGGGACCACAGCTCAGCGCCGTCCACGAGCCCGGAGAGGCGCTCGCCGAGTGGCTGCGCCAGTACACCGAGTTCCTGGGGACCAAACGAGGACTGGCCCCAGCCCTCCATTCGGGCGATCCTGCCTACGCGGACCTGCCCGGCTACTTCCTGGAGAAGGTCGGCCCCGCCCTCACGGCACTGCTCGACACCGCGGCGGCCGACGGAGCGGTTCGCGACGATGTCAGCGCCCATGACCTGCTGTACGCCATCGCCAACCTGTGCATGCCCGTGCCCGGCGAAGGACCCCAGTACAACCAACGCATGGTCGCTCTGCTCATCGATGGGCTGCGCACCCCGCGCCAGGGTGTTTCGCCTGGCTCATCGCGCTGACCGCTCACACTGACTGAAGCAGACGCCTGCGACATGGAGAGCGGCGAGGCGGACGGAGACGCTCTTGGTGCGTCGCCGCACCTCCGCGCTGGGCTCCTCGAACGCCACGCGGTGCAGTCGCAGCGGCCCGCCCTGAGGTACTCGGGCCAGAGTCGATGCACTCCAGGACTGGTGATCCGGAGCCAGGGCTTCCCGCGGTCGAGTTCGCGGGAAGTCCTGGAAGCCCTGAGCGGTGGGACACGCTCAGATGCAGACCACAATCTTCCCCCGCGTGTGTCCGCGCTCGGCGTGTGCGTGCGCTTCCGCGATCCGTTCGAGCGGGTAGGTCCGCTCGATACGCGGTGTGTAGCGGCCTTGCCGGCCGAGTTCGCTCGCTTCGGTGAGCAGCGTGGAGTCGTTCTCGGCGTTGGCCAGACGCACACCCAGGCGATGCGCGTTGGTGTAGTCGGCGATCGTCGACACGCGTGCAGGGTCGCCCACGATCGCGATGAGATCGGCCAGGGACCCGGAGGCCGCAGTGTCGAGCGCGATGTCGACACCCTCCGGCGCCAGGGTGGCGAGGCGCTCCGCGAGGCCGTTGCCGTAGGTGGTGGGAACTGCTCCGAGAGAGGTGAGGAACTCGTGGTTGCGCTCGCCGGCCGTCCCGATCACGGTGGCGCCCTGAGCCACCGCGATCTCGACCGCGGCACTGCCCACACCTCCGGCGGCGCCCTCGATGAGTAGGGTGCGCCCCCGCAGAGGACCGAGCGCCTTCAGCCCGCCCAGCGCGGTCACGGAGGCCAGACCGGCGCCCGCGGCCTCCTCGTCGGTCCACGAGGTGGGCGCGTGAGCCCAGGCCGAGAGCACGGCCAACTCCGCTGTCGCGCCGGTGACGCCGCCCAGCCCGAAGACACGGTCGCCGATGCTCACCCCTTGCACACCCTCACCGATCTCGTCGACCACGCCGACGGCATCACGCCCGGGAATGGCGGGCAGGTCCACGGGGAGTACCTCGTGCACCGCACCGGAACGCACCTTCCAGTCGACGGCATTGACGCCGGCCGCCGCGACGCGGACGCGGACCTCGCCGGGCCCGGGATGTGGGTCCGGCACCTGCTCGACCACAAGGGTCTCCACACCGCCGTACTCGTGATAACGGACTGCGCGCATGACGTTCTGCCTCTCCACGCGGCCTGAACCGGCCCTTCGTGAGATCAGTGGGGTGAATGATCGGCGAGCGCCGACGCCCACTACGCTAAAAGCTGACGTTGGCGTCAGGTGCAAGTCCGACAAGGCAGCTCGCTGTGCGCGACCGGCTCGACGACGTGATCGGCAGCACGCGGGACCCTGATTCCGACTGCTCTCATGGTGTTCGCACCGCGGAGTTCGACCAGGAGAGCCTCGTGCAGCCGCCGGGGCCACACCCCGCCTTCGGCCGCCAGGAGCTCTTAGAGGGTGACCACGATCTTTCCGTGGACGTGGCCTCCTGCTTGCAGTCGCACGGCTTCCTGGATCTGCTGGATGGGGAAGGTGGCGGCGATCGGCACAGTGATCCCACCGGTGACGATGGCGTCGGTGATCCGCTTCAAGTCCTCGGGCTGTGCATGGAAGCCGGTGGTCGAGCGCACGCCCCCGGGCGGGTTGGGGCCGGCGGCGATCGTGGAGATCCTCTCCGGGGGGACGCCGAGCGCGAGCGCCGCCTCGGCTGCGTCAGCGCCGTGCAGGTCGGCCGCCGCGCTCACCCCGTCGGGAGCCATCGCGCGCACGCGGCCCTCCAGGCCGGGACCGTAGGTGACGGGGTCGACGCCGAACTGCCGAAGGAAGTCGTGGGTGCCTTCGGAGGCGGTGCCGATCACTCGGGCACCGGCGAGCTTGGCGAGCTGGATGGCGAATATGCCGACACCGCCGGCGGCGCCTCCGATCAGGATGGTGTCGTCAGCCTTGACGTCGATCGCTGCGAGCGCCGCCAGGGCGGTCCGTCCGGCCACCGGGAGCGTGCTGGCGACCTCGTCGCTGATCTTCGCCGGCGTACGAAGGAGAGTATCCGCCCCGGCAGGGTCGACCACCAGGAGGTCGGCGGCGGCACGGCCCGTCGCACCTCCGTAGACGCGGTCGCCCACGGTGAAGCCGCGGACGCCTTCGCCTACCTCGTCCACGGTGCCGGCGAAGTCGGTGGCGAAGCCGGACGGCAGGGTGATGCCGAACTGCTGCGCCGTCTCCGGCACCGAGGACAGGAGCCAGTCCATGGGGTTGAGGCCGACGGCGGCCACCCTCACGCGCACCTCACCTGCTCCCGCATGCGGCTCGGGGATCTCGCGCAGCTTCAGGACCTCAGGTCCTCCGAACGTCTCGTACCTGACAGCTCGGCTCATGACGTGCCTCCACACCCAGTGATGGGACTCAGTCCCATCACTGTACATGGTGATGGGACTGAGTCCCGTAAGGTGTGTTCATGGCCCGCTGGGAACCCAACGCATCGCAACGGCTCGCTCAGGCCGCGCTCGAACTGTTCGCGGAACGCGGTTACGAGAACACGACCGTGCTCGACATCGCGAAGCGCGCCGGACTCACCAAGAGCACGTTCTTCCGGCACTTCCAGGACAAGCGAGAGGTGCTCTTCAGCGAGGATGCGCTCACCGGACGACTCGTCACCGCGATCGTGGCGGCGCCCACGGATGCGGCCCCGCTCGAAGCGGTGGCGTACGGCCTCGACGCGCTCGGACAGGACGTCTTCACGCCCGACCGCCGCGCGTTCACCGTCCGCAGACGAGCGGTGATCGATGCCCATCCCGAGCTCCAGGAGCGCGAAGCCCTGAAGGGCATGAGCCTCACCGCTTCGATGGCCCGGGCCATGGCGCAGCGCGGTCTACCCGACCTCGCCGCCCGAGTGACAGCAGAACTGGGGGCACTCGCCTTGAAGATCGCCTACGAGCGGTGGAGCGACTTGGGCAACACCGATGAGTTCAGTGCCATTGCCCGCCAAGCTCTCAGCGAAGTGCGAGCCAACGTCTTGTCCGTGTACAGGGCGCCACTTCGGTCGGCGACTCGTTGCTCTGACCATACTCAGCGGGGGGAATCCCACAGACGATGAGTGGGCGGTGCCCGAACTGCCGCTTTCGAGAGGGCCTCTGCCCGAGCGGATGCGCCTCTCGCTGCGGATGCGGCACGTTCCTTGCGTTCGGTAGCGTCCGGTGATCCGGCGGTCCGGCCGACCACGTCCACCCAGGCGGTGTCGCCGCTCGGCGTCCATCTGGTTCATGGCGGCGGTCATGCCATGTCGGGCCGGGTCGGCCAGCGCCCGTCGGAGGACCCCTCCCCCAACTCCAGCCGGTACAGGGCCTCGACGGCCCGGCTGCCCTGTCGGCTGACGCGCACCGGTCAGCAGCCGTTCGCCCCGGCACCGGCCCCGCCGTAGCCGGAGGTCAGTCGATACACGCCGGCCCGGGGCACGGTGAGCCGGGTCCAGGGGCCGTCGGCGCTGACGCACGCTTCTTCGGCCCGCAGCCACGGGGAGTGGACGATGCGCACGGTGACCGTGCCCGGGCGTGGGATTCTCAGTGTCACGTCCGCTTCTCCCGCCTTCAGGACGTGGGCCGGGGCCGAGGCGAGCGGAAGGGTGTCGTGGACCCGGTAGATCTTCCAGTGGCGATCGTGCCAGACCGGCTCCAGCCAGTCCTGCCCGTCCCGGATCAGGGCCGTCTCGCGCACCGCGGTCGTCTCCGGCGGGCCGTCGTGGACGAC
Organism: Streptomyces sp. NPDC050211; assembly: GCF_040656035.1. Taxonomy (NCBI): domain Bacteria; kingdom Bacillati; phylum Actinomycetota; class Actinomycetes; order Kitasatosporales; family Streptomycetaceae; genus Streptomyces; species Streptomyces sp. NPDC050211. Next base: position 10,197 of record NZ_JBFALC010000127.1, read on the forward strand.
GACGTAGCCGACCGCCCACTGCCGCAACCAGGCGTGGTAGCGAGGGCCGTCCAGGTCGCCTTCGTAGAACATCCGCCCTCTGTCCTGGTCCAGTTGCTGGTTCCAGCCCCGCATCAGCTGCACATGCAGGGCGAGAAGGGTCGCCCCGCGATGGTCACGGTCGGTCGGCAACTCGACTCGGCCGCGGTCCGCGCCCAGCCGGTGCAGTTCGGCGACGACTCCGCCGGTGTGCGTGGCCCAGGCCGGAGCGGGGGCCGCACCGCGCAGTGGGTGCGTCGACGTCAGGCAGAGGTGCACCACGGAGAAGATCGCTACGGCGGCCAAGGTGCAGACGCGGAGCGGGGGCAGGGCGTTGCGGGCGGCGCCCGAGCGGGTGCTGAGCAGCGCCGCGAGCAGTACGGCGGGGCCGAGGTGTACGGCGAGGCGCTCGACGTTGGAACCTATCGGCGAGGGGATCAGCCAGCACAGGACGACTCCGGCGGCGTACACGACCGCCCCGGCCCGTACCACCCGCCAGTCGCGCGGCGCTGTCAGAGCCGTGCCGAGGGACAGCAGCAGGGGCAGGGCCATGCGGCTCGCGGACATGGGCTGCTCGCCCTGATACGGAAAGAGCAGGGTCGTCGCGGCGACGACGGCCACGGGTGGCAGGGCGAGGACGAGGGCCTTGCCGTACTGCCGGTCGAGCAGATATCCGGCGCCCGCGACCAGGAGGAACAGACCGGCGACCGGGCTGCTCATGGTGGCGCACAGTGCGGCGAGGGCGGCCGCGGTGAGCCGTGCGGGCCGGGGCGGGCGGCCGGCCAGCGCGAGTACGGCGGCCAGGGCGAAGGCGAGGCCGAGGGCGAACGTGGTGCGGCCGAGCGCGACGTCGTACCAGAGACCGAGCGCGCCGATCAGCGCGGGCCACAGGGCCACCCGCGGAACGGTGCGGACCAGCAGGGCGGCCAGCAGCCAGGTGGCGCTCAGGCCGGCCAGCACGGAGACGGTCCGAACACCGAACAGTGCCATCAACGGGGGTGACAGGACGCTGTAGTTGGCGGTGTGCAGGCCGCCGAACCAGAACAGCCCGTACGGAACGTCCGGGTGCCGGGCGAAGAAGCCCGCCCAGGCGTACTGCGCGGCGAGATCGCCGCCGACCGTGGCGAGATGCGCGGCCCACACCCCGTACAGCGGGCTGATGGCCAGGACGGCGAGGAGCGGGACGCGATACCGGCGAGCTGGCCGAGGGGGCCGGACCTGCCGGTTGACCGTCGGTGGCGGCTGCGGCGGAGCGAGCACGGGGAGCTGCACGGGCATGGCGCTGTTCCTGGGGGCGGCGGAGTGACAAGAAGTGGCAGGTCACGGCCGGTGTCGTGACGGCCGCTGTGCCACTCTCGTCCCGCGCACCCCTCCGGTACCTCGGCCGATCGGTCAGCGTTGGCTCTTGCCGGAGCAGCGCGGCGCGGGCCCTGGGGCCCGGGGGGGGCCCGGGGGTGTTGGGGCCGGGGGGGCGCGGGCCGGGTATGGGTGGGGGGGGGTGGAGGATGCCCCCCG
>NZ_JBFALC010000128.1:0-11625 GCF_040656035.1 Streptomyces sp. NPDC050211
GTCCAGGGGGCGGAGCCCCCTGGCGGGGTCGAAGGGGCGGAGCCCCTGGGGATGGGACGGGTAGGGGCGGCGGGGGCGAAACCCGACAACGGTCACACCAACGCCGCTCGCCCCGAACCCCACCTGTCCAACCCCACCCCGCCCGCACCCACCCCGTCCACCCCCACACCCACCCCCTCCAGCGGTACCCTGACCAGGCACATCCGCACACACAGCCGTAGCCCACCCCGCCCCCGAAGGGACCCCCCATGCCGCTCGAAGCCGGCCTCCTGGAGATCCTCGCCTGCCCGGCCTGCCACGCCCCCCTCAAGGAGCAGGACACGGAGCTGATCTGCACAGGCCAGGACTGCGGCCTGGCATACCCCGTCCGCGACGGCATCCCCGTCCTCCTCGTCGACGAGGCCCGCCACCCCGCGTAACGACCCGGCGATCGGAGTCTGCCGCCCATGCTCGACGAATCGCTGCTCGACGCCCCCGAGGGGCTCGCGGAGGCCGACCAACGCGGCCTGCTCCGCGGCGCCGCAGAGGCCGGCGCCCGAGTCCGCACAGCGGCCCGGCACGCCACCGAGTCCGGCGTCCACGACCTCAAACCGGACGGCCGCCCCCGCGCCGTCCTCATCGCGGGCCCCGGCGCCGCCGCCATCTGCGTAGCCGACCTCCTCGGCACCCTCGCAGGCGCAGGCAGCCCGGTGACCCGCCTGGCCCCCTCCGGCGTCGCCCCCGCCGCAGGCGCCCTGCGCTGGGAACTCCCCGGCTGGGCCGGCTCGGTGGACCTCCTGCTCATCACCACCCCGGACGGCACCGAACCCGGCCTCTCCCTCCTCGCCGACCAGGCCTACCGCCGCGGCTGCACGGTCGCCGCCGTAGCCCCGCCCCGCACCCCGCTCGCCGAGGCGGTGGACGGCGCCCACGGCCTCTTCGTACCGCTCGCGACCGCCCCGTACGAGCAGGACGAATCCCTCGCCGCCGCGTCCGCGCCCGGCGTCCTGTGGGCGCTGCTGACCCCGCTGCTCGCCCTCCTCGACCGCACCGGCCTGCTCACCGCTCCGCCGGACGCCATCGAGAAGGTCGCCGACCGCCTCGACCACATCGCCGAACGCTGCGGGCCGGCCATCGCGACGTACAGCAACCCCGCCAAGACCCTCGCCGCCGAACTCGCCGACGCCCTCCCGCTGATCTGGACCGAGGGCACCTCGGCAGGACCGGCCGGTCGCAGGTTCGCCGCGGCCCTCGCCGAACTCTCCGGCACACCGGCCGTCGTCGCCGAACTCCCCGAGGCGCTCGCCGCGCACAGCGCCCTGCTCGCCGGCCCGCTCGCCGCCAGCGCCGACCCCGACGACTTCTTCCGCGACCGCGTCGAAGAGCCACCCGCGATGCACGCGCGCGTGGTGCTGCTCCGCGACCGCCCGATCGAGGGCCTCACCGCCGCGCCCGCAGCCCGTGACCTGGCCCTCAGCCACGACACGCCGATCAGCGAACTGGAGCCGGAACCCGGTGGCGAACTGGAGACCCTCGCCGAACTGATCGCCATCACCGATTTCGCCGCCGTTTACCTGGCGCTCGCTTCGAGGGCCTGATCTGACCCAGGACGCCCTGACCGCCGTACGCGCGACAAGACGAAAGCCGTACGCACGGCGAACCAGAGTCGAACGCATTGAGCGCATTGAGATTGAGCGCATTGAACGCGTCGAACGCAGAGAGAGCAGACAGAGAGCCGATGGACCGCCTCGACAACAGCATCCGCCCCTACGCCTGGGGTTCCACCACCGCGATCCCGCAGCTGCTCGGTGTCGAGCCGACCGGTGAACCGCAGGCGGAGATGTGGATGGGTGCCCACCCGGGCGCACCCTCGCGCACCGACCGCGGCACGCTCGTCGAGGTCATCGCCGACAACCCGGAGCGCGAACTCGGCGCCGCGGCCGTGGCCAAGTTCGGCCCCGGTCTGCCCTTCCTGCTCAAGATCCTCGCCGCCGGCGCCCCCCTCTCCCTCCAGGTGCACCCCAACCTGGAGCAGGCGAAGGAGGGTTACGAGGACGAGGAGCGCCGGAGCATCCCCGTGGACGCCCCGCACCGCAACTACAAGGACGCCAACCACAAGCCCGAACTCATCTGCGCGCTCACCGAGTTCGACGGCCTGTGCGGCTTCCGCGCCCCGGCCCAGGCCGCCGACCTGCTCGCCGGCCTCGGCGTCGACTCCCTCAAGCCGTACGTCGACCTGCTGCGCGCCCACCCCGAGGAGGCGGCGCTGCGCGAGGTCCTCACGGCCGTTCTGAGCGCCGACCGCGAGGAGATGGCCCACACCGTCACCGCGGCCGCCGCGGCCTGCGCCCGCCTCGGCGGCGAGTACGCCCCCTACGCCGACATCGCCCACCACTACCCGGGCGACCCCGGCGTCATCGCCGCGATGCTCCTCAACTACGTCCGCCTGCAGCCCGGCGAGGCCCTCTACCTCGGCGCCGGCATCCCGCACGCCTACCTCAACGGCCTCGGCGTCGAGATCATGGCCAACTCGGACAACGTCCTGCGCTGCGGCCTGACCCCCAAGCACGTCGACGTCCCCGAACTCCTGCGCATCGTCCGCTTCGAGCCCAGCGATCCCGGCGTGCTGCGCCCGGAGGCGTCCCCGGACGGCGAGGAGGTCTACGAGACCCCGATCGACGAGTTCCGGCTCTCCCGGTACGTCCTCCCCGAAGGCGGCGCCGCCCACGACCTCACCCGCGAGACCCCGCAGATCCTCCTCTGCACGGCCGGTTCCGTCCGGGCAGGCGAGCACGAGCTGAACCCCGGTCGGTCGGTCTTCGTCCCGGCCGGCGAAAAAGCCGAAGTATCCGGCTCTGGAACGGTCTTCCGGGCCACCGTCATCGCCTGACGGTCAAGGAGTCGCGGCCTGACGCACCGTTGTCGGAGCGGGCTGCAACAATGGCCCACTGGCAAAGGCCGGGCAAAGGTCTGGACGGCGTACGCACGAAGGGACAACGCGAATACATGAGCGCGTCAGGCGGCACCAAGGCGATCGTGGCGGCACTCGTCGCCAACCTCGCGATCGCGGTAGCGAAATTCGTGGCGTTCATCTTCAGTGGCTCGTCGTCGATGCTCGCCGAGTCGGTGCACTCGCTCGCCGACTCCGGCAACCAAGGCCTTCTCCTCGTCGGCGGCAAGAGGGCCCAGCGCGAGGCGACCCCCCAGCACCCCTTCGGGTACGGCCGCGAGCGTTACATCTACGCCTTCCTCGTCTCGATCATCCTGTTCTCGGTCGGCGGCATGTTCGCCCTCTACGAGGGCTACGAGAAGATCAAGCACCCGCACGAGATCGAGCACTGGTACTGGCCGATCGGCGTCCTCGTGTTCGCGATCATCGCCGAGACCTTCTCCTTCCGGACGGCCATCAAGGAGTCCAACGTCCTGCGCGGGAAGAAGTCCTGGTCGGAGTTCGTCCGTCACGCCAAGGCACCCGAGCTGCCCGTCGTCCTCCTGGAGGACCTCGGCGCGCTGGTCGGTCTGATCCTCGCCCTCGGCGGCGTCGGCCTGGCCCTCGCCACCGGCGACGGCGTCTGGGACGGCATCGGCACGCTCTGCATCGGCGTGCTCCTCATCTTGATCGCAATCGTGCTGGCCATCGAGACCAAGTCGCTGCTGCTCGGCGAGGCCGCCGGCCTCGAAGACGTCCAGAAGATCGAGGCCGCGATGGTCGACGGCGAAACCGTCACCCGCGTCATCCACATGCGCACGCTCCACCTCGGCCCCGAGGAACTGCTCGTCGCCGCCAAGATCGCCGTCCAGCACGACGACACGGCCACCGAGATCGCCTCCGCCATCGACGCCGCCGAGGCCCGCATCCGCGAGGCCGTCCCGATCGCCCGCGTGATCTACCTCGAGCCCGACATCTACAGCGAGGCCGAGGCCGCGAAGGGCGCCGACCGCGAGGCAACGCCGGGCGGCCCGGCAGCCCACCCCACCGAGCACTGATACGACGTCGTACGACCGCGTCCTCAGTACGACGATGTGTTTACGACACGACGATGTGTTTACGGCGATGGGGCCCGCCGAGCGTTCCGGCGGGCCCCATCGTCTGCTGTTCCGGCTACTGGATCTCGCTCAGCACGCCGAGCACCGCCGCATCGTCCGGCGCTGCCATGAGCCGCTCCCGGAACCCGGTGTCCATCAACTTCCGCGACAACAGCGCCAGTATCCGCAGATGCTCGTCACCCGCGGCGGCTTCCGGTACGGCGATCATGAACACCAGCCTCGCCTTCGTACCGTCCATCGAGCCCCACTCGACACCTTCGGCAGACCGCGCGAACCCGACGACCGGCGCGGTCACCGCGTCCGTCTTGGCATGCGGTATCGCGATCTCCTCACCGAGCCCCGTGGTGCCCTGCGCCTCACGCCGCAACGCCGTCGCCACCAACTCGTCGACGTCCGCCACCTTGCCCGTCCGTGCCAACAGGATCGCCATCTCGCGGATTGCCGCCTCCTTGTCGGAGGCCTCGAGCCGAACCTTCACGGTCTGCGCGGTGAGGTGACCGGAGAGGGCTTCGGGGGTGACTGATTCCGGGGCGGGGTTCGGGCTCGCGGTGTCCATGGCAGAGTCCGGCTCCGCAGACTCCGCTGCCTCGTCCGTCGTACCCGTGCCGCGCGCAGCCGCGGTCTCGGCGGGGCCGCCAGTGCTCGCCCCGCCCTCGACCGGCGCCGCGGATGCATGCCCGGCAGCCTGCGACGGTACGGCTTCGGCGGCGCCCTTCGTTGCTACGGCGCCCTGCGCCCCTACGGCGCTCGTGGCGGCCCGCGCCCCCACGCCCGCCCCCACCAGCGCGGGCTCGGGCCCGCTCGCGCCCACACCGCCGACCGGCGTGCCCCGCCTCCGCTCGGTGATGTCGACGAGGGCGACCGTCGTCAGCGCGGTGACGACAGAGCCGATCGCAACGGCCACGAAGAACATCGGTACACCGCTCACCGCGCCCAGCACGGCCACGATCGGCCCACCGTGCGGCACCGCGTCCTCGACGCCGGCGAGCCCGGCGATCGCGCCGGCGACGGCGCCGCCGAGCATATTGGCCGGGATGACCTGCGCGGGCCGCGCCGCCGCGAACGGGATCGCGCCCTCGGAGATGCCGAAGCAGCCCATGAACAGCGAGGCCAGACCGGTCTCCCGTTCCTGCTCGGTGTAGAGGCGCTTGCGGATCAGCGTGGCGAGGCCCTGCCCCAGTGGCATGACCGGGATCGCGGCGGCACACATGCCCATGACCGTCTGATTGCCGGTCGCGATGAGCCCGGCGCCGAACAGGAACGCTGTCTTGTTGACCGGCCCACCCATGTCGAACGCGATCATGAGCCCGAGAATCGCCCCGAGCAGAATCGCGCTCGTGCCCGTCATCCCGCTGAGCCAGCTGGTCAGATGCTCGAACACCCAGGAGATCGGCTTGCCGATGACGTAGATGAAGAACAGCCCGAGCGCCGAGGTCGCCACGATCGGGATCACGATGATCGGCATGATCGGCTGCACGAACTTCGGGACCTTGACCTTCTTGATCCACAGGACCAGATAACCGGCCAGGAACCCCGTCACGATCGCCCCGATGAACCCGGCGCCCGCCTTCGAGTCGTACAACTCACCGGTGTTCGCGATCCAGCCGCCGATCATGCCCGGCACCAGCGCGGGCCGGTCGCCTATCGCGTAGGCGATATAGCCGGACAGGATCGGCACCATCAGCGTGAAGCCGATGACGCCGATGTTGTTCACGTCCATCCAGAAGGAGTCCTCCGGGATGACCAGGCCGTCCGGCGTGGTGTTCCCGCCGATCGCGAGCGACACCGCGATCAGCAGCCCGCCGACGACCACGAACGGAATCATGTAACTGACCCCGTTCATCAGCGCCTTGTACGTGATGCCGCGTTCCTTGCCGCCGGAGGCGCGGGCGGCTGTGGGGGAGCCACCCTCCAGGTGCACGGGCGCCGACTGCACCCGCTCGATCAGCTGCTCGGGGTGGCGAATGCCCTCCGCGACCCCGACGGTCAGGACCCGCTTGCCCGCGAATCGGCTCAGGTCCACATCCTTGTCCGCGGCGATGATGACGCCGTCGGCGGATGTGACATCGTTGTCATCTAGGACGTTTTCAGCCCCGATGGATCCCTGCGTCTCCACCTTCATGTCGATGTCTTGGCTCGCGGCGGCCTGCGCGAGCTTCTCCGCCGCCATGTACGTATGGGCGATGCCGGTCGGGCACGCGGTCACCGCGAGCAACTTCAACCTCTTGCGCTCGCCACCGCCGCTGCCCGTGGGGGGAGGGCCGGCCGGACTGGTCACGTCGATCTCCTAACGCCTTTGTCACGCGAGAACGCCGTCCCGGACGTCCCGCAGGATCGATCAGATGTCCCGATCTCCTCGCATCCTGCAACACCTCTCTCCCAGCTCAAAGAGGCAAGAGTCCCTGAAGGTCCCGGTCTGTCGACTCCTGTCCATCCGATTGCGGGTGTCCTGTTATCGCTGTCACAACCGTCCGCCGCCCAACGGGGGCCGGCCGGCGGACGGACCCTCCCCGGGGCCGTGATCGGCCTGATCTATTCGGAGGTGGACTGGGGACGGCCCGCCTTACCGGTGTAGCTTGGGACGGAGCCAGACGTCGCTGCTGATGGCGGTCGGGCGGTCCCACCGCGGACCGACCGAGGGAGAGAGGGCCTCCGACGGACTGCGCTGCGTGTACGCGGGCATGCCTGTGTCCTCTTCGGGCACCCCTGTGTCCGCCACGCGCAGACCAGCCGTACCCACCTCGCCCCAACCTCCGAGGAGCAGCTCTCAATGACGACTGTCGAGAACCGACAGGACTTCAAGGTCGCCGACCTCTCCCTGGCCGAGTTCGGCCGCAAGGAGATCACCCTCGCCGAGCACGAGATGCCCGGCCTGATGGCGATCCGCAGGGAGTTCGCCGCCACTCAGCCGCTGGCCGGTGCCCGAATCATGGGCTCGCTGCACATGACCGTGCAGACCGCGGTCCTGATCGAGACCCTGGTCGCCCTGGGCGCCGAGGTCCGCTGGGTGTCCTGCAACATTTTCTCCACCCAGGACCACGCGGCCGCCGCCGTCGCCGTCGGCCCGAACGGCACGCCCGACAACCCCCAGGGCATCCCGGTCTTCGCCTGGAAGGGCGAGACCCTGGAGGAGTACTGGTGGTGCACGGAGCAGGCGCTGACCTGGCCGAACACCCCCACCGGCGGCCCGAACATGATCCTGGACGACGGTGGCGACGCCACCCTCCTCGTCCACAAGGGCGTCGAGTACGAGAAGGCCGGCAAGGTCCCGGCGGTCGACACCGCCGAGAACGACGAGCACCGCGTCATCCTCGAGCTCCTGAACCGCACCATCACCGACGGCTCGCAGAAGTGGACCCAGCTCGCCTCGGAGATCCGCGGCGTGACCGAGGAGACCACGACCGGCGTTCACCGCCTGTACGAGATGCACCGCGACGGTACCCTCCTGTTCCCGGCGATCAACGTCAACGACGCGGTCACCAAGTCGAAGTTCGACAACAAGTACGGCTGCCGCCACTCCCTGATCGACGGCATCAACCGCGCTACCGACGTCCTCATCGGCGGCAAGACCGCCGTGGTCTTCGGCTACGGCGACGTGGGCAAGGGGTGCGCGGAGTCGCTGCGCGGCCAGGGCGCCCGCGTGATCATCACCGAGATCGACCCGATCTGCGCGCTGCAGGCGGCGATGGACGGCTACCAGGTCACGACCCTCGACGAGGTCGTCGAGACGGCCGACATCTTCGTGACCACGACCGGCAACAAGGACATCATCATGGCCTCGGACATGGCCAAGATGAAGCACCAGGCGATCGTGGGCAACATCGGCCACTTCGACAACGAGATCGACATGGCCGGCCTCGCGAAGATCCCCGGCATCGTCAAGGACGAGGTCAAGCCGCAGGTTCACACCTGGACGTTCCCCGACGGCAAGGTGCTCATCGTGCTGTCCGAGGGCCGCCTGCTGAACCTGGGCAACGCCACCGGCCACCCGTCGTTCGTGATGTCCAACTCCTTCGCGGACCAGACCCTGGCCCAGATCGAGCTGTTCACCAAGCCCGACGCGTACCCGACCGACGTGTACGTGCTGCCCAAGCACCTCGACGAGAAGGTCGCCCGCCTCCACCTGGACGCGCTCGGCGTGAAACTGACCACGCTGCGCCCGGAGCAGGCCGCGTACATCGGCGTCGAGGTCGAGGGGCCGTACAAGCCGGACCACTACCGCTACTGAGCCCTCGGCCGCCGCTGTTGAGCCGCCGGCTCCTGTGGGTAGCCGTCGGCTCAGGCGCTGAGTACTGACCGCAGCCCGTGAGAGCGCGCCGGTGCGCTGACACGCTCTCACCAGCAGGTCCTCCGAGGCAGGTCCCCGCACCCCCGTGCCGGGGGCCTGCCCCGTTGGCCGTTGCGGCCGGACCAGCCCGTCAAGACCCAGGACCCCCATGCCCCGCGGCCGTTATTCGCTCCATGATCCGCACGATCACACCCCCCTCGCAGACGAGCACTTCCACTGCGCCCCCGGCCCCTCCGGCTGGCGCTACGTCTCACAACGGACCACCCCCGCGGGTGACCACAGCGGCTCCGTCGACATCACCCTCGACGAACTCGGCCGCCCCATCCGCCTCGAACTCCACGCCGCGGGCTGGCAGGTCCGCGGCGCCGCGCTCGACGGCGTCACCTGGGTCCGTACAGACCCCACCGGGGCTCATGCCATGGAAGGCAACGTCCGCGCCCACGCCTTCACCGGCACTTCCCCCGCATTCCTCATCGCCACCACTCGTCTCCTGCGCCTCACCCCTTCCAGCTCAGCAACCCGCGTCCGCCTCGTCGCCTTCACCGACCCCGTCCTCGCCCCGCGCACCGTGGACCAGTCCTGGGCCTTGCTGAAAAGAGAAGCACACGCCACTGACAACGGCCTTCTGACCGTGGACGAATACCAGGTCACAGCCCTGGACACGGGCGAACAGCACGCCGTACACATCGCCGGCGACGTCGTGCTCGCGGCACCGGGCATCGAGCTGGAGGACCTTGACTCGCCGCCGTCCGCGTTCGACTGAGCGCCGCGTTCGTGCTGGGTGGCCGGCGGGCCGGGCTACGCAGGCGGCACGAACCCAGTGGCGGGACCGTCGGCAGGCGACACCTCGGGAGCCTCGCGCCGGCCACTGACCGGAGCCTCGGGCTGAGGAGCAGGGACCGCGGACGGAACCGCCTGAGGCACATACGCCCCCGGCACACCGGCCACAGGCCCGCCACCAGCAGCGGGAGCACCCGCGACTGGACCGGCCGCTACCGAGCCGCCCGCGAAGGCACGCCTTGCATCCCGTGCCTGCCGTTCCTGCACCACCGCCGCCAAATACGCGGCCGGCGGAACGCCCTGCGGCGCCGGGCTTCCCGTACGGGCCGCGAGGTCGGTGGCGAGCCGTTCCGCCATGGCCCAGCCGACCTGCGGATCCAGCTGCTGCATCCGCGTCAGATACTGGCGGATGGCAAGCCACAGACCGTCCGGAACCGCCGACAGATCCAGCTTGGCGAACCGCCCGGCCAGCCAGGGCGGCGGCGGAGGAACGAAGCTCGTACGGGCCACGGGCACCCGTTCCCTCACGACCAGAGTCCCTGCGAACACGTCCCCGAGCCTCCGCCCGCGTGCCGACACGAGAGAGGCGATGCAGGCGATCACGCCAAATGTCATCAGAATCTCGATCACGCCGATCCCACCCCGGACCAGCGCATGCCGGAACCGGATCGGCCCGCCGTCGTCCCGCACCACACGCAGCCCGCACGCCATCTTGCCGAGCGATCGCCCATGGCCCAGCGTCTCGACCGCGATCGGTCCGCCCACCAGCACCAATACGAACGTCGCGATCGACAGGGCGAACTGTGCCGCCTCGTCCAATGAAGCTGTGGAGATCACCAGGCCGATGGTCACGACCAGGTAGGCGATCACGGCCACCACCAGATCGAGCAGGACGGCCAGCGCCCTGCTGGGCAGCCTCGCGGGGCGCAACTCCAGCGCCACCGCCTCACCCGTCACCAGCTCACTCACGCCGCTGTCCTTCCCCTGACCTGCCCTGAGAACAGCCAGTCTGCCAAGCTGAGGGCGCATCGCGCCGCAGTACGACAAGCTGACACCACGACGAGCCGCCGACGAACAGCCCAGGAGCAGGCAAACCGATGGACCTCGACGTCTTCGTCACCGCCCACCGAGCCGAATGGGACCGCCTCGACGCCCTGCTCCGGCGCCAGCGCAGCCTCACCGGTGCCGAGGCCGACGAACTCGTCGCCCTCTACCAGCGCACCGCCACTCATCTCTCCCTGATCCAGTCCAGCGCCCCCGACCCGCAATTGACCGGTCGGCTCAGCCAACTCGTGGCACGCGCGCGTAGTGCCGTGACAGGCACCCGACGCGCCTCCTGGCGCGACGTCACCCGCTTCCTCACGCACGGATTCCCCGCCGCGGTCTACAAGTCGCGCCACTGGTGGGTACCCACCGCGCTCCTGTCGACCCTTGTCGCGGCACTCCTGGGCTGGTGGATAGGTACTCACCCGGAAGTGCAGTCCTCCATAGCGGCCCCCGATGAGCTGCGCGAGCTCACCCGCCCCGGAGGCCAGTACGAGGCCTACTACTCGAGCCACCCCGCGGCCTCCTTCGCCGCCCAAGTGTGGACGAACAACGCCTGGGCGGCCGCCCTGTGCCTGATCCTCGGGGTCTTCCTGGGCCTCCCGGTTCTGTGGATCCTCTTCCAGAACATGCTCAACCTCGGCGTCGGCTTCGGCCTGATGTCCTCAGCCGGTCGGCTCGACACCTTCCTCGGTCTCGTCCTGCCGCACGGTCTGCTCGAGTTGACCGCGGTCTTCGTCGCCGCCGGCACCGGCCTGCGCCTCGGCTGGACCGTCATCGACCCCGGCCCACGCAGCCGACGCACGGCCCTCGCGGAAGAGGGTCGAGCCGCCGTGGGCATGGCCATCGGCCTCGCCCTGGTCCTCTTCGTCTCCGGCGCCATCGAAGGCTTCGTGACCCCGTCGGGCCTGCCCACATGGGCACGAATAAGCATCGGGGTCCTCGCTGAGCTCGTCTTCCTTGCCTACGTCTACGTCCTGGGCGGTCGCGCCGCCCGCACCGGGGAGACGGGCGACGTCGAGGCTGCGGAGCGCAGCGCCGCGGTTCCGACGGCTGCCTGATGTGCGCACCTGTCTGCTGAGCTGCTAGTCTCTCCTTCACCCACAAGAGCCGTTGACACGGAGGGCGTGGGGAGGTAGATTCAAACAGTTGCCTAGAGGGCAGGGTTTGCCCGGGGGCGACAGTGAGCATCTGTCGGCTTCTTGTGAACTCACTTCCCGAGGAGCCCCCGATTATTCAGGACTGAGCGGCCGGTCAGGCCGGTCAAAAACTTCTGATAAAGTCGGACTCGCCGAAAGAGAGCCGGAAGGCAATCAAATAGGCAAGGCCACTCCAACGGCCACCGGAAACAAATTCCGACCGGAAACGGAACGGAAAAGGGATCTGGTAAGGTTGGAAACACCGAAGGGAAGCGCCCGGAGGAAAGCCGCGAGAGAGTGTTTCTCGGGTGAGTACGAAGGAAGCGTCCGTTCCTTGAGAACTCAACA
>NZ_JBFALC010000129.1:0-11529 GCF_040656035.1 Streptomyces sp. NPDC050211
CGGGCCATATCCAGGGCCGCGCACCAGCTGGCCGGGTGCGCCGCGCGCAGCAGCCCGGTGCCGACGAGCAGGCCGTCGAAGCCCGCCGCCAGCAGCCGGGCCGCGTCGGCGGGGTCGGTGATGCCGCTGGCGCTGACCGCCAAGCGGGCGCCGGTGTTCCGCACGGCGGGCAGCAGGCCGGCGCTGCGGGCCAGGTCGCCGGGCAGCCGCTCCCGGGTGGCGATGTCCTTGTTGTTGACGGCGACCACGCACGCGTCCGGCCGGGGTACCGCGGCCGCCTCCACCGCGTCGGCGACCTCCACGAACGGGGTCAGGCCCAGCTCGAGCGCATGGTCGACCAGCCTGGTCAGGACGTCGGCGGGCAGCACCTTCACCGTCAGCAGCACTGCGCCAGCCCCCAGGTCGCGGCTGCGCTGCAGGTGGCGCCGCGAGGTGATGAAGTCCTTGCGCAGCAGCGGCAGTGCGGTGCGGGCGGCGACCTCGCCCAGCAGCTGTTCGCTGCCGCCGAACCAGCGGCCGGTGACCACCGACAGGCACGGCGCCCCGGCCTGTTCGTACCCGGCGACGACCTCGGCGACCGTGCGCCCGCCCAGCAGGTCGGTGCCGTCGGCGTCCCGCCGCTTGACCTCCATGATCACCGGGCGGGTGGCCGACGTCAGGGCCTGAACGAACGTCATGGCGTCCTCCAGGCGGTGGCCACCGCCGCCGCGTGGGCCTCGGCGAGCAGTCCGCCCGGGCCGCGCGCGGCGGAGTCCACGTCGATGCCGAGGAAGCGGGGATGGGCGACGGCGCCGCGAAACCGGCCGGCGTTGTCCGCGCTGAGCCCGCCCGCCAGCAGGAAGGGGCGGGCCATCCGGTCGGCCAGAGCGGTCACCGTGGCCTGCTTGAGGGGCAGCGCCGTGCTGCCGATGCGCCCGTCGGCGGTGACCGCGTCCAGCAGGAAGCAGTCCGTGCCGGCCCGTTCGTAGGCGCCGATCAGTCCCGCCTCCACGCAGGAGGCGCCCTGCACGTGCAGGACCTTGACGATGCGTACGCCGTCGGGGACCAGCGCGCGCAGGGCGCGGACGGTGGCGGGCGGCTGGTAGCCGTGCAGTTGGATCCACCAGGGGCCGCCGCCGGCCGTCAGCCGGGCCAGCGCCTCGACGTCGGAGCCGAAGGTGACCAGCACGGGCTGAAGCCGGCCGGTGGCCCGCGCCGCGGCGGCCAGGCCGGCCAGCCGCTGCGCGGACAGCTCCGCGCGCCCGGCGGGCACCTGGTGCCACAGCCCGACCAGGTCGGCGCCCGCGTCGGCGACGCCCCGTACCTCGGCGGCGGTGGTGGCGCCGCAGAACTTGACCAGCACTACGCGGCCGCCTCGCGCACCAGGGAACCCTCCGCGAACCGTGCACCCTGGGCGGTGAACAGCCGCGGGTGCGCGGCCCGCAGGTCGCCGATCACCCGCTCGTAGGGAAGGTCGTCGAACGCGCCGTGCTCGCGCAGGAACTCCATCTGGCGCCGGCCCTTCAGGTCGAAGGGGTGGTGGACGCTGTCGGCGGTGCCGTCGAACTCCAGCGGGGCCATCCGGTACAGCCGGCACAGGGTCTTGTTGAACACCGGGGTCGCCTTCACCCAGCGCCCGTTGAGGTGCAGTGCGGTCAGGGCGTGCTGGTGGAACACGTCCCCGCCCAGCAGCTCTTTGAGCCGCTGGGAGGCGAGATGGTTGCGGACGTCGGTCAGCACCAGGCGGGCCGGGATGCCCAGCGCGCGCAGTGCGGCCGTGTACAGCACCGACTTGTGCAGGCACATCCCGGCGCCGGTGGCAACGACCTGGCTGGCGCGCAGGCCCTCGCGGGTGAGGTCGGCGCCGTAGACCTCGTAGCGGATGGAGTCCCGTACGGCGTAGTACAGGGCCACCGCCCGCTCGGTGGGCGTGGCTGCGGTGGCCGGGAGCGCCTGGGTGACGAACGTGCGCACTTCTGGGCTGTGGTGGTCGATGAATTGGGTTGCTGCCAGGGCGGTCATGGTGGTGGGGTCCGCTTTCTTGAAAGGGGTCACAGGCCGAGCATCGAGGCGATGCGGTTGCGCTGGATCTCGGACGTGCCGGAGTAGATCGTCCCGGCGACCGCGTTGCGCAGCTCCTTCTCGATGCCGTACTCGGCCATGTAGCCGTTGCCTCCGAAGATCTGCACCGCGGCGAGCGCCGAGGCGACGTTGGCCTCGCTGGTGACGAGCTTGGCGATGGCGATGTCACGGGTGACGTTCTCGCCCGCGGCCAGCTTGGCCGCCGCCGAGTACAGCCAGTGCCGGGCGGACTCCACCCCGATCTCCATGTCCACGATTTTGTGGGACACGGCCTGGTAGGAGCCGATCGGCTGCCCGAACTGGGTACGGGTGCGCGCGTATTGGGCGCACCGCTCGGCCCGGTCGCGCATCTCGCCCGCGTTGACGGCGAAGGAGCACAGGATCTCCCAGCGCATCACATGGTCCAGGACGAGAAAGCCGCCGCCGCGGCGGCCGACGACCTGCGTGGCCGGGATGCGGCAGGCGTCGAAGTACAGCTCGCACAGCGGGGAGGTGCGCAGCCCCATCTTCGCCACCGGCCGCCCCACGGTGAGCCCGGGCGTGGCACGGTCGACGAGGAACGCGGTGATGCTCAGCGGTCCGGGGCGGTCGCTGGTGCGGGCGTACACGGTGATCACATCGGCGACGGGGCCGTTGCTGACGAAGGCCTTGCTGCCGGTGAGGACGTAGTGGTCGCCGTCCCGCTCGGCCCGGGTGCGCATCGCCAGCGCGTCCGAACCGCTGTCCGGTTCGCTGATCGCATGGGCGCCGATCAGGTCGCCGGAGCACAGCGCGGGCAGATAGCGGGCCTTCAACTCCTCGGAGCCGAAACGCTGCAGCGGGACGCCGGCGGCGACCAGGTGGCTGCACACGGAGAAGTTCAGCCCCGCGTCCCGGCAGCCCAGGCCCAGCCCCTCCAGGACATACATGGTGGTCAGCAGATCCTGGCCGAGCCCGCCGAACCGCTCCTCGAAGGGCAGGCCGAGGATTCCCGTCGCGCGCAGCAGGTCCCACTGCGCGCGCGGGAAGGCGGCGTCGGCGTCCCGCTGGATGTGTCCGTCGCTGAGCTTGGCCAGCAGGGGCACAAGCCCCTCGCGCAGCCGCCGCTGGTCCTTGGTCCACGTGATCATCAGTAGTGGGAGAACCCGTCCGAGTCGAGGTCGTGGCGCTCGTCGCCGCGCAGCGCCGGCGTGAACATGCACACCAGGCGCAGGTCCTCGTCCGGGCCGGCGATCAGCCAGTGCGCGTCGTGCTGGTCCAGGGCGTAGAGCGTGCCGGGGGTGATGGGGTGGCTCTCGCCGCTCATGTCGACGATCTCGCCGCTGCCCGCGATGCAGTAGCAGGCCTCCAGGTGACGGCGGTACTCCAGCCGTGACTTGGTGCCGGCCCGCACGATCGTGTCGGTGACGGTGTAGCCGAGGCCGTCCGACTCGGTGAGGAACCGGCGGCTGAGGCCGTTGCCCCAGTCGACGCAGCGGACGCTGTCGATGGTGCGCACGATCATGTGTGGCTTCCTTCCTTCATACGGGGGTCAGGGCGGCTAGCGGCCGGGTGGCGCAGCTCCGTGACGAAGGAGGCGAACTCCCGCACGGCGTCGCGCCGCTGGGCCAGGGCCCCTTCGATACGGGCCACGCCGGCGCTGCCGACGACGGCGGCGTCCGCGCCCAGCTCTTCCAGGGCGGCGATGTCGGCGCCGGTGCGCACGCCGAAACCGACGGCGATGGGGGCGCGGCTGGTGGCGCGCAGCTGGGTGAGGGTCGCGGCGAGCCGGTCGTGGTCCAAGGCGGCGGCGGTGCCGCTGCGGCCGTAGTGGGCGACCAGGTAGAGGTAGGCGGAGGCGTGTGCGGCGGCCTCCGCCACGACCTTTGGTGCGGAGACGGCGTAGCAGGTCGTGACCAGCGGCAGTCCGGCCCGGTGGGCGGCCTCGTAGTGGGCGGGGCGCAGCCGGGGCGGCAGGCCGTGCAGGAGCAGGCCGTCGCAGCCGGCGCCGGCCACCGCGTGGGCGAAGTGGCCCAGGTCCCGGCCCCTGACGGTGTGGCTCCAGTCGGCGAGCAGCGCGATCCGCAGCCGGCGCAGGGACGGGCGCAGGGCCGCCACCGCGTCCAGGACGGCGTCCAGGGTGACCCCGCCGGCCAGGGCACGGTCGGCGCTGCGGCGGATCACGGGGCCGTCGGTGACGGAGCCCGGGAACGGCACGGCCAGTTCGAGACAGTCGATGTCGCTGTCGTCGAGCATCGCCACGAGGTCGGGCAGGGTCTCAAGCGGGGGATCGCCGGCGTTGAGGAACACGGCGATGCCCGGCCGGCCGGGGCGCCGGCGGGCAAAGAACCCGCCGCCGTCCGCGGGGACCGGGGGGTGCGCGATCCCGGGGGGCGCGCCCTCGGCCCTGCGGCCGCTGCTCGAGCGCCGCGCGGGTGCGGCCTCGGCGGCGGTCGCGGCGCGGCAGGACGCCGCCGACAGGGCCGCCACGCCCTTGACCGCGCCCGGGGCCAGGCCCGAAAGCGGCGGCGGGGCGGGCACGCGGCCCGCCGCCAAGGCGGTGGGCAGCACACGCTCAGGCATGGGCCGCCTCCCGCGTGCGCAGGCGCTCGACCAGGGACAGCGCCGTGCCGTCGTGCAGCGTGGCGTGGGCCGCGCGCAGCGCCTGGTGCCAGTCGCCCGTGATGCCGCCGGCCACCGCCAGGGCGGCGGCGTTGAGGCAGACGGTTTCGGTGGCGGCCGGGGTGCCGTGGCCGGCGAGGACCTGACGGAAGAGGTCCGCGGCGTGCCGCACACCGGCCTGCTCGGGCCGGGCCAGGTCCGCCAGGCGGCCGGAGCCCAGGCCCAGCGCGCCGGGCGACAGGGTGAACTCGTCCTCGGCGCCGTCCTGGTAGCAGCGCACCCGGTTGGCGGTGAAGGCGAGGAGTTCGTCGGCGCCGGCGTCGTTGTCGGCCAGCCACACCGTCCGGCCCGTCGTCCGGGAGACATGCCCGGCCGCCTGCCGCAGCCCCGCCAGCGCCTGCGGCCGGGACACCCCGGTCACCTGCGCGCGCACCGGCATGTCGGCCAGGAAGGGGCCGAGCGTGTTGACGAACGACCCCAGCCGGCGCAGGTCCAGCGGTGCGGCGGCCCGGGCGAGCAGCGCGATCTCCGCCGGGTAGACGAAGTACCCGGCGAAGGCGATCCCGCAATGCTCCAGGGTGTCCCAGGTCTGCTCGTACGACGTGGCCGGGGCGATGCCGAGCCGCTCCAGCAGGTCGAGCGAGCCGCAGGAGCTGGTGTAGGCGCGGGAGCCGGTCTTGACGACCGGCACGCCCATCGCCGCCGCCACGAAGGCGGCCGCGGTGGAGATGTTGAAGGTGGGTGGTCCGCCGCCGGTGCCGACGATGTTGACGGCACCGGCGAACTCCGTGGCCGGGCGGGCCGGCCGGCGCTCGGCCAGCGAGTCCAGCAGTGCCTGCAGGGTGAGACGGTCGGGCATCTGCGTGGACAGCGAGGCGAGCAGGGCCGTGGCCTCGCCCCGGCGCAGGCCTCCGGCGTGCAGCTGGTCCCAGAACGACCGCCACACCGGCAGCTGCACGGGAGCCTCCCGGCCGATGAGCGAGACGACGGCCTCGTGCATGGCTACGCGGCCCCCGCGTGCTCGCGCGGCGCGGCGGCGAGGAACGCGGCGATCGCCGCGACGGAGGTGAAGGACTCCGGGTCCAGGTCGACGGCGTCGGTGTCGACGCCGTAGCGGTCCTCCAGCCAGGCGATCACCTTGAGCAGGCCGAGGCTGTCGATGACGCCGTTCGCCATGAGGTCGAGGTCGTCGGCGAGTTCCTCGGCGGGCACGTCCGGCAGGAACTCCTTGACGACGAACTCCTTGACGGCCTGGGCGTGGGACATGTCAGTTCTCCTTGGTGAAGTGGGCCGAAGCGACCCGGTCGCGGTCGACCTTGCCGGTGGAGGTCCTGGGCAGCGGGTCGTCGACGATCCGCAGCCCGCAGGGGACCGCCGCCCGGGGCAGTCGGCGGGCCAGATGCCCGCGCAGCGTCAGGCTGTTGAGGTGTGAGCCCGCCGTGCGCCTGACGACCGCGTGCAGCAGCCGTCCGGCGACCGGGTCGGGCAGGGCCAGCACGGCCGCCTCGGTCACCTCGTCGTGGCCGAGCAGGACGTGTTCCACCTCCTGGGCGTTGACCCGCACCCCGCGCACCTTGACCTGGAAGTCGGTGCGGCCCTCGAGGGTGAGGGAGCCGTCCGGGTGCCGGCGCACCAGGTCGCCGCTGCGGAAGTAGCGCCGGCCCGGCGTGCCGGCGCTAGCCGGATGCGGCACGAACACCGGCGCGGCGGCCGCGGCGCCCAGATAGCCGCGGGTCTGGAACGGGGTGGAGACGAGGAGTTCACCGGTGCCGGGCCCGGCCAGCACGGTGCCCGCGTCGGTGACCAGGAGGGCGTCGACGCCGGGCAGCGGCCGGCCCAGCGGCAGCCGGCCGCCGTCCGCCGCGCCTGCCGCGTCCACTTCGTGCATGAAGCTGTCGTTGGTCTCGGTGCACCCGTAGATGTTGTGCAGCCGGGCGCCGGGCAGCAGCGCGGGCAGCCGGGCGAGCAGCGGCCCGGGCACGGCGTCGCCGGTGACCATGGCGTGCCGTACGGCGGGCAGCACCGCCCGGGCGGCGTCGGCGGCGTCGGCGAGCAGCCGGAAGAACATCGGGACGGCCTGGACGACCTGGACCTGATGCCGGGTCAGCAGGGCGAGCAGGCGCGGACCGTCCAGGGCGTGGTCGGCCTCGACGAGGACGACCCGGCCGCCGTGCGCGAGGGTGGTCCACACGTCGAGCAGGCACAGGTCGAAGTTGAGCGGCGCGTAGTTGAGGACCGTCGTGCCCGGCCCGATGCCGAAGGCGGCGCCGGCCCAGCCGGTGAAGGCGTCGATCGCGTCCGCGTCCAGCGGCACGATCTTCGGCGCTCCGGTGGAGCCGGAGGTGGTGAGCAGCAGCGCGGGCCGGCCGGCGGGCGGGGCGGGCGGTCGCGGGGGGTGCGGGCCGGGCGGCAAGGGAGTGTCGCAGGGCCGCAGCACGTGCCGTACACCGGCCTGCTCGTGCAGCCGGGCGGCTGCGTCGGGTCCCAGGGTGGCGGCGGGCAGCAGGACCGGGCGGCGCTGCAGCAGGCAGGCCAGGACCAGGGCGATGGTGCCGGGTGACGTCACGGCCGGTACGGCGACCGGCTCGTCGCCCGGCAGATCCGCCAGGCGGGCCCGCTCCTTCTCCGCCCGGCGCAGCAGCGCGCCGTAGCCGATCTCCTCGCCCCGCCATACCAGGGCCGTCGCGTGCGGGGTGCGCCGTGCCTGGGTGAGGACACCGTCCAGGAGAGCAGAGCGGTGTGCCGTGGCGTGTCCGGTCACGATCCCTCCCCGTTTTGGTGCGCACCGCGCGGTGCCTGTGGCTCCCGATCGTGCTGGCGTGGTCTGGAGGATTGATCGAGCCGCGGTGCACCTCCCGCACGAACTCCCGCACGAAAGGGGCCTCGTCACCACCCGGTGACGAGGCCCCCCTTTTTTTCCCGCGCGGTCGTTCAGCCGCCGGCCGGGTCGGCCGGGTCGGTCAGGTCGGCCAGGGCGTCCGAGGGGTCGCTGTGCGCAGGTCCGGCCGGCCACCATTGGCCCGCCCGCAGGCGGTAGGGGTACCAGCGCCCGTCGCGGCCCAGACGCAGCTGGATCTGCTGCCCGGCCGGCGTCCAGTGGTTGTCCCGCACCTCGAGCTGCGGCAGTTCGTCCGCCTCCCAGCCCGCCGACAGCGCCGCACGGGCCCGCGCCCGCTCCTGGGCGGACGGCGACCAGGTGCGCTCCAGCACATCGAGGCCCGCCGCCCCGCCGGTGCGCCATGCCTGGGCCGCCCGGTCCAGCTCCTGGGCCGGCCGGCCGCAGCTCTCGCGCAGCCGCACCGCCACCCGCGGATCCGGATGGGTGGCGGCGATGCGCACGGTGTCCTGCCACCGGTCCAGCGGCGGCGCGGGCGAGTCGGTCAGGCCCCGGGCGTAGGCGAGCAGGCCTCTGGCGGCGTGGGCCGCGTCGGCGACCAGCCGCTCCAGCGGGTCGGCCGCGATGCCGGTGACCGGCTCGTCCGTGCCGGCCGGCAGGTCGGGCAGGTCCGGCAGGTCCGGCAGCGGCGACGCCGGCCGCGACCAGGCGGCCAGCGGGTCAACGCCGGGCAACGGGGCGCCGGGCGGGGCGGGTTCGGCCCCACGCTCCTCAGCCGCGCCGGCGTCACCGGCGTCACCGGCGTCGGCGGCGTCGGCGGCGTCGTCCGTGTCGTCCGTGGTGTCGTCGCCGGCCATGGCCCGCAGCAGCAGCTCGGACTTCAGCTCCTCCACGGCCCCGGCGGCGTTTCTGCCGCGCAGCAGCAGCAACAGCCACGGATCCGTGTCCAGCAGCCACGACATCTGGTAGCACAGGGCCGTGGCATGCGGGCAGGGATGGTCCAGGGCGTCGCAGTCGCAGTCCGCGTCCAGGTCCCCGTAGCCGGGCAGCAGCCGCACCCGGGCGTCCTCCACCGCCTCCAGGAGGTCCTCGGGCAGCTCACCCGCCAGCAGCGCCTGCGTCTCGGCCGGCCGGTCGGCGGTCTTCTCCCACAACAGCTCCCACTCCCGCTCGTCCAGCTCCAGCAGAGTGACCACGGTCGTGTACGCGTCCTCGCCGCCGTACACCTGAGCTGAGATCCGCCCGGGGCTGACGGTGAGCGGACCGATCCGCCCGGTGCGGGCGACGGCCCGGCCCTGCTTCAGCGGCTCCTCCTGCGGCCAGGTGTCCTCGACGGCCTCGGTGAAGGCCCTGGCCCAGAACGACTGGCCGCGGGCCCGGCCGCCCTTGCGTGCGGCGAACGCGGGAAAGCCCCGGGCATCGCCGGCGCCACTGCCTCGGCTCGCGGCCATCACAGGCTCCTCAGCTCGACCAGGTTGGCCAGTTCGTCGTTGGTCAGCTGTGTCAGTGCCTGCTCGCCGGCGCCGAGGACCGCGTCCGCCAGGTCCTTCTTCGACTCCAGCAGAGCGGCGATGCGGTCCTCGACGGTGCCCTCGGCGATCAGCCGGTGCACCTGGACGGCCCGCTTCTGGCCGATCCGGTAGGCGCGGTCCGTGGCCTGGGCCTCCACCGCCGGGTTCCACCAGCGGTCGTAGTGCACGACATGCTCGGCCCGGGTCAGGTTCAGGCCGGTGCCCGCCGCCTTCAGCGACAGCAGGAAGACGGGCACCTGGCCGTCCTGGAAGCGCTGGACGAGTTCCTCGCGCTTGGGCACGGGCGTGCCGCCGTGCAGGAGCTGGCAGGGCACGCCGCGCTCGCGCAGGTGCCGCTCGAGCAGCCGGGCCATGGCGACGTACTGCGTGAACACGAGTGCGGCGCCGTCCTCGGCGAGGATCGTGTCGAGCAGCTCGTCGAGCAGCTCCAGCTTCCCCGACCGCCCCGTCAGCGGCGTGTCCTGCTCCTTGAGGAACTGGGCGGGGTGGTTGCAGATCTGCTTCAGGCCGGTGAGCAGCTTCAGGACCAGACCGCTGCGGGCGATGCCCTCGCTACCGCGGATCTGTCCCATCACCTGCGCCACCCGCCCGCGGTACAGCGCCGACTGCTCGGCGCTCAGCGCGACCGGCCGGTCCGTCTCGGTCTTGGGCGGCAGCTCCGGCGCGATGCCCGGGTCGGACTTGCGGCGGCGCAGCAGGAACGGGCGGACCAGGCCGGCCAGCCGCGCGGCCGTGGGCCGCTCTCGCGCGCCCTCGGTGCGCTCCGCCTCGATCGGTGCCATCCAGCGGCGGCGGAACTCGCCGTATCCGCCGAGCAGTCCGGGTGTCGTCCAGTCCAGCAGCGCCCACAGCTCGGAGAGGCTGTTCTCGACGGGGGTGCCGGTGAGCGCGATCTTCGCGTCGGCGGGGATCAGCCGCAGCGCCTTCGCGGTGCTGGAGTGCGGGTTCTTGACGTGCTGGGCCTCGTCGGCGACGACCATGCCCCAGCGGTGCCCGGCGAGCCGGTCGGCGTCCAGGCGCATCGTGCCGTACGTCGTCAGGACGAATCCGTCGTCGGCGCCGTCCAGGGTGCGGCCCGTGCCGTGGTAGCGGCGTACGGCCGTGCCCGGTGCGAACCGGCCCACCTCGCGCTGCCAGTTGCCCAGCAGCGAGGCCGGGCACACCACCAGGGTCGGGCCGCTGGAGTTGTCGTGCTCCTGGCGCAGCAGATGCAGCGCGATCAGCTGGATCGTCTTGCCCAGGCCCATGTCGTCGGCGAGGCAGCCGCCCAGCCCCAGCGAGGTCATCCGCTGAAGCCAGCGAAGGCCGCGCAGCTGGTAGTCGCGCAGGGTGGCGGCGAGCGCGGCGGGCTGTGGTACGGGCTCGCCGCCGCCGTCCGGATCGGTGAGGTGGGCGCGCAGCGCCTCCAGCCACGGCGTGGGCGCCACCGGCACCTGCTCGCTGCCGGCGCGGGCGTACCCGGTCAGGGCGACGGCGAGCGCCTCGATCGCACTGAGCGGGCCCACCTCCCGCTCGCGTGCCTTGCGGGCCAGGTCCGCGCCAGCCAGGATCCAGCCGCCCCGCAGCCGTACCACCGGGCGGCCGGCGGCGACCTCGCCTGTCTCCTGGTTGGTCAACGCCTCGCCGTCGAGGGCGAGTTGCCAGCGCAGGTCCACGGTGTGGGCGCCGCCGAAGAAGGACCGCAGGTCGGCCGGCGGCGGCAGGTCGGCGCCGACGACGGCCCGGGCGGTCAGCGAGCGGCCGCTGTCCTTGGGCCACCGCACGTCGATGCCGTGCGCGCGCAGCCGGCCGGCGGCGCCGCCCAGCAGGTCGTTCACGTCCCGGTCGGACAGGTCCATGGCGCGCGGCACGGGCAGCAGCCGCTGCAGCGGCTGCCACACGTCCGCGCCGCGGCGTATGGCCAGCACGGTGTCGGCCTGGGCGCGGGGGCCCAGCGCGTGGTCGGCGCTGGCGAAGAGGTCTTCCGCGTCGAGGGCGAGGGTGGGGTCGGCGAGGCTGTGGGCGCGGGGGACCAGGCGCAGGGTGGGAGGGGTTTCCGTGCCGGTGTCCGTGAGCTGAGCGCGCAGGGACACCCGTACCCCCGAGTCCAGGCCCGCCGAGATCTCCTGGGCCCAGGCCCGCAGTTGGGGCACGTGCTGGGGTTCGACGGCGGCGAAGGCGGCCCGGCCGGTGGCCGCGTGGGCGGCCGCCGTCCGCGGCAGGGTGTCGGCGACGGCATCCATGAACGCCCGTACCAGGCCTTCCGGTTCGGGCATCCGCACGGCCCCGCCACCGGTGCCCGGCAGGGCGGTGGCGTACGCCTGGGGCGGCGCGGCGCCGGCCAGCGCGCGCACCCGTCGTACGTCGTCCAGGTCCAGCGGGCCCATCCGCCAGGCGTCGTAGCCGCCCGGTGTGACGCCCGGCAGCAGCCGCTCCCGGGCCGCCAGGTGCCAGGCGATCGCGGCCGCGCCGCCCCAGAACGCGGCGGCCGGATGGGCCGCCGCCCCCGGCCGGGCCGCGCGGGCCAGCACCGCCAGCGCG
>NZ_JBFALC010000130.1:0-11496 GCF_040656035.1 Streptomyces sp. NPDC050211
CCTATAGGGGCGCGGGGAACTGCGCGAACAACCACAGACAACCCGCAGCCGCCAGACGACAGAACCCCCCGAGCTACTAGGCGCCCGACCCAACCCTCACACCATGTAAGTCTCGTCTCACCTGCGCTGAAGCAACCCTGTCGGCCCTCCCAGCGGAGCGCACGCGCCTTATTGTCTAAACGTCAAACGCGCTTAAGGAGCCCTCATGACCGCGCCCGTCGTCCACTCGCTGCGCGAACAGATCCGCGAGCACATCGTGGAGGGGATCGTCAGCGGGCGCTGGAAGCCGGGCGAGCGGATCGTGGAGCGGCGGATCGCGACCGAGCTGGAGGTCAGCCAGACGCCCGTACGGGAGGCGCTGCGCGAGCTGGAGTCGCTGCGGCTGATCGAGTCGGCGCCCAACAAGGGCGTACGCGTGCGGAATCTGACCGCCGCCGACCTCGAGGAGAGCTACCCGGTCCGGGCCGGCCTGGAGGCGATCGCGGCCGAGCTGGCGGCGGAGCGGCTGGCGCAGGACTGCTCGGCCCTGGAACCGCACGTCGCCGCCCTGTACGACGCCGACGCCGCGTCGGACGGCACGGCGCAGGTACGGCACACGGTCGGCTTCCATCGCGAGCTGGTGCGGGCGGCCGGGAACTCGGTGCTGCTGCACACCTGGGAAGGGCTCGGCATCGAGGTCTTCACGGCGCTGTCGATCCGGTGGCTGGGGACGGTGCAGCAGTCGTACGCGGAGGAGCACGAGGAGCTGGTGCAGGCGTTCCGGCGACGGGACCCGAGGATCGCCGAGATCGTGAAGGCTCATGTGCTGGGGTGCGCACCGCGAGCCTGAGCACGTCGGCGCTCAAATGCGTCCCCACCTGCGAAAACCCAGAAAAATCACGGCACCCCGTGCCTTCACTGAAGACACCCCGTGCCGACTTTCTCGTGATCAAGAGGTTTTGCCTCTCAACCCTTTGATCGATCATCGATCAGGGAGTTAGAGTCACCGACGGGCTTCTACAGAGGCCCCATGCCCTGTCCTGCCAAAGACCAAGGGCACCCCCCTTCGACTGAGGAAGGCGGCGACATGACCGACCCCAACGCCATCCAGCCGAGCGAGCTCGACCAGCTCCCGGACCGCGACCCCGAGGAGACCGCCGAATGGCAGGCCTCCCTGGACGCCGTCACCAAGGCTGCCGGGCCGCACCGTGCCGCGTATCTGATGCGCCGCACCCTGGAGCGGGCGGAGGGCAACGGCATCGCGCTGCCGAAGCTCCTCGAGACCGACTACGTCAACACCATCCCCACCGCCGCCGAGCCCGCCGTACCGGGTGACGAGGCGATGGAGGCCCGGATCACCGCCTGGAACCGCTGGAACGCGGCCGCGATGGTCACCCGGGGCAGCAAATACGGCGTCGGCGGCCACATCGCCACCTTCGCCTCCGCCGCCTGGCTGTACGAGACCGGCTTCAACCACTTCTTCAAGGGCAAGGAGGCCGACGGCTCGGGCGACCAGCTCTACATCCAGGGCCACGCCTCCCCCGGCATCTACGCCCGCGCCTTCCTCGACGGCCGGCTGACCGAGCACCACCTCGACAACTTCCGCCGCGAGTCGGGCGGCAGCGGCCTCCCGTCGTACCCGCACCCGCGCCGGCTGCCCTGGCTGTGGGAGTTCCCGACCGTCTCCATGGGTCTCGGTCCGCTCTCCGCCATCTACCAGGCGCGCTTCAACCGCTACCTCACCAACCGCTCCATCAAGGACGTCTCCGCCTCCCACGTCTGGGCGTTCCTCGGCGACGGCGAGATGGACGAGCCCGAGTCGACGGCGGCCCTCGCGCTCGCCGCGCGTGAGGAGCTGGACAACCTCACCTTCGTCATCAACTGCAATCTGCAGCGCCTCGACGGCCCGGTCCGTGCGAACTTCAAGATCGTGCAGGAGCTGGAGGCCCAGTTCCGCGGCGCCGGCTGGAACGTCATCAAGACGCTGTGGGGTTCGGCCTGGGACGAGCTGTTCCAGCTCGACACGACGGGCGCGCTCGTACGACGGCTGCGCGAGGTACCGGACGCGCAGGTGCAGACGTACCAGACCCGTGACGCCGCCTATATCCGCCAGGACTTCTTCGGCTCCGACCCGGCGCTCGCCGAGATGGCGAAGCTGCTGAGCGACGACAAGATCCTGGAGCTCTTCCACCTCTCCCGCGGTGGTCACGAGGCGCGCAAGGTGTACGCCGCGTACAAGGCCGCCGTCGAGCACAAGGGCGCTCCGACCGTGATCCTGGCCCAGACGGTCAAGGGCCACACCCTCGGTGCGGGCTTCGCGTCGAAGAACGCCAACCACCAGATGAAGAAGCTGACGGTGGACGAGTTCAAGCAGATGCGTGACCTGCTCGAACTCCCCATCAAGGACAGCGACTTCGTCGACGGTGTGGTGCCCTACGGCCACCCGGGCGCCGACTCTCCCGAGGTCCGCTACCTCCAGGAGCGCCGCGCGGCCCTCGGCGGTCCGGCCCCGGCCCGTCGTACGCACGCCGTCGCCCCGCTGCCCGCGCCCGCCGAGAAGGCCTTCACCTCCTTCGACAAGGGATCGGGCACCCAGAACGTGGCCACCACCATGGCCTTCGTCCGGCTCGTCAAGGACCTGGTCCGCGACAAGGAGACGGGCAAGCGCTGGGTGCCGATCGTCCCGGACGAGGCGCGCACCTTCGGTATGGAGAGCCTGTTCCCCTCCCTCGGGATCTACTCCCCCAAGGGCCAGACGTACGAGCCGGTCGACCGCGACCAGCTGATGTACTACAAGGAGGCCAAGAACGGCCAGATCCTCAACGAGGGGATCACCGAGGCCGGTTCGATGGCCGACTTCATCGCCGCGTCGACCGCGTACTCCACGCACGGCGAGACGATGATCCCGTTCTACATCTTCTACTCGATGTTCGGCTGGCAGCGCACAGCCGACCAGATGTGGCAGCTCGGCGACCAGCTGGGCCGCGGCTTCCTGATCGGCGCGACGGCCGGTCGTACGACGCTGACGGGTGAGGGTCTGCAGCACGCGGACGGTCACTCGCCGGTGATCGCGGCGACGAACCCGGCGGCGCTGACGTACGACCCGGCGTTCGCGTACGAGGTCGCGGCGATCGTCAAGGACGGTCTGCGCCGGATGTACGGCGAGGCGGCGCCGGGTGAGGACCCGAACGTCTTCTACTACCTCACCGTCTACAACGAGCCGCTGCCGCAGCCCGCGAAGCCGTCCGGGCTCGGGATCGACGAGGGCATCGTCAAGGGCCTGTACCGCTTCAACACGGCCGAGTCGGCGGGCCTGTCGCCGGTCGCCAATGCCCCGCGGATCCAGCTGCTGGGTTCCGGTACGGCGATCCACTGGGCGCTGAAGGCGCAGAAGCTGCTCGCCGAGGAGTGGGGCGTCGCCGCCGATGTGTGGTCGGCGACGTCATGGGGCGAGCTGCGGCGGGACGCGTTGGAAGCCGACGCGGCGCTGCTGCGGGGCGAGGAGCGGGTGCCGTACGTCCGTCAGGCGCTGCACGGCGCCGAGGGGCCGGTCCTCGCTGTCTCCGACTACATGCGCCAGGTACCCGACCAGATCGCGCAGTGGGTCGAGCAGGACTACTCCTCGCTCGGCGCCGACGGCTTCGGCCTCTCCGACACCCGCGACGCCGCCCGCCGCCACTTCGGCGTCGACGCGGAGTCCATTGTCGTGGCCGCGCTGGCCCAGCTGGCGCGTCGCGGAGAGGTGAAGGCGACGGCGGTGAAGGAAGCGCGGGAGCGGTACGGCTTGTAATTCGGCCGCGGGTGGTGGGGGCTGGTCGCGCAGTTCCCCGCGCCCCTAAAGACAAAAGCCGGGGCGCAGCCCCGCTTTTAGGGGCGCGGGGCTGTACTGGATATGCGGCTACCGCCGCGTGGGCGCGACCAGCCACATCCGGACCCGCACCCGCCCACAGCGCCCCGGCATCATGGACCCATGCGCGCTGCCCGCCTCATCAAGATGGTGCTGCTCCTCCAGTCCCGGCCCTCCATGACCGCCGCTGAACTGGCGACGGAGCTGGAGGTGTCCGAGCGAACCGTCACTCGAGACGCGCAGGCGTTGTCGGAGGCGGGGGTTCCGGTGTACGCGGATCGGGGGCGGGCCGGCGGGTATCGGCTGATCGGCGGGTATCGGACGCGGCTGACGGGGCTGCACCGCGGTGAGGCTGAGGCGCTGTTCCTGTCCGGCGTGCCAGGTGCGCTGCGGGAGATGGGGCTGGAGGACGCGGCCTCGGCGGCCCGGCTGAAGGTGTCGGCGGCGTTGCTGCCCTCCCTGCGCGACGCCTCCCGCACGGCGGCGCAGCGGTTCCATCTGGACGCGCCGAACTGGTTCAAGGAGCCCGAGACCCCCGAGTTGCTGCCGGTCGTCGCGGACGCCGTGTGGGACGACCGGCGGATCACCGCCCACTACCGCAGGGACGCGGTCGTGGTCGAGCGGGAGCTGGAGCCGTACGGGCTCGTGCTGAAGGCCGGCGTCTGGTACCTGTGCGCGCGAGCCGCCCCGCACGGCTCTCCCCGGGTCTACCGGATCGACCGGTTCCAGTCCGTCGCGGCGGGCGCCGAGCGCTTCGTCCGCGACGAGGACTTCGATCTGCCCCGCTTCTGGGAGGAGCGTGCCGAGCAGTTCGCGCGGTCCATCCTGCGTGCGCAGGTGATCGTACGGCTCTCCCCGGACGGCGTGCGCAGGCTGCCGCACGCCGTCGATCCGCTCGCCGCGCGGGAGGCGCTGGAGAAGGCGGACGCCCCGGACTCCGGCGGACGGGTGACGGTGACGCTCCCCGTGGAGTCCGAGGACGTCGCTCACACCCAGCTGACGGCGCTCGGTCCGGAGGCCGAGGTGCTGGCTCCCGAGAGCCTGCGCGCGCGGTTCGCGGGGGACGCGGCGCGGCTGGCGGCGCTGTACGACCGATGACGCCGTACCACTCCTCACTCACTCCCGCCCCATAACAATCCGCCTCACTCCACGTGCGCCCCACCCCTCCAGGCACGATGCTGGACCCGTGATGGACGAGACGGAGTTCTGGGAGCTGGTCGACGCCAGCCGTGAGGCGGCCGAGGGCGACCCCGAGGAGCAGGCCGACCTGCTTGTGGAGCGGCTCCTCCAGCTCGACCCGGAGTCGGTCGTGGACTTCGCCCGTCACTTCGAGGCGCGCTACAACCGCGCATACACCTGGGACCTGTGGGGCGCCGCCTGGGTGCTGCTCGACGGGGCGAGCGACGACGCGTTCGACTTCTTCCGGTGCTGGCTGATCGGCCAGGGCCGGGAGCTGTACGAGGGTGCCGTGCACGATCCCGACTCGCTCGCCGATCTGCTGGACGACTTCGACGAGGAGCTCGACGGCGACGGCGAGGAGCTGGGCTACGCGGCCGACGAGGCCTACGAGCAGCTCACCGGGACCGTCGCCCCGGACCTCGGCATCCCGCCCGCGCCCTCGGAGCCCGAGGGCAGGCCGATCGACTTCGAGAACGAGCGGGCGCTGGCCGAGCGGTATCCCAAGCTGTGGGACCGGTTCCGGGCCTGACGCTCACCCGGCGGTGCGCCGGCGTCCCGCGTCCGACGGGATGTACGCCTGCGTCTGCTGGTCCACCCTCACCGCGTGGTGCATCGGGGCGGCGTTGGCCTGGTCGAGCGCCGACGCGGTGACCGCGGCCGGTCCCAGGACGACGGCCACGACCGCGCAGAGCACGGCCCAGGGTCCACGGGCGGTCCTGGACCGGCCGCCGGTGTTCTCCCTGGCTTCGGTGTGACTGCTGTTCATTTCTTCCCCACCTCCAGTCAGTGCGTGTGCATGACGATAGGAAGGCCGCCTCGGGAAGACCCTTGAGACGGCTACGAGAAGCCTGTGAGAGTCAGGCCTTGACCCGGCCCGTGATCGCCTGCCTAGGGTGGCCCGTCCCGAAGAGGAGCACCCTGCCCATGACCAGCCCCTATGTGCGCGAGATCACGCGCGAGGACCATCTCGCCCACCTTCGGCTGCACCCCGACGCGAGCCATCTCCAGATCCCCGAGTGGGCCGATGTGAAGCCCGGCTGGCTCGGGCAGAGCGTCGGCTGGTTCGAGGGCGAGTCACTGGTCGCCACCGCGCTCGTGCTGTACCGCCCGCTGCCCGGCACCCGGCGCTTTCTCGCCTACCTCCCCGACGGCCCCGACATCGACTGGCGCACCCCGCGGCTGGAGCGCTGGCTGGACCCGCTCGTCGCGCATCTGGAGCGGGAGGGCGCGTTCGCGGTCCGGATCGGGCCGCCGGTCGTCGTACGGTGCTGGGATCCCTCCGTCGTCGCGGCGGGCGTCGCCGATCCCGCCGTACGGCATCTGCGGGAGCTGCCCGCGGCCGACATAGACGGGTTCGCGCTGGACGCCGGGGAGCGGCTGCGGCAGCTCGGGTGGCGGCGGTGCAAGGAGGACGAGGACAGCGGTTTCGGCCTGGGGCAGCCGCGGTTCAGCTGTCTGATACCGCTGCAGGAGCGCTCGGTGGACGATCTGCGCGCCGCCCTCGCCCCGCACTGGGAGCAGGCCCTGCAGACGGCCGAGTCGGCGGGCGTCCGGGTCGTCACGGGCACCGGCGGCGACCTGCCCGAGTTCCACCGCCTGTACACCGCGACCGCCGCCCACGACGGCTTCAAGGCCCGCCCGCTGGACTACTTCCAGCGCATGTGGAAGGCCCTGAACGCGGAGGACGGCGACCGGGTGCGCCTCTATCTCGCCGAGTACGACGGGGAGGTCCTCTCCGCCGCGTTCATGATCAACGTCGGCTCCCGGTCCTGGCACTCGTACGCCGCCTCCGGCCGCCGGGGCCGCCAACTGCGGCCCAGCAGCGCGCTGTTGTGGCGGATGCTGTACGACGCGTGGGCGGCGAACGCCGAAACGTACGACCTGCGCGCGATCACCCCCACCCTCACCGAGAGCCGGCTGCTCGGCCGGCTGCTGTTCAAGACGGGGGCGGGCGGCATGGCCGTGGAGTACCTCGGGGAGTGGGAGAAGCCGGTGGGCACCCAGGGCAAGGTGCTGCAGCGGGCGGTGAAGGCCTACCTGGGACGCAGGTGAATCAAGCCATTCACCTGCCCTGCAAGGAGGCCGCCGTCTGCCTGATCTGCGGGAGCAGGGCGCTGAGGGCGGCGCCCGGGCAGCTCGTCATGAAGCCGTCCTTGTGGCCCGCGAGAGCGGGGAGCCGGGCCGTCGTTCCGGCCGCGTACCGGCTGAGGCCGTTGCTGGAGACCAGCGGCACGTTCGCGCGGGGGTCGATTCCGGACAGGCCCAGTTTCCAGGCGGCGAGGCGGGCGATCGCGTCGGCCATGGCCTGCGGCACGGGCACGCCCGCCGTGAAGGTGCCGAGGGCTGCGATGCCGGTGGTGCCGTGGTTGAAGCCCTGGGTGTGGGCGCCGGTGACGGGGCGGTCGACGCCGCCCGCGCGGCCCTCGTAGATCGTGCCGCAGCGGTCGACGAGGAAGTTGTAGCCGATGTCGTCCCATCGGCGGGAGCCGGTCTGGCCCGCGTACAGGTGGCGGATGATGCGGGGCGCGTCGGCGCAGGCGTAGCTGTTGGGCGAGTCGGTGTGGTGGACGAAGACGGCGACGACCTTGGGGTCGTAGCGCGGCGGCGGCTGGGTACGCCGCGCGCCGCCGTCCAGCCAGGCCGACCTCGGCACGATGTGCGGCTTCGCCGCGGAGTACGGCGTGGCGACGGACCGGGCCGCGACCGGCCGTGGGGTCGCGGCGCCGGTCCGCTCCACCCCACTCGCGCACAGCGCCAGCGCGGCGACCGCGGCCAGCCCGGGCAGAGCGCCGAGCAGCACCCGGACGGCAGCCGGTATGGGGACGGCGATGTGCGGTGTGCGCACGGCACGGCGTCTTCGCGACCCTCGTGCCCTTCGGAAGACACGCATGACCTCACTGTCGGCCGGATCCGTTCCGCCCGCGATGTGTGCTGTGCCACCTGGTGGAACCAACGTCCGGGTCCGGGACGTTTTTGCGGGTACACGCACGCGTGGCTGGTTCCGGATGCCACGCGCGCGTGGCTGATCACTGGGCCCCTCCCCCGCGTATTAAGGGGTCCGAGAGAAAGGCGGCCTGGTGGACCTGCTCGACATCCTGCTGTTGCTGCTGATCCTGGCCTACGCGGCGTCCGGCTACCGGCGCGGACTGGTGGCCGGCTGTGTCTCACTGGCCGGCTTCGTCGGCGGTGCGGTGATCGGCGTGTGGATTCTGCCGTGGATGGTGGACCTGGCGGCGCCGGGTACGACGACGGCGACGGTGACCGCCGTGCTCACGGTGCTGGTCCCCGCGGTGGTCGGCCATGAACTGGCGGGCCGCCTCGCCCTGCGGCTGCGGCGGGAGCTGGACCAGGGCCCGCTGCGGGTGGCCGACGGAGTGGGCGGCGCCGTGGCGAACTCGGTGGCCGTGCTGATCGTGGCCTGGGTGGCCGCGAGCGTCCTGGGCGCGTCCTCGTCCCCGCTGGTCACCACCGCGATCCGGGACTCACGGCTGCTCGGGGCGGTGCAGGACACCATGCCCGAAACGACCCCGACCTGGTTCTCCCGGGCCACGTCCGCGCTGACCGAGGCGGGCTTCCCGCAGGTCTTCAACCCGTTCGAGAGCGAGTCGACGGCCCAGGTCGCCGAGCCCTCCGGCGACAGCGTCACCGCCAGCGCCACCAACGCCGCCAAGCTCAGCACCGTGAAGGTCGAGGGCGTCGCCGGCACCCAGGGCCGCGAGGGCAGCGGCTTCGTCTACGCGGACGAGCATGTGATGACCAACGCGCACGTGGTGGCCGGCATCGACGACCCCAGCGTCCGGGTCGGCGGGGTCGGGCGGTCGTACGAGTCGCGTGTCGTGCTCTTCGACCCGGACAAGGACGTGGCCGTGCTGTACGTGCCCGATCTGCGCGCCCCCGTCCTGCGGTTCGACGACGAGGCCGCGCGCGGCGACGCGGCGGTGGTCGCGGGCTATCCGGAGGGCGGCGACCTCAACCTCCAGGCGGCGACCGTCGCCAACCGGGTGCAGGCGACCGGCCAGAACATCTACAACAACGACACGGTGACCCGTGAGATCTACTCGGTCCGCTCGACGGTCCGCCCGGGCAACTCCGGCGGCCCGCTGCTGACCACCGACGGCCGGGTGTACGGCGTCGTCTTCGCCCGCTCCACCTCGGACGTGCAGACGGGCTACGTCCTCACGGCCGACGAGGTCGCGGAGGACGCCCGGCGCGCGGCGGACGCGACGGCACCGGTGGACACGGGCGAGCTGGTCACGACGTAGTCAGGCGGAGCTACCTCAGACTGCGCCCCATGCACACATCGTCCACGTACTCGCCGTCCAGGAAGAACTCCTCCGGCAGCACGCCCTCCACCGCGAAGCCCTCGGACTCGTAGAGCTTGCGGGCCGCGGTGTTGTGGCCCAGGACGCGCAGGGTGATCCGGCGTGCCCCCTGCCGCCGTGCCTCGTCCTGCACGGCCCGCAGCAGCGCCCGCGCGACTCCGGCGCCGCGCGCCTCCTCGGCGACCACGAGCCCCTGGATCTGGCGGACATGGGAGTTGCAGGCGAGCGGCGTCGGGAACCCCAGCCGGATATAGCCGACGACAGCCCCGTCGAGCTCGGCGACGAGATGGTCGCGCGGCCCGAACCGGTCGTTGTAGAAGGGCTCGTACGGCGGCTGGGGGCGCGGCTGGACGGAGTGCAGCGTCGACCAGGTGACCCGGTCGAGGCGGCCGAGCGCCTCTTCGTCGTCGAGGGTCGCGTGGCGTATGTACGGGACAGGCATGGCGGCCACCTTATGACGGCATCCCGATCCGGCTCTGCCCATGCCCCCGTCCGCGCTTTGTCGCACCACTGCGGTCATGCTGGAGCCCATGGAGCGTTCGCGAATCGCGGTGGCCGGTGCGTCCGGTCTGATCGGCAGTGCCCTGGTGCGGTCCCTGACCGCGGACGGACACGAGGTGGTACGCCTGGTGCGCCGCGCGCCCCGGGCACAGGACGAGGTCCACTGGGACCCCGAGGCAGGTCGGGTGGACGCGGCCGGGCTCGCCGGGTGCGACGCCGTGGTCAACCTCGCGGGCGCCGGGGTCGGCAGCCGGCGCTGGACGGACGCGTACAAGACGAAGATCCGCAACAGCCGGGTCCTGGGCACCTCGGCGCTGGCGGAGGCCATCGCCTCCCTGGACGATCCGCCGCGGGTCTTCGTCAACGGCAGCGCGATCGGCTTCTACGGCGAGACGGGCGACCGCCCGGTCGACGAGAGCGCCCCGCACGGGGAGGGTTTCCTGCCCGAGCTGTGCGTGGAGTGGGAGGGCGCCGCGGCCCCCGCGCAGCAGGCGGGCGTACGAACGGTGTTCCCGCGCACGGGACTTGTGGTGGCCCGCGAGGGCGGGGCCTGGGCCAGGCTGTTCCCGCTCTTCAAGGCCGGGCTCGGCGGGCGGATGGGCGACGGCCGGCAGTACTGGTCGTTCGTCTCACTGCACGACGAGGTGGCCGCCATCCGCCATCTCATCGACACCGACGGGCTGTCCGGGCCGTTCAACGTGACCGCCCCGGAGCCGCTGACGAACCGTGAGATCACCGCGGCGATGGGACGCGTGCTGCACCGGCCGACCCTGTTCACGGTGCCCGCGCCCGTGCTGCGGACCGTGCTCGGCGAGATGGCCGGGGATGTGCTGGGCAGCGCCCGGGTGCGGCCGGCCCGGCTGCTGGAATCGGGCTTCACCTTCGCCTTCCCGGACATCGAGGGAGCGATCCGGGCCGCACTGTGAGGCTTACGGCCCCTTGCTGCTCGTATGCGACCGTTGTGCGCCCGTGCCCGGTCGATGCGCGACTTCATTTGGCCGATCAGCGCCCTAACCTCGAGCCGAACTCGGGTATCCCCGGAGTCTGTTGGGGGCATGACGTCTCCACCGGCCGCGCAACCTCGAGGAGGGGCACGTGCTTGAGCCCGCGTACCAGGCGGACGTCGTCATCGTGGGAGCCGGGGTCGCCGGCCTCTCGGCGGCTCATCGGCTGACCAGCGCAGGAGTAACGACCGCGGTCCTGGAGGCCGCCCCTTACGTGGGCGGCCGGATGTCGACCGAGAAGGTCGACGGCTTCCGGCTCGACCGCATCGGACAGCTGCTGTCCACGTCGTATCCCGAACTCGGCCTCACTCCAGGGCTCGACGCACTGGTCCTGCGCCCGTTCGCGCCGGGTGTCCTGGTGCACAGCGGCGGAGTGCGCCACCGCGCGGGCGCCCCGGCGAACGGAGGGGGCGCAAGGGGCGCACTCCACGCTGTGCGCGCCCTGGCGAGCGCCCCCCTGCCGAACTCCGTGCGCGCTCTGGCCGGTGGCCCCTCGCCGACGTCCGCGCCCCTGGGCCGCAGCACACCGCCGGGCACCCCCCGGAACCGTACGGCCGCCCCGCGCCCCCGGACCGGCGCCCCCCTCGGCACCGCCGTCGACCAGGCCCGCCTCGCCGCCTCGCTCGCCCGGCTCGCGGGCATGCCCGTCGAACGCCAGCTCTCC
>NZ_JBFALC010000131.1:0-11250 GCF_040656035.1 Streptomyces sp. NPDC050211
GCTGCGCGGCCGGCTGGTGCCCGGCGGCGAGGGCCGCCCGGCCCGGCTCGTCGGCACCGTCGCCGACGCGTCCAAGCTGCGCTCCGACGTCACCGACGTGGCCCGCGTCCAGCGGCTGGCCGCCGCGCTGGCCATCGCCGGGACCGTACGCGATGTCGGCAAGGCCGTCGTGACGGCGCTGCGCGGGCCGCTGCGGGCCGACCGGATCGCGCTCGCCGAGCTGGAGGCGGACCGGCTCGTCGTCACCGTCCTCGACCCGCCCGAACCGGAGTCCTGGCCCGAGGTGTGGCGCAGCGAGTGGCGCAGCGAGTGGCCCGACGCGCCCGTGCGCGCGATGCCCACCCTCGCCGCCGCCCTGCGCGAGGGCCGCGCCCAGATCTGGCCCGCCGGCACCGCCCTGGAACCCGCGCTCGCCGAGGTCGGCCCCGGCGGCCTCGCCGTGCTGCCGCTGCCCGGGGCGGGCCGCATGGCCGGCGCCTGTCTGATCGGCTGGGACACCCCGCACGAATTCGGGCCCGACGAACGCGCCCTGCTCACCGCCTCCGCCGGCCTCGCCGGACAGGCCCTGATGCGGGCCCGCGCCTTCGACGCCGAGCACGAACTCGTCGGCATGCTCCAGCGCCAGCTGCTGCCGCGCCGCCTGCCCCGGCTGCCCGGCGCGGAAGCCGTCGCCCGTTACCTGCCCAGCACCGCGGGACTGGAGCTCGGCGGCGACTGGTACGACGTGATCCCGATGCCCGACAACCATGTGGCCCTCGTCATCGGCGACGTCCAGGGCCACAGCGCCGCCGCCGCCACCCTCATGGGCCAGATGCGCACGGCACTGCGCGCGTACGCCGCCGAGGGCCACCCGCCCGACGTCGTGGTCTCCCACTCCAACCGGCTCCTGATGGAGCTGGAGACCGACCTCTTCGCCACCTGCTGCTATGTCGACATCGACATGGAGGAGGGCTCCGCCTGGTGCGTCCGCGCCGGCCATCTGCCGCCGGTGCTGCGCCACCCGGACGGCAGCACGGAGATCGCCGAGGCGGAGGGCGGCCCGCCGCTCGGCGTGGTGAAGCAGGCCGAGTTCCCGATGAGCCCGCTGCGACTGCAGCCGGGCACGCTGATCGCCCTCACCACGGACGGTCTGGTCGAGTCCGTCGACGCCGACATCGACGAGGGCATGGACGGGTTCGCCCGCGACCTGGCCCGCTCCGACCCCGCCCACCTCGGCCTCGTCGCCGACGGCCTCCTCGGCAACGCCCGCCGCAGCGACGACGTGGCCCTGCTCCTGCTGCGCTACGACGGCATGGACATCCGCCCGCTGCGGGAGAGCTGGACGGTGTGGCGCGTGCCCGAGGCCGTCCGGCACGCCCGCCGCTTCACCCGGCGCACCCTGCGCGCCTGGGGCGTGACCGAGGAACAGGACGCCGTCGCGCTCGTGGTCTCCGAACTGGTCACCAACGCCCTGGTGCACACCGACGGCCGGGTCCGCCTCGACCTCACCCTCGTCAACCACCGGCTGCGCGTCGCGGTCGCCGACGCCTCGCCCCGCAGTCCGATCAAGCCGACCAGCATCGGCTGGGAGGCCACCGGCGGCCGTGGCATCCTCCTCGTCGAGGCCATGTCGTTGTCCTGGGGGACCGTCCCGGTCAGCGGCGGCAAGCAGGTCTGGAGCGAGATCGCCCTCGTACGGATCAAATAAAGGGTTAACGTTCCCTTTCCGCCGAACGAGGCTATGGTGAACCAGATGAAGGCTCTCGTGCTGTCCGGGGGCGCCGGTACGCGCTTGAGGCCGATCACCCACACATCGGCCAAACAACTCGTACCGGTCGCCAACAAGGCTGTGTTGTTCTATGGGTTGGAGTCCATCGCCGCCGCAGGCATAACCGAAGTCGGCATGATCGTCGGTGACACCGCGGCCGAGATCGAAGACGCCGTCGGCGATGGATCGAAGTTCGGCCTGCAGGTCACCTACATCCCGCAGGAGCGGCCCCTGGGGCTTGCCCACGCGGTGCTGATCGCCCGTGACTATCTCGGCGACGACGACTTCGTGATGTACCTCGGCGACAACTTCATCGTCGGCGGCATCACCGACCTCGTCGACGGCTTCCGCAGAAACCGCCCCGACGCCCAGATCCTGCTCACCCGCGTCCCCGACCCGTGCGCCTTCGGCGTCGCCGAACTCGACGCGACCGGGCAGGTGATCGGTCTCGAGGAGAAGCCGGAACACCCCAAGAGCGACCTCGCCCTCGTCGGCGTCTACCTGTTCACCCCGGTGATCCACGAGGCCGTGCGCGCCATCGAGCCGTCCTGGCGCGGCGAGTTGGAGATCACCCACGCCATCCAGCACCTCATCGACGCCCACGCCGACGTCCGCTCCACGGTCATCCAGGGCTACTGGAAGGACACCGGGAACGTCGTCGACATGCTCGAGGTGAACCGGACCGTCCTGGAAGGCCTCGAACGCCGCATCGACGGCGAGGTGGACGAGCGGTCCGAGACCATCGGGCGGGTCGTGGTCGAGGAAGGCGCGCGCGTCACCGACTCACGCATCGTCGGCCCCTGCGTCATCGGCGCCGGAACCGTCGTCAGCGACTCCTACATCGGCCCGTTCACCTCCATCGCGGAGAACTGCCGTATCACCGACAGCGAGTTGGAGTTCTCCATCGTCCTGCGGGACTCCTCGATCGACGGAGTGGGCCGCATCGAGAGCTCCCTCATCGGGCGGCACGTCCAGGTGACCCCGGCGCCGAACGTGCCCAGTGCCCATCGACTCGTCCTCGGAGACCACAGCAAGGTGCAGATCCACACATGAACCTCCTCGTCACCGGCGCCGCCGGGTTCATCGGCTCGACGTACGTCCGTACGCTGCTCGCCGCCGACGGCCCCGACATCACGGTGCTCGACAAACTGACCTACGCCGGCACGCTCGACAACCTCGAACTCGACCATCCCCGGCTGGAGTTCGTGCAGGGCGACATCTGCGACGCCGAACTCGTGGACAAGTTGATGTCCCGGGCCGACCAGGTCGTGCACTTCGCGGCGGAGTCCCACGTGGACCGCTCGATCGCCGGCGCCGCCGATTTCGTACACACCAACGTCCTGGGCACCCAGACCCTCCTGGACGCCGCCCTGCGCCACGGTGTCGGCCCGTTCGTGCATGTCTCCACCGACGAGGTCTACGGCTCCATCGACGCCGGATCGTGGCCGGAGGACCACCCGCTGAGCCCCAACTCGCCCTACTCCGCCTCCAAGGCCTCCTCCGACCTGCTCGCCCTCGCCTACCACCGCACCCACGGCCTGGACGTGCGCGTCACCCGGTGCTCCAACAACTACGGCCCGCACCAGTTCCCCGAGAAGGTCATCCCGCTGTTCGTGACCAACCTCCTCGACGGCAAGAAGGTCCCGCTGTACGGCGAGGGACTCAACGTCCGCGACTGGCTGCACGTCGACGACCACTGCCAGGGCGTCGAACTCGTCCGCACCCAGGGCCGCCCCGGCGAGGTCTACAACATCGGCGGCGGCACCGAGTTGAGCAACAAGGAGCTGACCGGGCTGCTCCTGGAGGCCTGCGGCGCGGACTGGGACCGGGTGGAGCACGTCGAGGACCGCAAGGGCCACGACCTGCGCTACTCGGTGGACTGGAGCAAGGCCCGCACGGAAATCGGCTACCGGCCCCGCCACGACTTCGCCACCGGCCTCGCCGACACCGTCGCCTGGTATCGGGACAACCGCGCCTGGTGGGAGCCGCTCAAGCAGCGCGTCGCACGGGAGAGCGCATGAACTGGCTGGTCACCGGAGCGAGCGGCATGCTCGGCCGCGACCTGGTCGCGGAACTCCGCGGCCGGGGCGCACCCGTGGTCGCCCTGGACCACGCCGCCCTCGACATCACCCGGCCCGACGCCGTCTCGGCCGCCTTCGCCGAGCACCGCCCGGACGTGGTCGTCAACTGCGCGGCCT
The DNA here is from genome assembly GCF_040656035.1 of Streptomyces sp. NPDC050211. Lineage (NCBI taxonomy): Bacteria > Bacillati > Actinomycetota > Actinomycetes > Kitasatosporales > Streptomycetaceae > Streptomyces > Streptomyces sp. NPDC050211. Next base: position 3,946 of record NZ_JBFALC010000131.1, read on the forward strand.
ACACGGCCGTCGACGACGCCGAGAGCGACGAGGAGCGGGCCCTGCGGATCAACGGCGACGGACCGCGACTGCTGGCTCGCGCCTGCGCGTCCGGCGGCGCCCGCCTGGTGCATGTCTCCACCGACTACGTCTTCGCCGGCGACGACCGCTCCGCCCCCTACCCGGAGGACCACCCCCCGGCCCCGCGCACCGCGTACGGCCGCACCAAGCTCGCCGGCGAGCGCGCCGTACTGGAGGAACTCCCGGCCGCGGGCGCCGTCGTGCGCACCGCCTGGCTCTACGGCGTCCACGGCCGCAGTTTCGTCCGTACGATGATCGAGCTCGAGGGACGCCGGGACACCCTGGACGTCGTCGACGACCAGCGCGGACAGCCCACGTGGAGCGCCGACGTCGCCGCGCGCATCGCCGACCTCGGCCCCCGCGTCGGCCCCGGCGCGCACGGCGTGTTCCACGCCACGAGTTCCGGCGAGGCCACCTGGTACGAGCTGGCCCGGGAAGTCTTCAGGCTCCTCGGCGCCGACCCGGACCGGGTGCGCCCCACCGGCAGCGAGGCCTTCCCCAGGCCCGCACCCCGCCCCGCCTACAGCGCCCTCGCGCACGGCCGGTGGCAGCAGATCGGCCTGCCGGCTCCGCGCGACTGGCGGGACGCCCTGAATGAAGCAATGCCCCATATCCGCAAGGAGATTACGTCGTGAAACGTCATGAGTTCCTGCGGGAACTCCACAAGGTCAGCGCGAACCGCAACTACCTGGAGATCGGTGTCAACGACGGCCGCAGCCTGACACTGTCGCGTGTGCCCAGCATCGCGATCGATCCCGCGTTCAAGGTGGTCACGGAGATCCGCTGCGACGTCCATCTGGCGAAGGCGACCAGCGACGACTTCTTCGCCCGCCAGAACCCGCTGGGGCATCTGAAGGGCGGCCGGCACCCGCTGCGCAATCTGGCGCGCAACCGCAGCCCGTTCGGCCACTGGCAGCGCACCACCCTCGACCTGTCGTTCATCGACGGCATGCACCTCTTCGAGTACACGCTGCGCGACTTCATCAACGTCGAGAAGCACTCCGACTGGGCCAGCGTCATCGTCTTCGACGACATGCTGCCGCGCAATGTCGACGAGGCGGCCCGGGACCGGCACACCGGCGCCTGGACCGGCGACGTCTACAAGATGGTCGAGGTGCTGAACCGCTTCCGCCCCGACCTGGTGACGGTCCTCGTCGACACCCAGCCGACCGGCCAGCTCGTCGTCTTCGGCGCCGACCCCGGCAACACCGTCCTGACGGACAAGTACGACGAGATCGTCGCCGAGTACGTCGTCCCCGACCCGCAGAAGGTGCCGGAGACGATCCTGGAGCGGACCTCGGCGGTGAAGCCCGAGACGCTGGTCGGGGCCGGTTTCTGGGCGCCGCTCGTGCGGGCCCGCAACCGCGGAACCAAGCGGTCCCGCGGCTGGGAGCCGCTGCGCCGCAGCGTGGAGCAGCTCAGCGTCAGTCGCTGAGCCCGCGCAGCCGCCGGTAGTAGGCGGAGCAGTCCTTGTACGACGGCAGCAGCCCGGACCGCTCCGCCTCCGCCAGCGACGGCGCCTGTGCGTCCTTCTCGGACAGCACCGGCGGAATGTCCCGGGGCCACTCGATCCCCAGGTCCGGATCCAGCGGATCCACCCCGTGCTCGCGCCCGGGCGCGTACCCGGTCGAGCACAGGTAGACCACCGTCGCGTCGTCGGTGAGCGCCATGAAGGCGTGCCCGAGCCCCTCCGCGAGGAACACGGCGTGCCGGGTGTCGTCGTCGAGCCGCACCGCCTCCCACTGCCCGAACGTCGGTGACCCCACCCGGATGTCGGCCACCACGTCGAGCACGGCCCCGCGCACACAGGTGAGGTACTTGGCCTGGCCGGGCGGCACATCGGCGAAGTGCAGGCCCCGCAGCACGCCCCGGCGGGAGACCGAGCAGTTGGCCTGGGCGAGCGTCAGGTCGTATCCGGTGGCCTCGTGGAACTCCTCGCCGCGGTACCACTCGTGGAAACTGCCCCGCTCGTCCGGGAACACCTTGGGCTCCAGCACCCAGGCACCTTCGATCCCCAGTGGTCGCATCCGTTCACGCCCTCCGATTCCTGATGCGGGCCGCCGCCTTTCGTACGACCCTGCCCACGGCGCGACGCAGCCGCCGCAGCACGTCGGGAGACTGCTTCCGCTTCCGCACCACCCGCACCCCGCCGACACCGGCCATGAGGGTGAACGGCAGCGCAAGGAAGCGCGGTGCGGCGGTACGCGGACTGATCGCCACCTTCCAGGTCGCGCCCTTCAGCCGGCCGGCGGGCAGGACGGCCTCCAGCCGCGCCCCGGAGCCGTCCGCGTACAGGGTGCCCGCCACGTCCACCTTCGCGTCACCGGAGCTGACCCGCAGCAGGACCTCGGTGTCACCGGCGACGTACAGGGGCAGCGCGGCGCGGAGCCGGCCGCCGGAGACCGAGACGGCATCCGGCGACAGCCCGCCGAGGCCGAGGCGGGTGCTGGCGCGGTCGATGTCCAGGGAGAGGTTGACGTGCGGTTCGGTCCAGTACGGCAGCACCACACGGCCGCCCACCACACCGGCCTGCGGGGCCCGGCGGGCCTCCCGAGGGGCCGGACCCAGCCGGCACTCCTTGGTCCAGCCACCCAGCCGGACCCGGACGTACGCGTCCCACACGCCATCGCCCGCCACGGCCGTGGGATCCACGGTGGCCCCGGCGCGCAACTGGAGCCGTACACCGTCCCCGTCCTCGATCCGCTCACGGACGAACTCCACCGGCTGGAAGTACTGGGCGGCGCTGGAACGCTCGCGCAGCAGCAGATCGACCCGGGCCTCGCCGAACCGGGCGGCGGTGTCCGCGGTGACCCAGGCGACCGCGTCGGACACGTCCAGCGGCGTACGTTCCCCGTCGGCGGGAAACAGCAGCGGCTTGCCGCGCGACACGTACTCGGCGGTGAAGTCGATCAGCAGCGTGCCGTCCTGCCAGGTGATGCTCTCCGGCGCGGCCTTCGGTACGACGGAGCCCTCCCATTCGGCGAAGGCCTCGACATCGGCATACCGGTCGGCGGCGATCAGCGCGGCGACGACCTGCTGGGTCGGCTGCAGCCCGGCCGCGACACCCGGGCCGAACCGCTCGACGACGACGCCGCGCATCGCGTCGAACAGCTCCTTGCGGTAGTCGGCGGGCAGCGCCAGCAGCCGGCGGCCACGCATCCGCTCGACGATCTCCACCCGCAGCCAGCGCCGGTGCAGCCGGTCCCGCAGCGGCCCCGGCTCGGTGTAGCGGTCGACGACGTCGAGGGCCTCGCAGAGGTTCTTGAAGTAGCCGACGGGGTCGAAGCGCTGGAAGCCCGCGTTAGAGGCGTCGTCCCGCTTGACGTGGTAGTAGCAGACGTAGTCGCTGAGCACCGAGACGTTGTCCGCGCGCAGATACGCCTCGGCGATGAAGACGTGGTCCTCCAGCCGCCGCCGGCCCTCGGGGAAACGCAGGCCGATCCGGTCGAGGAACTCCCGGCGGATCATCTTGTGCGGGGTGAGGCTGTCGATCAGCGGGGCGTTCTCGACGGTGGCGTGCGGGTGGTTGCGGCGGAACAGCTCCACCGGAACGCCGCGGCCCTTGCCGGCCATCTTTCCTACGACGACGTCGGCGCCGTTGGCCACGCCGTAGTCGTACATCCGCTCCAGGGCCTCGTCGCCCAGGTAGTCGTCATTGTCGACGAACATCACGAACTCGCCCTTGGCGGCGGCGATGCCGACGTTGCGGGGCTTGCCCGACCAGCCGGAGTTCTCCTGGTGGATGACCTGGACGAGACCGGGGTGGTCGGCGGCGAGCGCGTCGAGGCGGGCCGGGGTCTCGTCGGTGGAGCCGTCGTCGACGAAGATCACTTCGTACTCGTCGGGCGGCAGGGACTGCCGCAGCAGCGAGGCGATGCAATCCTCGACATATGGCCCGGGGTTGTACACCGGGACGACGACGCTGACCTTGACCGGCATCCGGCTGAAGCCCCCTTAATTCGCTTCCCGTTTCCACTGTGGCACGGTGGGCGTTGCCCGATGCTAACCCGTTTGCCTCAGTCGGCACGCGCAGGGTCCACCGCGTGGCGCCGATCACCGCGGCCTAGGCTGACGACGTGCGCCTGCTCCTGATGTCCGACACCCATCTCCCCAAGCGCGCCAAGGCGCTGCCCGAGCAGCTCCTCGCCGAACTCCCGCACGCCGACGTGGTGTTCCACGCGGGCGACTGGGTCGACACAGCCACGCTCGACCTGCTGGAGTCCCACAGTCGCAGACTGATCGGCGTGTACGGCAACAACGACGGACCCGAGCTGCGGGCCCGGCTCCCCGAGGTGGCGTACGCCGAACTCGGCGGCCTGCGGTTCGGGGCCGTCCACGAGACGGGCCCGGCCCAGGGCAGGGAGGCCCGCTGTGCCGCGCGCTTCCCCGACCTGGACGTGCTGGTCTTCGGTCACAGCCACATTCCGTGGGCCACCACCGCCCCGAACGGGCTGCGGCTGCTCAATCCCGGTTCGCCGACCGACCGGCGCCGCCAGCCGCACTGCACGTACATGACGGCGACGGTGGCCGACGCGCGCCTCACGGACGTGGAACTGCACCGGTTGCCGTCAACTCGCTGAACCAGCGGACCACCTCCGCGGTGGCCGCCTGCTGCGAGCCCAGGTGCCGGGAGCCGCCGTAGTCGGGTGTGCCCAGGTTGATCAGCGGAGCGCCGAGAGCGGCCCGGCAGTGCTCGCTGTTGGCATTGACGGCCTGCTCGTCGTCCTCGGCGGCGTACAGCCGTATCGGCACCCGCGGCGTCCAGTCGGTGCACACCCCGTCGGCCACCCGCAGCGCGGCGGCCAGCGGGCCGGTCGGGTGCGCGAGCAGTGCGCGGGCGCGGGGCGTCAGCAGCTGTTCAGCCGCGGCGCACCAAGATCCGCCGCACGCCTACGACCACCAGCACCACCGCGGCCACCGCCCCGGCGATCGCGGCCGCGCGCTTGGCGACCGGCACTCCGATCAGGCGGAGCACGTCCAGCGGCTGGTCCGGGTACTCCTCGGTCTCTCCGGTGGTCTCTCCGGCGCCCACCGTCTCGCCCAGCCGCTCGGAGAGGCACGCGGCGAACTGCCCGACCAGGCGGTCGCCGACCTCCGCCAGCACCCCGCGCCCGAACTGCGCCGGACGTCCGGTCACCGTCAGATCGGTCCGCACCGACACGGCCGTACCGCCGTCGCGTTCGCTCAGCGTGCCGGTGACCGTGGCGCGCGCGGTGCCCTGGCCGCGGGTCTCCCGGCCGCTGGCGATCAGGACCATGCGGTGTGCCGACTCGTCCTGTTCCTCGAAGACGGCCGTGCCCTTGTAGGTCACGGTGATCGGGCCGACCTTGACCTTCACCGACCCGGTCACGGTCTTGCCGTCGTACTCCTCGACGCTCGCGCCCGGCATGCAGGGTGCGACCCGCTCGATGTCGAGGAGCGTCCGCCAGGCGTCGTCGACCGGGACGGGCACGGTGAACTCGTGGTGCAGCTCCATGACTTCCTCCTTCACGCTCCCTGCGGATGGATGGCTCCGGCCGTCGCCGTCAGCGGGGCCCCGGTCCCGCCCCAGCGCAGCGCGACGATCTCGGCGGCGACGGACACGGCGACCTCCTCGGGCGTACGGGCGCCCAGGTCGAGCCCGACCGGGGAGCGCAGCCGGGACAGCTCGCGTTCGGTGAGTCCGGCCTCGGTCAGCCGTTTCGTCCGGTCGTTGTGCGTACGGCGGCTGCCCATCGCCCCGATGTACGCGGCCGGCCGGCGCAGCGCTTCCTCCAGCAGCGGCACGTCGAACTTCGGGTCGTGGGTGAGGACGCAGATCACCGTGCGCTCGTCGGTGCCGGTGGAGCGCAGATAGCGGTGCGGCCAGTCCACGACCACCTCCACGCCCGCCGGGAACCGCTTCGGCGTGGCGAAGACCGGGCGGGCGTCGCACACGGTGACCCGGTAGCCGAGGAAGTCGCCGATGCGGGCGACCGCGGCGGCGTAGTCGATGGCGCCGAAGACCAGCATGCGCGGCGGTGGGGCGAAGGAGTGCAGGAAGACGGTGACGGAGTCCTCGCGGCGTTCTCCGTGCGGGCCGTAGTGACGCAACCCCGTGGCGCCGAGGGCGAGTTCGCCGCGTGCGTCGGCGGTGACGGCCACGTCCAGGCCCTCGGTGCCGAGCGTGCCGGACACCCGGTCCGGCCAGACGGCGAGGGTGGCGCCGCGCGGGGCGGGACCGTCGGTCACCGTGGCGACGGTCACGGGGCGGTGGGCGGCGACCGACTCGGCGACCGCGCCGAAGGAGGGGTCCCGGGCGGCCGTCACGGGACGTACGAGCAGGGTGATCTCGCCGCCGCAGGTGAGGCCGACCGCGAACGCGTCCTCGTCGCTGTACCCGAAGGTCTCCAGCCGCGCCTCGCCGCTCGCCACCACTTCCTGGGCGAGTTCGAAGACGGCTCCCTCGACGCACCCGCCGGACACACTGCCGACGACCTCGTCGTCCGGACCCACGGCCATCGCCGCACCGGGATCGCGCGGCGCGCTGCGGCTGGTCGCGACGACGGTGGCGAGGCCGAAGGGTTCGCCGGCCGCATACCAGCTGCTCAGCGCCGGTAGTATGTCACGCATTACTGCTCCTTCTCCGTCAGCCCACGCGGCACCCCGCGAACCACCGCCGCCAGCCGCTCCAGCGCGGCCACGCTGTGCCCCTCGACGAACGAGTCCACGCTCGGCAGCGCCGCCGCCATCCCGCCGGCGACGGGTGCGTAACCGGGGCGCGCCTTGCGGGGGTTGGCCCAGATCACCCGGTGGGCCAGCCGGTGCAGACGGCGCATCTGGTCCGCCAGCAGCCCGGGGTCACCGCGCTCCCAGCCGTCGGAGAGCAGGACCACCACCGCGCCGCGCGCCAGACCGCGCTGCCCCCAGCGGTTCAGGAACTCCCGCAGCAGTTCGCCCAGCCGGGTGCCGCCGCGCCAGTCGGGCACCGCCGCCGCGAGCGCGGCCATCGCCAAGTCCGGGTCGCGGTGCGACAGTTCGCGGGTGACCCGGGTCAGCCGGGTGCCGATGGTGAAGACTTCGGTGTGGGTCCCGCGGGCGGCCGCGTGCGCGAAGCGGAGCAGCGCGTCGGCGTACGGCGCCATGGAACCGCTCACGTCGACCAGCAGCACGACCCGCCGGGGCCGCTCGGCCCGGGCATGCCGGAGCAACCGTGCCGGCTCCCCGCCGCGCCGCAGCAACTCCCGTACCGTCCGGTGCGGATCGACCTGCCCGCGCCGGGCCGGA
>NZ_JBFALC010000132.1:0-10514 GCF_040656035.1 Streptomyces sp. NPDC050211
CCAGCGGGCGACGTGGCCGCCGAGCGCGCCGGTGCCGCCGGTGACCAGGACGGTGCCGCGCGGGGTGTAGGCGCGGCGGGCGGGTGTGCTCCCGGCCGGGACGAGCCGGCGGCCGTAGAGGCCGGAGGCCCGTACGGCGATCTGGTCCTCCCCCGCCGTCCCGGCCAGGGCGGCCACCAGCCGCTGCCCGGCGCGGGCGTCGGCCACGGCCGGCAGGTCCACCGACCCGCCCCACAGCGTCGGGTGTTCCAGGGCGATTCCGCGCCCCAGACCCCACACCTGCGCCCCGGCCGGGCCGGGCCGCTCGCCGGGCGCGACGGCCACGGCGCCCCGGGTCAGCGCCCACACCTTCGCGGTGCCGCCCCAGTCGGCGACGGCCTGGGCGAGCACGGTGGTGCCGACGGCGGCCAGCGGCAGCTCCGGATGGTCCGGGTGGGGGCGTTCGTCGGTGCCGAGGAGGCAGAGGATGCCGGTGAGGTTCTCGTACGACGCCAGCCGCGCGGCCAGCGTTTCACGGCTGGCGTCGGCCGCATCGAGGGTCAGGCGGTCGGTGCGGGCGCCGTGACCGGTGAGCGCGGCCTCCACGGCCTCCGCGGTGCCGTCGTCCGGAGTGTCCGGAGTGTCCGGAGTGTCCGGGAGGACGAGGAGCCAGCGGCCGTCGAGGACCGGGGTGCCGGTCTCGGCCAGGTGCTGCCAGGTGACGCGGTAGCGCCAGGTGTCGGTGCCGGTGGGGGCGGTGTTGGCGGGGGCGGAGGGTTCGAGCCAGTAGTGCTGGTGCTGGAAGGGGTAGGTGGGCAGGTCGACTTGACGGGCGCCGGTGCCGTCGAACAGGGCCGCCCAGTCGATGTCGGTGCCGCGGACGAACAGTTCGGCGGCGGAGGTCAGGAACCGCTCCAGGCCGCCGTCGCTGCGGCGCAGGGTGCCGGTGACCAGCGCGTCGGCGGCGCTCTCCTCGATGCCCATGGTCAGCACCGGGTGGGCGCTGGACTCCACGAACGTGCCGAAGCCCTTGCCCAGCAGCAGCCGGATCGTCTCCTCGAAGCGGACCGGGTGGCGCAGGTTGCGATACCAGTACCCGGCATCCAGGGCATCTTCGAGCTCACCGGTGACCGTGGAATGGAACGGGATCCGCGGACGCAGCGGGGTGACCGGGGCCAGCACGTCCAGAAGTTCGGCCTCGATGCGTTCCACGTGGGCGGAGTGGGAGGCGTAGTCGACCGGGACCTGACGGGCCCTTATGCCCTCCTCCTGCGCGGCGGCCACGAACGCCACGATCGCGTCCGCATCCCCCGAGACGACCGTGCTGGAGGGGCCGTTGACGGCCGCAACACCCAGACCGGTGCACGCCTGAAGCCGCTCCTCCACCTGAGACACGGGCAGCGGAATGGACGCCATGCCGCCCAGCCCGGCCAGCTCCCGCCCGATCACCGCCGCCCGCAGCGCGACCACCCGGGCCGCATCCTCCAACGACAGCGCACCCGACACAGCCGCCGCGGCGATCTCGCCCTGCGAATGCCCCACCACCGCATCCGGCACCACGCCCAGCGAGCGCCACAGCTCCGCCAGGGACACCATCACCGCCCAGGTCACCGGCTGGACCACCTCCACCCGGTCCAACTCGTAGCCCTCACGCACCACTTCCACCACGTCGAAGCCGACGAACGGGGCGAGCGCGTCGGCGCACTGGCGCAGCCGCGCCGCGAACACCGGCGCCGACTCCAGCAGCCCCGCCCCCATCCCGGCCCACTGCGTCCCCTGCCCCGGAAACACCAGCACCCGCCGGCCGACCGGAGCAGCCACCCCCTCGACGACGTCATCGCCGAGCACCACCCGCCGGTGCTCGAACACCGACCGCGAGGACGCCAGGCTGAACCCCACGTCCAGCAGCCGGGGTTCGCGGTGTTCCCGTATGCGTGCGGTCTGTGTGTTCAGGGCCTTCGTCGAGCGGGCGGACACCACCAGCGGAACCACGGGCAGTTCACGCGTCACCTGGCGCTCGGCGTGGTCCTCGAGCGGTGCCTGTTCCAGGATCACGTGCGCGTTCGTCCCGCTCACCCCGAACGAGGACACGCCCGCCCGGCGGGGGCGCCCCGTCTCGGGCCAGTCCTGGCGGGCGGTCAGCAGCGAGACGGCGCCCGAGGCCCAGTTCACCTCCGCGGAGGGGGCGTCGATGTGCAGGGTCTTGGGCAGGACGCCGGCCCGCAGGGCCAGCACCGTCTTGATGACGCCGGCCACGCCGGCGGCGGCCTGGGTGTGGCCGATGTTGGACTTCAGCGAGCCGAGCCACAGCGGCCGTTCGGCGGTGTGTGCGCTGCCGTAGGTGTCCATGAGGGCGTGCGCCTCGATCGGATCGCCCAGCCGCGTCCCGGTCCCGTGTGCCTCGACGGCGTCCACGTCGGCCGCGGTGATGCGGGCGTCGGCGAGCGCCTGGCGGATGACGCGCTGCTGGGCGGCGCCGCTGGGGGCGGTGAGGCCGTTGGACGCGCCGTCCTGGTTGACGGCGGAGCCGCGGATGACGGCGAGCACGCGGTGGCCCTTGCGTTCGGCGTCACCGAGGCGTTCGACGGCGATGATGCCGGCGCCTTCGCCGGGGCCGAAGCCGTCCGCGGCCTCGGCGAAGGCCTTGCAGCGGCCGTCGGCGGCCAGCCCCCGCTGGCGGGCGAACTGGACGAAGACGGCCGGGGTGGACATGACGGTGACGCCGCCGGTCAGGGCGAGGTCGCACTCCCCCGCCCGCAGGGAGCGGGCCGCCTGGTGGAGGGCGACCAGGGAGGAGGAGCAGGCCGTGTCGACGGTGACGGAGGGGCCTTCGAGGCCGAGTGTGTAGGAGATGCGGCCGGCGGTGAAGCTGACGACGCTGCCGGTGAGCAGGTCGCCCTCCAGCTGGGCGGAGGGCGCGTGGACGCCCGAGGTGTAGCCGCCGTCCCAGGCGCCGACGAAGACGCCGGTGCGGGAGCCGTGCAGGGAGCGGGGGTCGAGGCCGGCCCGTTCCAGGGCCTCCCAGGAGGTTTCCAGCAGCAGCCGCTGCTGGGGGTCCATCGCGACCGCCTCGCGCGGGGAGATGCCGAAGAACGCCGGGTCGAAGGCGCCCGCGGCCTGCAGGAAGCCGCCTTCGCGGCAGTAGCTGCGGCCGGCCGCGTCGGGGTCGGGGTCGTAGAGGCCCGCCACGTCCCAGCCGCGGTCGGCGGGCAGCGGGGACACGGCGTCGGTGCCGGATTCCACCAGCTCCCAGAGGTCTTCCGGGGAGTTGACGCCTCCGGGGAAGCGGCAGGCCATGCCGACGATGGCGAGGGGCTCGTGGGCCCGTGCCTGCAGTTCTTTGAGGCGCTCGCTGGTGCGGTGCAGTTCGGTCGTCGCCCGCTTCAGGTAGGCGCGGAGCTTGTCTTCGTGTCCCATGTCTGGTCACCCGTCACGTGCTGGGCGGTCTTTTAGAACCGCTCGTCGATGAATGCGAAGATCTCGTCGTCGTCGGCGTCCTCGAGGGACTCGGTCACCGCGGCGCCGTCGACCGTGCCGGTGGTGTCGCCGAGGCCGTTCCACAGGCCGGCGAGGGCGGCGAGGCGGCCCGCGATCTCCTGGTGCGCGGTGTCGTCGGGGGTGTCGGTGCCGTCGGCGAGGGCGCCGAACAGGGCTTCCAGGCGGTCGAGTTCGGCCAGCACGGAGCTGCCGCGCAGGTCGGCGGCGGAAGTGGCCGTAGCGCTGTCGGGGATCAGTTGGCGGCGCAGGTGCGCGGCGAGCGCGGTCGGGGTCGGGTGGTCGAAGACGAGGGTGGCGGCCAGCCGCAGTCCGGTGGCGGCGGCCAGCCGGTTGCGCATCTCGACGGCGGTGAGGGAGTCGAAGCCGAGTTCCTTGAAGGCGCGGTCGGCGACGATGCTGTCGGCGCCGCCGTGGCCGAGGACGGCGGCGGCGTGGGCGCGGACGGCGTCGAGGACGAGTTGCTGCTGTTCCTCGGCGGGCAGGCCGGCGAGCCGGTCGGCGAGGGTGTCGGCCGGTGCGGCCGGCCGGCCGGGGCTGTCGGCCGGTGCGGTGTCGCCGATGAGGGTGCTGAGGAAGGCGGGGACGGCTCCGGCGGTGCGCAGGGCCGCGTGGTGGAGCCGGATCGGTACCTGCAGGGGGGTGTCGACGCTCTGGGCGGCGTCGAACAGGGCCAGGCCCTCGGTGTCGGTGAGGGGCAGGACGCCGCCGCGGGCGAGCCGCCGGTGCATGCCGCTCTGGTCGAGGTGTCCGGCCATGCGGCTGTCGGTGGACCACAGGCCCCAGGCGAGGGAGGTGGCGGGCAGGCCGAGGGAGCGCCGGTAGCCGGCGAAGGCGTCGAGGAAGGCGTTGGCGGCCGCGTAGCCGCCCTGGCCGGGGCTGCCGAACAGCGCCGAGGAGGACGAGTAGAGGACGAACGCCGACAGGTCGAGGTCGCGGGTGAGGTCGTGCAGGTTGAGGACGGCGTCGACCTTGGGGTGCAGGACGGTGTCGAGGCCGTCGGGGGTGAGGGTGGGCAGGGTGCCGTCGGCGAGGACGCCGGCGGTGTGGACGACGGCGGTCAGCGGCCGGTCGGCGGGGATGTCGGCGATCAGTGCGGCCAGCTGTGCGCGGTCGCCCGCGTCGCAGGCCCGTACGGTGATCTCGGCGCCGTGTGCGGTGAGTTCGGCGGCGAGGGCGGCGGCGCCCTCGGCGGCCATGCCGCTGCGGCCGGCGAGCACGAGGTGGCGTACGCCGTGGGCGGTGACCAGGTGGCGGGCGACGGCGCTGCCGAGGCTGCCGGTGCCGCCGGTGATCAGGACGGTGCCGTACGGTCCGAAGGACGGCGGCATGGTCAGCACGAGCTTGCCGGTGTGCTTGGCCTGGCTGAGGGTGCGGAAGGCCTCGCGGGCGCCGCGGATCTCGTGGGTGGTGTGCGGCAGCGGCCTCAGGGCGCCGGAGGCGAACAGGGCGAGGAGTTCGCCGAGCATCTCGCCGACGGTGTCCGGGCCGGCCTGGACGAGGTCGAAGGCCTGGTAGCGGGTGCCGGGATGCTCGGCGGCGATGCGCCGGGGGTCGCGGACGTCGGCCTTGCCCAGTTCCAGGAAGTGGCCGCCGCGGGGCAGCAGGCTCAGTGAGGCGTCGACGAAGTCGCCGGTGAGGGAGTTGAGGACGATGTCCACGCCCCGGCCGCCGGTCGCGGTGAGGAATGCGTCGGCGAAGTCGGTGGTGCGGGAGTTGGCCAGGTGGGTCTCGGTCAGGCCGAGGCGGCGCAGGGTGTCCCATTTGCCGGTGCCGGCCGTGGCGTACACGGTCAGGCCGAGGTGGCGGGCGAGTTGGAGGGCGGCCATGCCGACGCCGCCGGCCGCGGCGTGGATGAGCAGCGACTGGCCGGGGTGGGCCTTTGCCAGGCGGGTGAGCGCGTACTGGGCGGTGAGGAACACGGCGGGCACGGAGGCCGCTTCGGCCCAGGTCCAGCCGTTGGGGATCGGGGCGAGCATGCGGTGGTCGGCGATCGCGTAGGGGCCGAATCCGCCGGTCCACATGCCCAGGACCCGGTCGCCGGGGGCGAGGGTGGTGACGCCGGGGCCGACCTCGGTGACGATGCCCGCGCCCTCGGCGCCCATGACGCCCTCGCCCGGGTACATGCCCAGTGCGATGAGAGTGTCGCGGAAGTTGAGGCCGGCGGCGCGTACGGCGATGCGGACCTGGCCCTCCTGCAGGGCGGCCAGGGTGTCGGGGGCCGGGGCGAGGGTCAGGCCGTCGAGGGTGCCGGTGCCGCTGGTGGCGAGCCGCCAGGCGGGGGTGTCGGTGGGTGGCACGAGCAGGTCGCCGCGTGCGGTGCCGGTCTCGGTCCGGGCCAGCCGGGGGACGCGGACGGCGCCGCCGCGGACGGCGAGCTGGGGTTCGCCGCAGGCGAGCGCGGCGGCCATGGCGGTGCCGCCCGCGGCGGAGCCGTCGGTGTCGAGCAGGACGAAGCGGCCGGGCTCCTCGGACTGGGCGGAGCGGATCAGGCCCCACACGGTGGCCGCGGCGGGGTCGGTGACCTGCTCGTCGTCCGCGGCGGCGACGGCGCCGCGGGTGACCAGGGCGAGCGTGGTGCCGGCGAGTTTCGCTCCGGCGGCCAGCCAGCTCTGGGCGAGGTCCAGGGCCCGGTGCGCGGTGGCGTGGGCGGCGGCCGCGTCGGGGACGGGGTGGCGCGGGAAGGACACGGCGACGGTGTCGGGTGCCGGGCCGCTGTCCAGGGCGGCCAGCAGCGCGGGCAGGTCGGGGTAGAAGTCGCAGGCGCCGCCGGCGCTCTCCAGGGCGGCGACGACCTTGGCGTGGTCCTCGCCGACGACGGCGAGGCGGCGCACCGGCAAGGTGGTGGACAGCGGCAGCTGCGGCCAGTCGACCTCGTACAGGGCGCCGTTGAGTTTGGCGCGGCCGGCGGCGTCGGCGACGGCGAGCTGGTCGCCCTGGACGGGGCGGACGACGAGTTCGTCGATGTCGAGGACCCGATGCCCGTCCGGGTCGGTGCAGCGCAGCCGGACCGTGTCGGCGCCGAGCGGGGAGAGGGTGACGCGCAGCCGGTCGGCGCCCTCGGCGTACAGGCGTACGCCGCGCACGGCGAACGGCATGCGGGCCTGTCCGTCGTCGGGGAAGAACGTGCCCAGGCTCATGGCCTGCAGGGCGGCGTCCAGGAGGGCCGGGTGCAGGCCGAAGCCGTCGGCCCCCTCGCCCACCTGCGGGGGCAGGGCGACCTCGGCGTGCACGTCGGTGTCGCCCCGCCAGCCGGCGCGCAAGCCGCGGAAGAGGGGGCCGTAGTCGTAGCCGCGGGCGCTGAACTCCTCGTAGAAGGCGCCGGATTCGACGGGAACGGCGCCGGCCGGCGGCCATACGGCGGGTGCGGGGTGGGGCGGGCCGGTGTCCTGGGCGGGGGCGGCGAGGGCTTCGGCGTGCCGGCGCCAGGGGGAGCCGGGGGCGGCGTCCGCCTCGCGGGAGTGGACGGTGAGGGTGCGCCGGCCGTCGTCGTCGGCGGCGGCGACCATCAGCCGCAGTTCGAGGGCTCCGTTGTCGGGCAGGACGACGGGGGCCTGCAGGGTCAGCTCGTCGATGCGGGGGCAGCCGGCCCGGCGGCCGGCCCACAGGGCGAGGTCGATGAGGGCGGCGCCGGGCAGCAGGGCGGTGCCCATGAGGGCGTGCTCGGCCAGCCAGGGCTGGGTGTCGGCGCCGAGGTGGGCGGTGTAGACGACGGCGCCGGACTCGGGGAGTTCGACCTCGCCGCCGAGCAGCGGGTGGGCGGCCTGGCTGAGGCCGATCGCAAAGGCGTCGGCGCGGCGGGCGGGCGCGCTGTACCAGTAGCGCTCGCGCTGGAAGGGGTAGGTGGGCAGGTCGACGCGGCGGGAGGCGGCGCCGAACAGGGCGTCGGCGTCGATCTCGACGCCGCTGATGTGGGCCATGCCGAGCGCGGCGCCGAACCAGCGCGGTCCGCCCTTGTCGCGGCGCAGGGTGCCGAGCACGGCGGCGTGGCCTGCGGCGTCGGCGACGGTCTCGTGGAGCGAGACGGCGAGCATGGGGTGCGGGCTGGGTTCGAGGAAGACGTCGTGGCCGTCGGCGACCAGCGCGCGGGTGGCCTGCTCGAACTCGACCGGCTCGCGCATGTTGCGGTACCAGTACGCGCTGTCCAGGGCGCTGGTGTCGAGGAGGCCGCCGGTGACGGTGGAGTAGAAGGGGATCTCGCCGGTGCGCGGGGCCACGGGGGCGAGGACCTCCATGAGGTGGTCCTTGAGCGCGTCGACCTGGGCGGAGTGCCCGGCGGTGTCGACGCCGGGGATGGGCCGGGCCTGCACCCCGTCGGCGGTGAGTTCGTCGAGGAGTTCGCGCAGGGCGGCCGGTTCGCCGGCGACGGCGGCGGTGGAGGGGCTGTTGACGGCGGCCACCGAGAGCCGGTCGCCGAACCGCTCCAGGCGGGTGCGCAGGGCGTCGGCGGGCAGGGTGACGGCGATCATGCCGCCCTGGCCGGCCAGGGTCAGCCAGGCCTGGCTGCGCAGGGAGACGATGCGGGCCGCGTCGTCGAGGGACAGCCCGCCGGCGACATGAGCGGCGGCGATCTCGCCCTGGGAGTGGCCGACGACGGCCGCGGGGTGGACGCCGAGGGAGCGCCAGGCCGCGGCGAGCGACACCATCATGGTGAACAGCACCGGCTGGACGACGTCGACGCGGCTGAGCGACGGCGCGCCCGGCACCTGCCGCAGCACGTCCATGACGGACCAGTCGAGGTAGGCGCGCAGCGCGCGGTCGCAGTCGAGGGCGCTGTCGCGGAAGGCGGCGGACCGCTCCAGCAGCCCTTCGGCCATGGCCGGCCACTGGGAGCCCTGGCCGGGGAAGACGAACGCGACCCTCTCGCCGGGGCCCGCGGTGCCGCGCAGCACGGCCAGGTGCGGCCGGTCCTGGGCGAGGGAGTTGAGGGCGTCGAGGAGTTCCTCGCGGCTCTCGCCGATGACGGCGGCCCGGTGCTCGAACCGGGAGCGTGCCGTCATCAGGGTGTAGCCGGCGTCGGCCGGGTGGATGCCGGGGTGTTCGACGAGGCCGGCCCGCAGCCGGGCCGCCTGGGCGCGCAGGGCCGCCTCGGAGCGGGCGGACAGCAGCAGCGGGACGGTGACCTCCTCCCACCAGTCGGGATCCGGTGCGGGCGTGGGGGTGTCGGCCGGCTGCTCGGCGCGGGGGGACTCTTCGAGGATGACGTGCGCGTTGGTGCCGCTGATGCCGAAGGCGGAGACGGCGGCGCGGCGCGGGGTGTCGCCTGCGGGCCAGGCGACGTCCTCGGTGAGCAGGGACACCGTGCCCGCGGACCAGTCCACCCGTGGGGTGGGTGCGTCGACGTGCAGGGTGCGCGGCAGGGTGCCCGCGCGCAGCGCCAGCACCATCTTGATGACGCCGGCCACGCCGGCGGCGGCCTGGGTGTGGCCGATGTTGGACTTCACCGAGCCGAGCCACAACGGCTGTTCGCGGTCGGTGCCGTAGGTGGCGAGGACGGCCTGGGCCTCGATCGGGTCGCCGAGTTCGGTGCCGGTGCCGTGCGCCTCCACCGCGTCCACGTCGGCGGGGGTGAGGCCGGCGTCGGCCAGGGCCTGGCGGATGACCCGCTGCTGGGACGGGCCGTTGGGGGCTGTGAGGCCGTTGGACGCGCCGTCCTGGTTGACGGCGGAGCCGCGGATGACGGCGAGGACGGGGTGTTTGTTGCGGCGGGCGTCGGACAGCCGCTCCAGGAGCAGCATGCCGGCGCCCTCGCCCAGGGCGACGCCGTCGGCGGAGGCGGCGAAGGCGCGGGAGCGGCCGGTGGGCGACATGACGCGCTGGCGGGAGAACTCCACCAGCATCTCCGGGGTGGACATGACGGTCGCGCCGCCGACCAGGGCCAGGCCGCACTCGCCGCGGCGCAGCGACTGCACGGCCAGGTGCAGGGCGACCAGGGAGGCCGAGCAGGCGGTGTCGACGGTGACGGCGGGGCCTTCGAGTCCGAAGACGTAGGAGAGGCGGCCGGACATGACGCTGGCGGAGTTGCCGGTGCCGAGGTAGCCGTCGAAGTCCTCCTCGCCGCCCTGCAGCAGCGGCATGTAGTGCTGGCCGTTGGTGCCGACGAACACGCCGGTGCGGCTGCCGCGCAGGATGGTCGGGTCGAACCCGGCGCGCTCGCACGCCTCCCACGCGGTCTCCAGCAGCAGGCGCTGCTGCGGGTCCATGGCCAGGGCCTCGCGCGGGCTGATGCCGAAGAACTCGGGGTCGAAGTCGGGGGCCTCGTGCAGGAACCCGCCTTCGCGGACGTAGGTGCGTCCCTTGGCGTCGGGGTCCGGGTCGTAGAGGCCCGCCACGTCCCAGCCGCGGTTGGTGGGGAAGGCGGTGATGGCGTCGCCGCCTTCGGTCACCAGCTGCCACAGCTCGTCGGGGGTGCTGATGCCGCCGGGGAAACGGCAGGCCATGGAGACGATCGCGAGGGGCTCGGCGTCGCCGCCGGCCGGGGTGGTGGCGAACGCGTCCGCGGCGGGCGCCTGTTCGGCGCCGCCCGCCAGTTCGTCCAGGTGGCGGGCGACGGCGGTGGCGGTGGGGTGGTCGAAGACCAGGGAGGGGGCCAGGTCGAGCCCGGTGGCCGCGCGCAGCCGGTCGCGCAGTTCGACGGCGGTCACCGAGCTGAGGCCCAGTTCCCGAAACGCCCGGTCGGGGGCGATGCCGTCGGGTGTGTGGCCGAGGACGGCGGCGACGTGTGTGCGGACCAGCCGCAGCAGCTCGCGCTGCCGCTCCTGGTCGGACGTGCCGCGCAGGCCGGCGGCGAGCCCGGTCGCGGGCCGCTGCTCGGCGGCGGCCCGTTCGGCGGCCCGCGCCTGCTGGACGGCGGGCAGGTCGTCCAGCAGCGCCGAGGGGCGGGCGGCCGTGTAGGCGGGGGCGAACCGGGTCCAGTCGACGTCGGCGACGGCGACGGCGCTCTCGCCGCGGGCGACGATCCCCTCCAGGGTGTCCAGGGCGCGCTCGGGGTCGAGGAAGGTCAGGCCGGCGCGGCGCAGTTGTTCGGCGGCCGGGCCGGC
>NZ_JBFALC010000133.1:0-10428 GCF_040656035.1 Streptomyces sp. NPDC050211
GGGCTGGCCGGCGGTCCGAGCAGTCGCCGTTCTCCCCGGACCGGTCCCGGACCGACAGGCCCTGTGCGTGTACCGGATCAACGAACCACCACAGCCCGATGTTCCGGCCGACGAAATGTTCACCGGCACTGGACGGGGCCTCGGAACCCACTTCCAGGCGCTGTTCGACACGAGACTCGTGGTACATCTGCACCACGTACGGGGCCCGTCACTGAAGAAACTAGCCCGGCGCCTACCCGCCTGGACAGACGGCCGCATCACCCTCACCACCGAACGCCCGGCCTGAAGCAGGCCGCCCACCAGGGGCTCTGTGGGCACATCGACTGGAGCACGCGGGTACGCCGGGGACTGTAAGACGTTCGTTTGGCCCTGTCTCACATTCGGTGGTGACGGAGAGTTGTCAGGGTCGTTGACCTTCATGTGCTAGGTGTCAACGAGCTTGTGCAGACGGTGTTTTCGGGTCTGTCCCCACTGGTCATGGAGGATGTGGTCGACGAGGGTGAGCGGATCGTGGTGCGGGCCCGGACGCCGCTGGACACCGCGGTCTGCCCGGTGTGCGGGGCCTCGCCGGGACGGGTGCACGGCTATCACTGGCGGACGGTGGCCGACGTTCCGGTCGACGGGCGACGGGTGGTGGTCCGTGTGCGGGTGCGGCGTCTGGTGTGTCCCACGCGAGGCTGCCGCCACACCTTCCGCGAACAGGTACCCGGGGTGCTGGAGCGATACCAGCGACGCACCGCTCGTCTGATTAGGCAGGTCAAGGCCGTGGTCAAAGAGTTAGCGGGCCGGGCGGGATCACGGTTGCTGGCGATACTCGCGGTGGGCCTGTCCCGTCACACGGCCCTGCGCACCCTGCTGCGCATCCCGTTGCCCACCGGGCGGGTGCCCCGCGTGATCGGCGTCGACGATTTCGCCCTGCGCCGGCGGCACCGCTATGCCACCGTGGTGATCGACGCCGAGACCCATGAGCGGATCGACGTGCTGCCCGACCGCACGGCCGACACGCTGGAAGCGTGGCTGCGCAGGCATCCGGGCATCGAGGTCGTGTGCCGTGACGGCTCGGCGACCTATGCCTAGAGGCCATCCGCCGTGCTCTGCCTGACGTGGTGCAAGTCGGTGATCGCTGGCATTTATGGAAGAACCTGTGCGAAGCCGCCCTGAGCGAGGTGAAGGCACACAGCACCTGCTGGGCCACCGTACTGGACGCGCCGATCTACGACGGGCCCCGCGCTCAGACCACCCTCGAACGCTGGCATCAGGTTCATGGCCTGCTCGACCAGGGCGTGGGCCTGCTCGAATGCGCCCGCCGCCTGCAACTGGCCCTGAACACCGTCAAACGCTACGCCCGAGCCGACCGGCCCGAGCGCATGCTCCGCGTCCCCAAGTACCGTGCCAGCCTGGTCGATCCCTACCGCGAGCACCTGCGCAAACGCCGAAGTGAAGACCCCGGCGTCCCCGTCCAGCACCTCTTCGAAGAGATCAAGACCCTCGGCTTCACGGGCTGCCTGAACCTTCTGCACAAGTACATCAACCAAGGCCGCGCGGACGCCGACCGCAGCCATATCTCGCCACGCCGGCTCGCCCGGATGCTGCTGACCAGACCCGACAACCTCAAGCCCGAGCAGCACGAGCTCCTGGCCAAGCTCACCGTCGCCTGCCCCGAGATGACCCAACTGGCCGCAGGTGTCAGAGATTTCGCCCCGCTCCTTACGCCACACACCGACAACGCCGATGCGCTCACGCACTGGATCGCCCAAGTCCGAACAGCTGACCTGCCCCACCTACACGCCTTCACCCGGGGCCTGGACCGGGACATCGACGCCGTGATCGCCGGGCTCACGCTTCCGTACAGCAACGGCCCCACTGAGGGCGTCAACACCAAGACCAAACGGATCGCGCGCCAGATGCACGGACGAGCAGGCTTCACCCTGCTCCGGCACCGCATCCTCCTCGGATAACAGCACGCTCCGTCACCACCGAATGTGAGACAGGGCCGTTCGTTTGACAGACCCTGTCCACCAGCTGCGCGCCGGTATGCGTGGGATTGTGAACGGCTCGTCCAGCGCTCGGAGACGTTGATCACCTGGGCCGCCATCACCCTCATGAGTAGGCGCCTGGCCGGATGTCGGCGGCGTCGGGTGTCCGACGGTGCGCCTGGGCGAATTCGAGCAGCAGGTCGCTCATCTCGTACGTATGGGCGGCGAGGTCATCGACGACGCGGCACAGCGCGGAGCCCTCGCTCTGCATCGATGTCCACCAATCGAGCGTTTCTGCCAGGGGCGTTGAGGCTATGGTCCCGTCATGCTGGAAGCCATCATTGCCGCTGCCGCAGGAGTCCTGGGCGCCGGCATCGGTGCCTGGGCGGCGCTTAGGGCAAGGAAGGCACCGGAGGCGAAGGTCGAGTTTGTCGACGTCGCTGTCGTACCCCTCGAAGACCTTGAAGGGCTTCTCGAGGGAGGGTCATCCCTGAAAGGAGTGGGGCCGGTCAAGTGCCGTGCCTGTCTGGTGATTCCGGCTCCGGATCCGGTTGAAGGCATGCCGGAGTGAGGGGCGGCGCATGCCGTTCCCGGGTGGTGGTGCTGTGGTCCCGCCAGGCGGGATGTGGGTGTGCTCTTCGCCAGTGTGATGCTGAGGTGGCGGCGCTATCCGGCTGCCGGTCATCCCTTCGCTGCGTCCGCGTCCGGGCTCAAGTGCGGTGCGGCATGGCGTGGTTCGGCACACGGCCGACGGGATCAATCAGGTCAGCGACCTCGCCGCCAAGCGGGGGCCAGACTCTATCGCGATCACGCGTCGGCCGTGGCTCTGGATGCTCACACCGCGTCCGTGCGGGCCAGACAGCGGATTTCCCCGTCACGCAGCCCGTAGTAGACGAGGGTGAGCAGCTTGCGCGCCGCGGCGGTCGTGGCGATGTTGTGCACCTGCGGGCCACGGCGGGCCTCGATGCGGTCCCGCAGTGTTCGCATCGGGGTGCCGGACGGGGTGCGCTGGACTGCTTCCACTGCCGCCCAGCGCACCAGCTTGGAGCCCTGCTTGGTGATCCGGCCGTGCGTGACCCGCACGTCCGACTCGTGGTGGCGGGGGGTGAGCCCGGCCCACGAGCACAGGTGCCTGGGGCTGGGGAAGCGGGTGACGTCACCGATCTCAGCGACGAACACCGCGGCCAGGATCGGGCCGATGTCGGGGACCGTGCGGATAGCCCGGTATCCGGCATCGCCAGCCAAGCGCGCCGCGATCTTCCGATCGAGTCCTGCGACCTGGCGGTCGATCTCCTCGATCACGGCGCGCAGGGCCCGCAGGCGGGCGGTATAGGCGGCGGGCAGCGGCAGTTCGTCGAGGAAGGCGCTGCCGGCCACACCGAACAGATCGCTCATGGGCACGGCGATGCCCCGCTTGGCCAGCACCGCGTGGCCCTGGTTACGGCAGCTGGTACGCAGCGCGATCAGCTTGTGCCGTCCGCGCACCAGCTCCCGCAACTCCCGGGTGCCGGACGGAGCGATCCATGCTTCCGGCAAACGCCCCAGCCGAAGCAGGTCGGCCAGGTCGTTGGCGTCCTTCTCGTCGTTCTTCACCCGTCGGTGAGCGAACGCCTTCACACCCAGTGGATGGGCCAGGTGGACTTCGGCGCCGGCCTCGGCGAGCGCGTCGGCGGCCCAGTACCAGCCGAGCGTGGCCTCCAGGACCACCTTGGGCGCCGGTCCTGCTTTGGCGATCTCCCGCTTGAGCCGGACCGGATCGTTGGCGAACCGGACCATCCTGCCCAGCCGTTGTCCGTCCGCTGCCATCCGGACCAGCACCGACCGGCGCCGGTGCAGGTCCATTCCCACCCACTGCACACCGTCGTACGGTGACGTCATCGAGGGCCTCCCCGAGCTTGGGACTTCTCCTGGACCGAGCGTCCTGCGCACCCGGCAGGAGCGGGAGGCCCCGCTCCTTTCATCGCATCAGGTCATCATCGATGCCGACACCAGGCTGGTCGTGGCCACCGTCCGGCCGGCCCCGGGCAACCGGGCCGACGCCCAGGTCTGGCGGAACTCCGGTCTCGCTCAGCACTGCGACGGCGTCACGGTGCTGGGCGACGGCGCCTATATCAACACCGGACTCGTCGTCCCGCACCGAAAACGGCCCGGCCGACCACTGCTCGCGGGTGAGGAGGAAGACAATGCGGAGCATCGTCGGGTTCGTGCCCGCGTCGAGCATGCCTTCGCCCGGATGAAGAACTACAAGATCCTGCGTGACTGCCGCCAGCGCGGCGACGGCCTCCACCATGCAGTCCAGGCCGTCGCCCACATGCACAACCTCGCCTTGGCAGCATGATCAGAACAGCAGAAACCCGGGCTTGACCTGCCCGAACACGGCCTTCTGCAACACGCTTTAGGGTCCGTCTTCAAAGATCATCGGGTGGTGGATCATGGTGGGGTGATACGTCGTCATGAACTCACCGATCAGGAGTGGGAGTCACTCGCCCCGCTGATATCGCGGGCCGTGACGGGCCGGCCGCGGGTGTCGGACCGGCAGGTCATCAACGGGATGGTTTACAAGATTCGGACCGGGATCTCCTGGTGTGCCAACTGAGACGGCGCGGTGTCTCACCGTCGCGTTCGATCGTTTGTCTCGCTGTCCGTACGGTCGAAGCGGTAGTGCACCGGTCTGGCCAAAAGCAGAGCTTGCGTTGCGAACAGAAACGCTCAGGCGGCAGAGGTGAATCCCGGCAACCTGCACCCAGACTCCCCGCTGTCTCATCCCACCTGTTAACAGATGGATAATTTCGGTCATTTGCGCATCAGTGCCTCCACATGCAGGACCTGGGCTGTCACGGTGGGTACGACCGAGCAACGCAGGCATATGGCCCGCGGACATGACATGGGCACGACATCTTCACATTCCTGCATGTGTCGCATCGGCGTGCTGGCCGTGACCAACAGGCAATCCGAAATATCTGGGGGAGAGATGAACAGACGCAGAACCGTCTTATGCGCGCTCGCCGGCACCGTGGTGATGGCCCTTCCGCCGACCGCAGTGGCCGCCCAACCCACCGCGAACACTGCTGCGAGCCCGCATACACAGCAGATCGCCGGAATCGACGTCGTGCCGGATGACCTCGACACCCTCGACCCTGCGAAGCGTCCCACCGCGGCGGCCGTCCAGGCGCTACAGGGGGCCTTCGAGCTGGCGCGGCAACATCCGGATGACCTCGGCTACCCCTGGTTGGACACCGAGTCCGGCAAGGTGGTCCTCAACTCCGTGAGCGCAAAGGGAGGAACGCTGGCCGCCGGCTTCCAGAAGAAGCAGACGGCGGTCGAAGGCTCCCGGGCAACCGAACGCAGCTACCGCGAACTCGAACAGATCAAGCACGAGGCGATCGGCCTCACCGACAAAGACGTCCCCGACGGCAAGGCCATCTTCGAGACGGCCCCGGACGGAGAACACAACCGGGTCCTCATCACCGTCAAACGCCTGAGCACCTCCCTGGCCTCCGCGCTGGGCCACCGGTACGGGACCGACGCCATCGCCCTCGTCCATGCCCCCGACCGTGCGCAGGGCAGCACACAGGACCGGCAGAGCGACACCTCCCCCTTCTACGGAGGGGCCCTCATCAACGCCCCTGCCGGGAGCTGCACCAGCGGCTTCTCCTGGATCTACGGCGGGGAGTACATGATGGTCTCAGCCGGGCACTGCGCCTCCGAGGGAGGCTCAGTGTCGACTCCGGCCCAGAACATGGGCACGGTGACGGAAACGGTCCGAGAGAACTGGAACGAGGGCGACGGCCAAGGCACCCAGCTCTTCCCCGGCCAGACCCGTTTCCGCGGAGACCTGTCCCTGATCGCCATGGACCCCGACCGGCGGAGCACCGGACGGGTCTACCGCGCAGGCTCGAACGCCACCACGGGGCAGTCCGCCCCAGTGAGTGGCATCTGGCAGCGCCGCGCCGCCGTGTACGACCAGTACTGCACCAGCGGCCAGCGCACCGGTGAGCTGTGCGGCTGGCTGGTGGTACGCGTCGAGTTCGACCACCGGTACGGCGACGGCACAGTAGCGCGCAACGCGGTACGGGGCCAGAAGCGGGGGCAATGCACCCTCCCCGGCGACTCGGGTGGCCCGCTGTACACGGTCAACGCCAACGGTAGCGTGACAGGCAAGGGAATCCACAGCGGCGGTGGCGGTGGCGGCGACGACAGCTGGGGCGGGCTCTTCGACCCCTGCTTCGAGATCTTCACCGACATCAGGGACGCGTGGGAAGGCCTGCCAGGAATTCCGTTGACGCAGTGATGACACGACGACGCGGGTACACGGTCACCATTGCCTTCGCGGCAGTGGTGATCGTGGCCCTTGGCGCATGGCTGGTGGTGGCGACGATGTCCGGAGACGACTCACGCAGCGGGTCCGGCGCCGTGTACGACGCCCAAGTCGCCGGGTACTGGCCGGCAGAAGACCCGCAGACGCTCACTCTGCGGGTGTTGACCGGCCGGGGAGACGCGGTGCGTCCCGCCCGGGTCGAGGAGAACGGGAAGCAGGTGCGGGTAGCCGTACAAGCGGTGCGCTCGACGAGCGGCAGCCGCGGGGACATCGGAATCCCCACCACGGTCACGATCCAACTCAAGGATCCCTTGGGTACACGGCCGGTCGTCGACGAGCAGGGGCAGACCGTGCCGAGAACAGACAGTTCGGGCCGGATCCTGCCCGGATCAAACGGTAGGCCCAGCACGCCTGGGACGCCCTGACTGCACTGAGACGCCATCCGCTCATCGATCACGGGGCCAGACCTGGTCGAATCGGGTTTCCGACGGGGTGATCGCGCGAGAATCCGAGAATCAGCGCATGACACAGGGCTGGGGCCACTCGACCAGTGCCCCCAGCCGAGGGCAGGGGCCACTGCGGGGGTGTACGACGCTCAGCGGGCGTGCTGGGCCTTGTGCAACGCCCCGTCCGGGTGGGCGTCCACGTGGCCCGGCGAGCCGGAGACGATCACCAGGACGTTGCCGGTGCGGATCGCCGTCCGCCTGCTCGCCGCGCTGGGACTACATGCGGCGCGGACACCCGTTGGTGGGACGGTCAGCCCAAGACCGCCCCACGCACACTGAGCCCCCGCTACACTCCCCACCGCCAGGCCGTTGACCAGCAGAAATACAGAAGTCCGGCTGGAGTACTAGTACTCCAGCCGTAGATCGTTACGGCCGTGGCGTCGGTCAGCCGAGTCACTTGCCCGGCACGTCCTATGCGTTAGTGATGGTCTTGCCGAGCCACGGCCTCAGACCCCGCTGTGCAACCTGCAGTACTTCACCCGGGGGCAGCTCGTCAGCTCGTTCGACTACAACGAGCCCCCAGTCATTCCGGCGGACTGCATCAAGGGTCACTGCACGCTCACGCAGCAGGTACTTCACCGCCGAAGCCACGTCGGCCACTGGAGGACTCACCTCGTAGCCAGCGAGTTTCGCGACGTACCAGTCCAGCCACTGCTCGCCTTCCCTCGTCGCTGCTCGGGACAATGCGGACTCGGCGTTCCCGTCGAGAAAGACCATGATCGGCCGGACCTGTGCGAGAACTTCGGTGAGGTCAGTCATGAAGGCGTCGATCGTCTCTTCGCCGTGCCCCATGGCCAGCAGCGTCGGCACGAACGGCATCAGCGCGTCCGCGATCACCACGTCATTGCCGCTCGCCGTAACCGCATCCACAAAATGCGCAGTCGCCGCGCTCAGTGTCTGCAGCTGGACCCGGCCCGTCACCTTGAACTCCTCGGCCACCGCAGCGAACTGCAGCCGGGTCAAGATCTCCTCCTCGCGGAAGTGATCCACTCGCAGTCCCGTATCAGCCAGCCATTGGTACAGCCCGGCGCACAGCGTCGACTTGCCCACTCCGGGAGATGCTCCCCACACCGTGATCAGAGCCGTCATGTCTGCCGAGCCTAGGATCGGCAGACATGAGTGCCAACTCCACGGCGTCCCCGGCCGGCCATGTCGCAGATCGTGATTCTCACGTGAAAACCGTTCGGCGCTGGTAGTGGCTGGCCCGGGATCGGGCCTGGCCTTGTTGGCCGTGACGTGCGGCTGCTCACGTGCGACACGAGCCAGCACACCCGCGGGCGGGCCGCAGGCCTGAAGGTGACGAAGGTGCCGGCAAAGGACCCCGGGCCCGAACTCGACTGGGATGCACAGAACAAGCCCGGAACTGGGCTTCGCGCGCAGCGCCGCCAGCGGCAAGCCGAAGCAGCGGAGGGCGGTACAACCACGTGAGGTCGGCGGGGAGTTGTCATCCCAGCCGTCTTCGTCACCGGCTCTGCGGCCACGTGCCGACCAGTGAGCACTGTGCATCGTGAAGTTGCTGGTCACGGGTCTGGTGTGCGTGGGGTCCGGGGTGCTCGTGTTGGTCGTGGGCGGATGACTTCGGTGAAGATCGTCGGTCACCGGGAAACTTCGCGGTTCGTGAGGACGAGCAGGGACCTGACCAGGGGGTCGCCCGCGTCGGGTCGGTGCGGACCTTGCCGAGCACGCGCCAATTTCTTGAGGTGGGCGAAGCCGTGCTCGACCGGTGCCCGGACCGCTGCCAGTGCGGTGTTCGACAGTTTCTGTCCTCGTGTCAGGGGGCGGCTCCGGGCGGGTTTACGAAGTAGCGAAGATCATGTGGCGGTCACGTGCCGTCAGTCGGCGAGCGGTGGCGGAGCATCGTTGGCGCTGCTGACGGAGGTGAGCGGGCGCATGCGGGCAGGCTACCGGCCGGTTCGCCAGCCGCCACGGAGAGCACCGAGTAGGCCCTTCGCCCACTACGACGGAGAGGCCACGGCTCGCGCCGGGGGCGCCCGCGACGCGTCGTGAAGGGAAGCAACTCCCCGCTGGAGTAGCTGTTTTAAGCCAAACACACCTTTACAAAATGTCGCGCCTTGTTTGATCAAGAATACATCAGTGAGGTCTTTCAGCGTGGCCACTGATCGGGTGACGGGCTCGATCCCCGCAACGCACGAGGCTCCCGTGCCGTTGGGGGAGGTGTTCGAAGTCTCAACCCATAGGCACAGGAGCCGCGTTGGTTCCGTATTCTGCCTGTGAGTATGGAGAGTGCCATCTGCGGTGCGGTCTGACCCATATTCTGCCTGGCTCCGTCTGGGATGCCCTGAGTGCGATCTGTCGTCCGTGCCGGAGATGGTGCAGCCACCGGGTGGGCATGCGTGTCCGCATAGGGGCCTTGCCTCGGCACCGTCACAGGTCTGACCGTCCTGCCGCCGGGTGTGCTGCCGTCCGGCGACGGAGGGGAGATGGCGGCCGTGACTGTTGGTGCGAGGGGATCCGATCAGACGGAGATCGTCTTCGGTGTCGACACGCACAAAGACTGCCATGTGGTGGTAGTCCTCAGCATGCTCGGAACGTTGCTCGGTAGCCGGTCGTTTGCGACCACAGCTGCCGACTACCGGAGTTTGCTGGCCTGGGTCGAAACCTTGGGTCGGGTCAACCGGGCCGGAGTGGAGGGCACAGGTTCGTATGGCGCTGGCCTGGCCCGCAGTCTGCGTGCGGCCGGTGTGCAGGTCGTTGAGGTCAACCGTCCGAACCGTGCGATGCGCCGGCGGCGGGGCAAGAGCGACACCGTGGACGCGGAAGCCGCTGCCCGCGCGGTACTGGGCGGTGAGGCGACTGTCGTGCCCAAGCGTGGTGACGGTCCGGTCGAGGCAATCAGAGTCCTGAAGATTGCCAAGGATTCTGCCGCCAAGGCCCGCGTCCAGGCCATCAACCAGCTCAGGGCCGTGTTGGTCAACGCCGAACCGGCCATGCGGGAACCGCTGGAGAAGCTGGCCCTGCCCCAACTCGTTGCGCACTGCGCGGCGTTGCACCATGACGGTCCAGATCCGGCTGAGGCTGCCGTCGCCGACACCTTGGGCCGACTCTCCCGCCGCATCCAGTTCCTCGAAGCTGAGATTGGCGATGCCCGTCGGCAGATGACCGTCCTCGTCCAGCGGGCGGCGCCCGACCTGCTGCAGGTCAACGGCATCGGAGCGGACTCGGCCGCCGCCTTGTTGATCGCTGTTGGTGACAACCCCGAACGGCTGTGCAGCGAGGCATCGTTCGCCGCGCTATGCGGAACCAGTCCCGTGGAGGCGTCCTCCGGCAAGACGCGCCGCCGTCGACTCAACCGCGGCGGCAACCGGCAGGCCAACGCCGCGCTGTTCCGTGCCGTGCTGTCCCGCATGCGCTGGGAGCCCGCCACTCAGAAGTACGTGCAACGGCGCACCGCCGACGGACTGTCCAAACGGGAGATCATCCGCTGCCTGAAACGCTACCTCGCCCGCACCATATACAAGATCCTTTGTCCCCCTTGTCCGCAGCCCGCCCACCCTTGACATCGATAGGGGCATCGCACTCGATCTGCCTCACGCCGTGGTCGAGTGGGTCACGATGCTCATCGTCACCCGTGAGGGTGACCGCCGCTGCAAGCTCCCGCCGCACCAGC
>NZ_JBFALC010000134.1:0-10368 GCF_040656035.1 Streptomyces sp. NPDC050211
GGCCGATCACGGCCAGGTGCCGCAGCGCCGGCCCGGCGCCGGCGGCGGGCTGCCAGGCGACCCGGTACAGCGGCAGTTCGGTGCCGGCCGCCCCGAGCAGCGCCTCCAGCCGCTGCCGCTCGACGGCCCGCATGACCAGCGCGTCGAGCGTGAGGACGGGTGCGCCGGTGAGGTCGACGGCCTCCACGCAGATCGCGTTGTCGCCGCAGCGGGCGATCCGCACGCGCAGGGCGTCGGCGCCGGTGGCGTGCAGGGTGATGCCCTGCCAGGCGAAGGGCAGCAGCACGGAGTCGGCCGGCACGTCGAGCAGCCCGCCGGCCAGCCACGGCTGCAGGGCCGCGTCCAGCAGGGCCGGGTGCAGCCCGTACGCGGGGGCGTCGGCCCGGGCGCCGCCGGGCAGCAGGATCTCGGCGTACACCTCGCCGTCCCCGCGCCATACGGCGTCGATGCCGCAGAAGATCTCCCCGTACTCGTAGCCGAGGTCGGCGAACCGGCCGTACACGTCCTGCGCCTCGATCCGCTCGGTACCGGCCGGCGGCCAGGCCCGGGCGGCCCATTCGGCGGCGGGCGGCGGTGCGGCGGCCGGGGTGAGCACCCCGGCCGCATGCCGGGTCCACCCGGCCTGGGGGTCGGCGTCCTGGGGACGGGAGTGCACGCTCACCCGGCGGCGCCCCTGGTCGTCGGCCTGCTCGATGCGCACCTGGATCTGCGCCGCGCGCTGGTCGAGGACGAGCGGCGCCTCCAGGCCCAGCTCCTCCAGGCCGGCGCAGCCGGCCTGGGCGGCGGCGTGCAGGGCGAGTTCGACGAAGGCGGTGCCGGGCAGCAGGGTCCGGCCGAAGACGGCGTGGTCGGCGATCCACGGGTGGTCGGTGAGCGAGATCCGGCCCGCGCACACCATCTCGCCGGTGGCGGCGAGCGGCAGCGTGCCGCCCAGCAGGGGGTGCGTCTGCCAGGCCATGCCGAAGCGTGCGGCGGCGGCGTCGCCCACGCCGGCCGGGGAGGTCGGCGCCCAGTAACGCCTGCGCTGGAAGGGGTAGGTGGGCAGGTCGACCCTCTGCGCTCCGGTGCCGTCGAACAGGGCCGCCCAGTCGATGTCGGTGCCGTGCACGAACAGGTGGGCCGCGGAGGTCAAAAACCGCTCCAGGCCGCCCTGGTCGCGGCGCAGCGTGCCGGTGACCAGCGCGTCCTCGGCGCTCTCCTCGATGCCCATGGTCAGCACCGGGTGGGCGCTGGACTCCACGAACGTGCCGAAGCCGTCCTGAAGGAGGCTGCGTACGGTGTGCTCGAAGCGGACCGGGTGGCGCAGGTTGCGGTACCAGTAGGCGGCGTCCAGGACGGTGGTGTCCGTGAGCAGCCGGCCCTCGACCGTGGAGTAGAACGGCAGGTCGGCGCGGCGCGGGCGGATCGGGGCCAGCACGTCCAGGAGTTCGGCCTCGATGCGTTCCACGTGGGCGGAGTGGGAGGCGTAGTCGACCGGGACCTGGCGGGCCCGGATGCCGTCCTGCCGCGCGGCCTCCACGAAGTCGACGATCGCGTCCGCGTCACCGGCGATCACGGTGGCCGAGGGGCCGTTGACGGCGGCGACACCCAGGCCGGTCCACGCTGCGAGGCGCTGCTCGACCTGGGACACGGGCAGCGGGATGGAGGCCATGCCGCCCAGCCCGGCCAGCTCCCGCCCGATCACCGCCGCCCGCAGCGCGACCACCCGGGCCGCATCCTCCAACGAGAGGGCGCCCGACACGGCGGCGGCGGCTATTTCGCCCTGCGAATGCCCGACCACCGCATCCGGGACGACGCCGAGGGAGCGCCACAGCTCGGCCAGGGAGACCATCACCGCCCAGGTGACCGGCTGGACCACCTCCACCCGGTCCAACTCCCGCCCCTCACGGACGACTTCGACCACGTCGAAGTCGACGTACGGGGCAAGGGCGTCGGCGCACTGGCGCAGCCGCGCCGCGAACACCGGCGCCGACTCCAGCAGCCCCGCCCCCATCCCGGCCCACTGCGTCCCCTGCCCCGGAAACACCAGCACCCGCCGGCCGGCCGCAGCAGCAACGCCCTCGAACACCGAGGAACCGAGCGTGACTTGACGGTGGTCGAAGACCGAGCGTGCGGCGGCGAGGGTGTAGCCGACGTCCAGGGTCCGCAGCTGGCTGTCCCGCTCCAGCCGGGTGCACAGGCGGTCGGCCTGTGCGCGCAGGCCGGGTGCCGTCTTGGCGGTCACGACCAGGGGGACGACGGGCAGGTGGCGGGTCACCGGTTGCTCGGCGGGCGCCGCGGCGGGCGGCTGCTCGAGGATCAGGTGGGCGTTGGTGCCGCTCACGCCGAACGCGGACACGCCGGCCCGGCGCGGCCGTCCGGTCTCGGGCCAGGGCCTGGTCTCGGTGAGCAGTTCGACGGCGCCCGAGGCCCAGTCCACCTGCGTGGACGGCACGTCGGCGTGCAGGGTCTTGGGCAGGATGCCCGCGCGCAGGGCCATCACCATCTTGATGACCCCGCCGACCCCGGCCGCGGCCTGCGGATGCCCGATGTTGGACTTCAGCGAGCCCAGCCACAGCGGCTCCGCGCCCGCGGGCCGCCGGCCGTAGGTCGCCAGCAGGGCCTGTGCCTCGATCGGGTCGCCGAGCCGGGTGCCGGTGCCGTGCGCCTCGACCACGTCGACGTCGTGCGCGCCGAGCCCGGCGTTCGCGAGCGCCTGGGCGATGACCCGTTCCTGCGCGGGGCCGTTGGGGGCGGCGAGGCCGTTGGACGCGCCGTCCTGGTTGACGGCGTGGCCGCGGATGACGGCGAGCACGGGGTGTCCCCGGCGGACGGCGTCGGAGAGCCGCTCGATGAGGACCATGCCCGCGCCCTCGCCCCAACTGGTGCCGTCGGCGGCGTCGGAGAAGGCCTTGCTGCGGGCGTCGGCGGCCAGCCCGCGCTGCCGGGAGAACTCCACGAACAGGCCGGGTGCGGCCATCACGGTGACCCCGCCGGCCAGCGCCAGGTCGCACTCCCCCGCCCGCACCGCCTGGGCGGCCAGATGCAGGGCGACCAGCGAGGACGAGCAGGCCGTGTCGATGGAGACCGAGGGGCCTTCCAGGCCCAGCACGTAGGAGATGCGCCCGGAGACGACGCTGGCGGACTTGCCGGTGAGCAGATAGCCCTCGTGCTCCTCGTCGGCCTCGTGCAGCCGGGAGGCGTACTCCTGGTGCGTGAGGCCCGCGTACACGCCGGTGCGGCTGCCGCGGACGGAGCGCGGGTCGATGCCCGCGCGTTCCAGGGCCTCCCAGGCGGTCTCCAGGAGCAGCCGCTGCTGCGGGTCCATGGCGAGCGCCTCGCGCGGGCTGATGCCGAAGAACTCGGCGTCGAACTCCGCCGCCTCGTGCAGGAACCCGCCCTCGCGGACGTAGGTCGTGCCGCGTCGCCCGTTGTCCGGGTCGGGGTCGTAGACCTCGTCCAGGTTCCAGCCGCGGTCGAGCGGTGCGGCGCCGATGGCGTCGCGTCCGGCCATGACGAGGTCCCACAGCGCCTCGGGCGTGTCGGCCTCGCCGGGGTAGCGGCAGGCCATGGAGACGATGACGACCGGATCCACGTCGTCGGCGCTGTCGCGGGTGGCGGGCGCCGGGGCCGGGCTCTCGTGCTCGCCGAGGAGCCGGTCCAGCAGGTAGGCGGCGAGCGCGGCCGGGTTGGGCCGGTCGAAGACGACGGTGGCGGGCAGGGTCAGGCCGGTGGCCGTGCCCAGCCGGTTGCGCAGTTCGAGGGAGGTCAGCGAGTCGAAGCCGGCGTCCTTGAAGGCGCGGTCGGCGCGGACGGCGTCGGTGGTGGGGTGCCGCAGCACCGCGGCCGCCTCGCCGCGCACCAGCTCGACGAGGCGGCGGGTGCGTTCGACGGCGGGCAGGGCGGCGTGCTGTGCGACCAGTGCGTCGTCGGGCGCGGCGGCGGCCTGCTGCCGTACGGCGGCCAGGGCGCGGCGGGCCTCGGGCACCGTCTCGAAGAGCGGGCCGGGGCGCAGCGCGGCGGTGCGCGGCGCGAAGTGGGCCCAGTCGAGGTCGACGACGGTGACGCAGGTGTCATCGAGGTCGAGCGCCCGGTGCAGGGCCTCGATGCCCCGGTCGGGGTCCATGGCGCGGATGCCGCGGCGGCCCAGGCTCTCCTCGCCGGCGCCTTCGGCCATGCCGGCGCCGCCCCACAGGCCCCAGGCCACGGAGGTGGCGGGCAGGCCCGCGGCACGCCGGGTTTCGGCGAGCACGTCGAGCGAGGCGTTGGCGGCGGCGTAGGCGGCCTGGCCGCCGTTGCCCCAGGTGCCGGTGACGGAGGAGAAGAGCACGAACGCGGACAGGTCCAGGCCGGCGGTCAGTTCGTGCAGATGGTGCGCGGCGTCGGCCTTCGGGGCACGCACCGCGCGGACGTCGGCGGCACGGACCGTGCCGAGCACGCCGTCGTGGAGCACGCCGGCGGTGTGGAAGACGGCGGTCGGCGGGTGCGCGGCAAGGAGCGCGGCGAGCGCGTCCCGGTCGGCGACGTCACAGGCGACGACGCTCACCTCGGCACCCGACTCCCGCAGTTCCGCGGCCAGTTCGGCCGCGCCCGGCGCGTCGGTGCCGCGCCGCCCGGCCAGGACGAGATGCCGGGCACCCTGCCGTACGGCCCACCGGGCGACCCGGGCGCCCAGGGCGCCGGTGCCCCCGGTGACCAGGACCGTGCCGTGGGCGCTCCACCGGGAGCCGGACGCAGGGGCCCCGCCGGCCGCCCGCACGACCCGGCGGCCGTAGAGGCCGGAGTCCCGTACGGCGATCTGGTCCTCCCCCGCCGTCCCGGCCAGGGCGGCGACGGCGCGCTCCAGGACCCGCCGGCCGGGTTCGGCGGGCAGGTCGACCAACCCGCCCCACAGGGACGGCAGTTCCAGCGCGGCGACCCGGCCGACGGCCCAGATCTGCGCCCCGATGTCGTCGGGCACCTCACCCGGAGCGACGGATACCGCCTGGCGGGTCAGCGCCCAGACACGCGCCGGAGCGACCTCGGCGTCACCGGCGGCCTGCACCAGAGCCAGGCTCGCGAGAACGGCCTCCGGGGCGCGGTCGAGCGCGAGGAGGGAGAGGATGCCGGTGAGGTTCTCGTACGACGCCAGCCGCGCGGCCAGCGTTTCGCGGCTGGCGTGGGCCGCGTCGAGGGTCAGGCGCTCGGTGCGGGCGCCGTGACCGGTCAGCGCGGCCTCCACGGCATCGACGGTGCCCTCGTCCGCGCCGGTGTCCGGGACGACGAGGAGCCAGCGGCCGTCGAGGACCGGGGTGCCGCTCTCGGCCAGGCCCTTCCACGCGGTCCGGTAGCGCCAGGTGTCGGTGTCCGTGCCGGTGGGGGTGAGGGCGGCGGGGGCCGGGGGCTCGTGCCAGTAGTGCTCGCGTTGGAAGGGGTAGGTGGGCAGGTCGACTTGGCGGGCTCCGGTGCCGTCGAAGAGGGCCGCCCAGTCGATGTCGGTGCCGTGCACGAACAGGTGGGCGGCGGAGGTCAGGAACCGGTCCAGGCCGCCCTGGTCGCGGCGCAGGGTGCCGGTGACGAGCGCGTCCTCGGCAGTCTCCTCGATGCCCATGGTCAGCACCGGGTGGGCGCTGGACTCGACGAAGGTGCCGAAGCCGCTGTCGACGAGCTTTCGTACGGTGTGCTCGAAGCGGACCGGGTGGCGCAGGTTGCGATACCAGTAGGCGGCGTCCAGGGTGTCTTCGAGCTCACCGGTGACCGTGGAATGGAACGGGATCCGCGGACGCAGCGGGGCGATCGGAGCCAGAACGTCCAGGAGTTCGGCCTCGATGCGCTCCACGTGCGCGGAGTGGGAGGCGTAGTCGACCGGGACCTGACGAGCCCTTATGCCGTCCTGCCGCGCGGCCTCCACGAAGTCGACGATCGCGTCCGCGTCACCGGCGATCACGGTGGCCGAGGGGCCGTTGACGGCGGCGATCCCGAGACGGCCGGTCCACGCCTGAAGCCGCTCCTCGACCTGGGACACGGGCAGCGGGATGGAGGCCATGCCGCCCAGCCCGGCCAGCTCCCGCCCAATCACCCCAGCCCTGAGGGCCACCACCCGGGCCGCATCCTCCAACGACAGCGCACCGGAGACAGCGGCGGCGGCGATCTCACCCTGCGAATGCCCCACCACCGCATCCGGCACCACGCCCAGCGAACGCCACAGCTCGGCCAGGGACACCATCACCGCCCAAGTGACCGGCTGGACCACCTCCACCCGATCCAACTCCCGCCCCTCACGCACGACTTCGACCACATCGAAGTCGACGAAGGGGGCGAGCGCGTCGGCGCACTGGCGCAGCCGCGCCGCGAACACCGGCGCCGACTCCAGCAGCCCCGCCCCCATCCCGGCCCACTGCGTCCCCTGCCCCGGAAACACCAGCACCCGCCGGCCGACCGGAGCCGCAACGCCCTCGACGACGTCATCGCCGAGCACCACCCGCCGGTGCTCGAACACCGACCGCGAGGACGCCAGGCTGAAGCCCACGTCCAGCAGCCGGGGTTCGCGGTGTTCCCGTATGCGCGCGGCCTGCTCGTGCAGGGCGGTCTCCGACTTGGCGGTGAGGACGAGGGGGACGACGGGCAGATCCCGCGTCGTTTCCTCCGCTGTCTCCTCCCGCACCGGGGCCTGTTCCAGGATCACGTGCGCGTTCGTCCCGCTCACCCCGAACGACGACACACCCGCCCGACGAGGACGCCCGACCTCCGGCCACACACGCTGCTCGGTCAGCAGCTCGACCGCGCCCGAGGACCAGTCCACCTCGGAGGAGGGGGCATCGACGTGGAGGGTCTTGGGCAGCACCCCCGCCCGCAGCGCCATCACCATCTTGATGACCCCACCCACCCCGGCCGCCGCCTGCGCATGCCCGATGTTCGACTTCAACGACCCCAGCCACAACGGCCGCTCACGACCCTGGCCGTATGTCGCCAGCAGCGCCTGCGCCTCGATCGGATCACCCAGCCGCGTCCCCGTCCCATGCGCCTCCACCGCATCCACATCCGCAGCCGAAAGCCCGGCCTGCGCGAGCGCCGCACGGATCACCCGCTGCTGCGACGGCCCGTTCGGCGCAGTCAACCCGTTCGACGCACCGTCCTGATTCACCGCCGAACCCCGCACCACCGCCAGCACACGATGCCCCCGCCGCACCGCATCCGACAGCCGCTCCACCAACAGCACACCCACACCCTCAGCCCACCCCGTGCCATCCGCCGACTCCGCAAAGGCCTTGCAGCGGCCGTCCGCGGCCAGCCCGCGCTGCTGCGAGAACTCCACGAACATGCCGGGGCTCGCCATCACGGCGGCGGCTCCGGCGAGGGCGAGGTCGCACTCCCCCGACCGCAGGGACTGGGCGGCCAGGTGGAGGGCGACCAGGGAGGAGGAGCAGGCCGTGTCGACGGTCACCGCCGGGCCCTCCAGGCCCAGCGCGAAGGAGATGCGGCCGGACAGGACGCTCGCCGTGGTGCCGGTGAGGAGGTAGCCCTCGTAGCCCTGGCCGGATTCGTGCAGCCGGGGGCCGTACTCCTGGGACATGGCGCCGACGAAGACGCCGGTGCGGGAGCCGCGCAGCGAGGTCGCCGGAACCCCGGCCCGCTCCAGCGCCTCCCAGGAGGTCTCCAGCAGCAGCCGCTGCTGCGGGTCCATCGCCACCGCCTCACGCGGCGAGATACCGAAGAAGCCGGCGTCGAACTCCCCCGCCCCATGCAGGAATCCGCCCTCCCGGACATACGACCGGCCCACCCGGCCCGGCTCCGGGTCGAACAGCCCCTCCACGTCCCAGCCGCGGTCCCCGGGGAACGGCGAGACCGCGTCCGTCCCCGACATGACCAGCTCCCACAGCCCCTCCGGGGAACTGACCCCGCCGGGGAAACGGCACGCCATGCCGACGATCGCGATGGCGTCGTCCTGGTCGGGGGCCGGCTGTTCGGGGTGGGCCGGGGCGGGCGTGGTGGCGGCCTCCTCGACGGCGGCGTCGCGGATCAGCCGGGCGACGGCGAGGGGGGTGGGGTGGTCGAAGATGAGGGTGGTGGGCAGCCGTAGTCCGGTCGCGGAGCGCAGCCGGTTGCGCAGTTCGATGCCGTCGACGGACTCGAAGCCCTGCTCTTTGAAGGTGTGGCCGGGGGTGATCGAGTCGGCGGAGGGGCGGTCGGCCACGGCGGCGGCGTGGACCCGTACCAGGTCGAGTACGTGGTCGAGTTGCTCGTCGGCGGAGCGGCCCCGCAGTGCGCGGCTGAGCAGGGTCTCCTCGGTGCCGGGCGCGGGGGGCGCGGTCGGCGTGTCGGTGTCCGTGGCGGACAGCCAGTAGGGGCGGCGCTGGAAGGCGTAGGTGGGCAGGTCGACTTGACGGGCTCCGGTGCCGTCGAAGAGAGCCGCCCAGTCGATGTCGGTGCCGCGGACGAAGAGTTCGGCGGCGGAGGTCAGGAACCGCTCCAGGCCGCCGTCGCCGCGGCGCAGGGTGCCGGTGACCAGCGCGTCCTCGGCGGTCTCCTCGATGCCTATCGTCAGCACGGGGTGGGCGCTGGACTCGACGAAGGTGCCGAAGCCGTCCTGGAGGAGGCTGCGTACGGTGTCCTCGAAGCGGACCGGGTGGCGCAGGTTGCGATACCAGTACCCGGCATCCAGGGCATCTTCGAGCTCACCGGTGACCGTGGAATGGAACGGGATCCGCGGACGCAGCGGGGTGACCGGGGCCAGCACGTCCAGAAGTTCGGCTTCGATGCGTTCCACGTGGGCGGAGTGGGAGGCGTAGTCGACCGGGACCTGGCGGGCCCTTATGCCCTCCTCCTGCGCGGCGGCCACGAACGCCACGATCGCGTCCGCATCCCCCGATACGACCGTGCTGGAGGGGCCGTTGACGGCCGCAACACCCAGACCGGTGCACGCCTGAAGCCGCTCCTCCACCTCGGCCACGGGCAGCGGGATGGAGGCCATGCCGCCCAGCCCGGCCAGCTCCCGCCCGATCACCGCCGCCCGCAGCGCGACCACCCGGGCCGCATCCTCCAACGACAGCGCACCCGACACGGCCGCCGCGGCGATCTCGCCCTGCGAATGCCCCACCACCGCATCCGGCACCACGCCCAGCGAGCGCCACAGCTCGGCCAGGGACACCATCACCGCCCAAGTGACCGGCTGGACCACCTCCACCCGGTCCAACTCCCGCCCCTCACGCACGACTTCGACCACATCGAAGTCGACGTACGGAGCAAGGGCGTCGGCGCACTGGCGCAGCCGCGCCGCGAACACCGGGGAGGACTCCAGCAGTCCGGCCCCCATCCCGGCCCACTGCGTCCCCTGCCCCGGAAACACGAGCACCGTCCGGCCGGGGGCGGAGGCAACGCCTTCCACCTGTGTCTGGCCGAGCGCCACCGAGCGGTGTTCCAGCATCGAGCGGCCGGTTGCGAGGCTGAAGGCGACGTCCAGCGGCCGGAGTTGGGTGTCGCGGTCCAGGAGCGCGGTGAGCCGGGCGTGCTGGCCGTGCAGGGCGGTCTCCGACTTGGCGGTGAGGACGAGGGGGACGACGGGCAGATCCCGCGTCGTTTCCTCCGCTGTCTCCTCCCGCACCGGGGCCTGTTCCAGGATCACGTGCGCGTTCGTCCCGCTCACCCCGAACGACGACACACCCGCCCGACGAGGACGCCCGACCTCCGGCCACACACGCTGCTCGGTCAGCAGCTCGACCGCACCCGAGGACCAGTCCACCTCGGACGAGGGGGCATCAACGTGGAGGGTCTTGGGCAGCACCCCCGCCCGCAGCGCCATCACCATCTTGATGACCCCACCCACACCGGCCGCCGCCTGCGCATGCCCGATGTTCGACTTCAACGACCCCAGCCACAACGGCCGTTCACGCTCCTGGCCGTATGTCGCCAGCAGCGCCTGCGCCTCGATCGGATCACCCAGCCGCGTCCCCGTCCCATGCGCCTCCACCGCATCCACATCCGCAGCCGAAAGCCCGGCCTGCGCGAGCGCCGCACGGATCACCCGCTGCTGCGACGGCCCGTTCGGCGCCGTCAACCCGTTCGACGCACCGTCCTGATTCACCGCCGAACCCCGCACCACCGCCAGCACACGATGCCCCCGCCGCACCGCATCCGACAGCCGCTCCACCAACAGCACACCCACACCCTCGGCCCAACCGGTGCCGTCCGCCGACTCCGCAAAGGCCTTGCAGCGGCCGTCCGCGGCCAGCCCGCGCTGCTGCGAGAACTCCACGAAGGTGGTGGGGGTGGCCATGACGGTGACGCCGCCGGCCAGCGCCAGGTCGCACTCCCCCGCCCGCAGGGACTGGGCGGCCAGGTGGAGGGCGACCAGGGAGGAGGAGCAGGCCGTGTCGACGGTCACCGCCGGGCCCTCCAGGCCCAGCGCGAAGG
>NZ_JBFALC010000135.1:0-10325 GCF_040656035.1 Streptomyces sp. NPDC050211
ACCTCAATCCCTTTTTACCCTCCGCCCCCTCTTGCCTTTTTTTTTCTTCGGCCCCCCCCCCAGGCCTTTCCTTTAACCGCCTTGGGGGGTGGGGGCCGCCCCCCCCACACCCCGCCCCCCACCACCACCCCACCCCGCCCCCCTCCGCCGCCGAGCCGACCCACCGATGAGGAAGCCCATGTTTTCCACGGCAGTTGACATGCCACGCCCGCGCCGCAGACGCCCGGCGGCGCTGCTCGGCGCCGTCGCGCTCGTGGCCGCCTCGGTCATGGTCGGCGTCGGCTCCACCGCGCAAGCCGCCGACACCCCGAAGACGGCCCTCGGCAAGAACGGCCAGAAGCTCACGGTCTCCGCCTCCGCGAACCTCGACCCCGACGGCGAGACCCTCCGCGTCACCGGCGAGGGCTACGACGCGACCAAGGCCATCTATGTCGCCCTGTGCAAGGACAACGGCGACAACCGCATCCCCACCCCGTGCCTCGGCGGCGCCGACATGACCGGGGGCGGCGAGTCGTCGAAGTGGATCGTGCCCGAGGGCGACGAGTACGCCGGCGATCTCGCCGTGACATGGGGCGCGGGCGGCACCTTCGACGTCGAGATCGCAGTCAAGGCCAAGGATGGCGGGCTCGACTGCACCCAGGTCACCTGCTCGGTCATCACCCGCGTCGACCACCGGGGCAGCGGCGACCGGTCCCAGGACGTCCGTATCCCGGTCGCCTTCGAGGGCCAGGACCCCGGCGGAGGCGGCGGCGACGGGGTGGACGTACCGCCCGGCACCGTCAGCTATGTGAAGACCGCCGAGTTCACCACCGCCGGACGCCCGGTGGACCTCCTCCTGCACCCCGACTCCGGGAAGCTGTACGTCGGTTCGGAGAACATCCCGGACACCGCCGATGTCGCCGAGCAGGGCCTGTACGCGCTGGACGCCGCCGACGGCAAGCTGCTCAGCCATGTCGCGCAGGCCCCCGGCTCCACCGGCGCCCTGGCCCCCCGCGTGGCCAAGGAGATCACCGTCCCGCTCGCCGGTGACGGCGTCGTCTTCCACTACCCACTGCGCGGCCTGGGCGCCGCCAAGGACGGCGACACGGTCGCCCCGGGCGTCTGGCTGACCGGCGC
Source organism: Streptomyces sp. NPDC050211 (assembly GCF_040656035.1). Taxonomy (NCBI): domain Bacteria; kingdom Bacillati; phylum Actinomycetota; class Actinomycetes; order Kitasatosporales; family Streptomycetaceae; genus Streptomyces; species Streptomyces sp. NPDC050211. Next base: position 1,117 of record NZ_JBFALC010000135.1, read on the forward strand.
CTCGGTCACGGCCACCGGCCCGGGCACCCAGGCATCGACGGTCCTGGTCCAGCAGGGCGCCACCGTGTCCGAGATCGAGTACGCCACGGGCGCCGTGCAGCGCACGCTCACCCTCGACGGCGGCAGCAAGCTCGGCGTCGACACCGCACACGCCGCCGCCTGGTCCGGCTACGACAACGGCAAGCTGAGCCGCATCGACACCCGTTCCTTCACGGTGACCGCCACCGCCCAACTCCCCGAGGGCTTCCTCACCTTCATCGAACCGGACCCGGACACGGGCAACGTCTGGGTCGGCGTCGGGGACGACGTCCTGGTCTACGACAAGGACGCCAAGCTCCTGACCACGCTGGCGGGCAAGGACCGGGCGAAGGCGGCGGGCTTCGACAAGGCCACGCACCGCGCCTTCGTCCTGCGTGAGGACACCGCCGCTGAGGGCTCGGACAGCACCGGCTCACTGGAGACGTACGACAGCACCACCTTCGGGCAGGCCGCCGCGCCGCTCGCCCTTCCGGGCAGCCTGGCGGGCACCGGCGCCGCGGTGGCCGTGGCCCCGGGCGCCACGTCGGTCTATGTCACCGCCCAGGCCGAGAGCAAGGTCCTGAAGTTTGACGTCCGCGTCTCCCCGAAGGTCACCCAGTCCCCGACCGACCAGACCGTGGACCCCGGCGACGAGGTCACCTTCGTCGCGGCGGCCGAGGGCACTCCCGAGCCGGCCGTGCGCTGGCAGGTCAGCCCCGACGGCGGCCAGACCTGGACCGCGGTCGAGGGCGCGACGCGGAACGCGTACACCTTCACCGCGAAGGCGTCGCAGGACGGCTACCGGTACCGGGCGGAGTTCACCAACACGGCGGGCACCACCCGCACGACGCCGGTGACGCTCACCGTCAAGGAGCCGTCGGACGGCGATGACGGCGGCGGCGACGGCAGCGAGGAGCAGGACCCCTCCGGCACGAAGACCGGCACCGGCCCCGAGGGCCAGAAGCTCACCGTCACCCCGGTCAACAACCTCGCCACCGAGGGCCAGACCCTGAAGATCACCGGCTCCGGCTACGACACCGGCAAGGGCATCTACGTCGCCCTGTGCGTCGACAACGGCGCCGGCGAACTCCCCACCCCCTGCATCGGCGGCGTCGACATGTCCGGCACCTCGCACTCCTCCGCCTGGATCTCCTCCGATCCGCCGGACTACGGCGAGGACCTGGCGATCCCGTACGGCGACGGTGGCACCTTCGAGGTGGAGCTGACGGTCGACGCGAAGGACGAGTACACCGACTGCTTCAAGGCGACCTGCGTCCTCGCGACCCGCGCCGACCACACCCTGTCCGGCGACCGCTCACAGGACGTGAAGGTCCCGGTCAGCTTCGTCGGCCAGGACCCGGTGGACACGGACGACGGCGACACGGGCGGGTCGGGTTCGACGGGCGGCTCCGCCTCCGGCGGCACGTCCACGACCGGCGGGACGGGCTCCACCGGCGGTACGGCCACCTCACCGTCAGGCGGCAGCCTCGCCTCCACCGGCGTCACGGTCCTGACCGCCGCCGCCCTCGCGGCCGCCCTGCTGGGCGCGGGCTGGGCGGCATACCGACGGGGCCGCACAGCCGGCTAGGACAGCCGTACGCGTACATGGGCTCGGGTGGCGGAAATTGTTATCCCCGGGCGGCTGAGCCGTCTCCTGCACGAGCGCGTCCTTTTATCCACGGCAGGAGTGACCCTCACCCATGGCCCAGACCAACAAGCACCGTTTCAGCCGCCGCGGCATGCTGCAGATCACCGGTGGCCTCGCCGTCGCCGGAGCGGCCGGCGGCATCACGGCCACCGTGTACGGCGAAGACGGCGCCGGCGCCGCGGAGACCGGCACCGGCACCGGCACCGGCACCGGCGGGACGGCCGCCAAGCGGACGTTCCAGCACCCCGGCATGCTGCACTCGTACGGCGAACTCAACCGTGCCAAGGTCCGGGTGCAGGCCGGGACCCGTCCCTGGACGGCCGGCTGGCAGCGGCTGGTTGCCAACCCGCACGCGCAGAGCACCTGGAAGCCGCGCGCCACCGCCACGGTCATCCGGGGCGGCGCCGGACAGAACTACCCGCAGCTCTACCGCGATGTGCACGCCGCCTACCAGAACGCGCTGCGTTGGAAGATCGCCGGTACGAAGGAGCACGGCGACACGGCACGCGACATCCTCAACGCCTGGTCCGGCACGCTCAAGACGCTGACCGGCAACGCCGACCGGTTCCTCGCCGCCGGAATCTACGGCTATCAGTTCGCCAACGCCGCCGAGCTGATGCGCGACTACCCCGGCTTCGACCTCGCCCGGTTCCAGAAGATGCTGCTCACTGTCTTCCACCCGATGAGCGAGGACTTCCTCACCCGTCACAACGACGCCAACATCCAGAACTACTGGGCCAACTGGGACCTGTGCAACATGGCCTCCATCATGGCCATCGGCATCCTCTGCGACGACACCGCCAAGTTCCAGCGGGCGGTCGAGTACTTCAAGAACGGCGCCGGAAACGGCTCCATCAAGAACGCCGTACCGTTCCTGCACGCCGACGGCCTCGGCCAGTGGCAGGAGGCGGGGCGCGACCAGGGCCACACCGTCATGGGCATCGGCCTGATGGGTGCCGTCTGCGAGATGGCGTGGAACCAGGGAGTCGACCTGTACGGGTACGACGACAACCGCTTCATGAAGGGCGCCCAGTACGCCGCCAAGTACAACCTCGGCGGGGACGTGCCCTTCACAAAGTACGCCTGGCGCACCGGCACCGGCCGGGGTGCCCACCGCGAGCAGACCGTCGTCTCCGCCCCGGGCCGTGGCCAGATCCGGCCCGTGTGGGAGCTGGTGCACAACCACTACGCCAAGCGCCGGCGCCTGTCCGTCCCGTACATCACCGCCATGGCGGAGAAGGTGCGTGCCGAGGGCGGCGGCGGGGACTACGGCCCGAACAGCGGCGGCTTCGACCAGCTGGGATTCGGGACGCTGCTGTACTCCAGGTAACCCTTCGGCTCGAAGACCCGCATTCGGGCCAACAGGGCGATAATGGGGTCATGAGTACGGCAGCGTTTGAGGTAGCAGCCACGGCGAGTGACGTACTGAACGTGATAGCCGCCTTCGCCGGAGGACTGTTCATCGCCGGTGCACTGATCTGGGCCGTGCGGCTCGGCATGCGGGTCAGGGACCAGGAACCCCCACGGCCTAGCCCGGAGGAACAGCCCCACCTCCCCGTAACGGGCCCGGTCCACGAGATCCGGGAGATACGGGAACCGGACGAGGTCCCCCAGTCGGAGCGGGAACGGCTCATGCCGTACGAGCTCCACCACGCACGCACCAAGCGAGGAAAGGACCAACACCGCAAACGCTGGCTCCCCGGCTCCAGCGGCGGCTTCGGAAGCGGCGGCATAGGCCACGTGTGACTCCGTCGGTGGTGCCGTGATGGGTTGTCGGTCGTCCGCGGCGGCTTCGTGGCTGGTCGCGCCCACGCGGCGGAGCCGCATATAGATACAGCCCCGCGCCCCTCTGGGGCGCTGCCGAACCGCCGGCCTGACCTGCTTGGGCGACCTGTACCGGGCCCTGAAACGCCAGGCGGTGCTGGAGCGCCCCGTAGGGGCACGGGGAACTGCGCGACCAGCCACAACGGCGCCGCACATGCCCCCGCGACCCCCGTCCCGGGCTACGCCAGCCAGACCGTCGTATCCGGCCCGATCCGCCCGTCCTCGATCGGCGCACTACTCAGCCGCACCTCTCCCGGCGGCAACGCGATCGCCGTGTCCGACAGGTTGGCGACACACCGCCAGCCGTCCCCGCGCGCGAAGGCCAGCACGCCGGGCGGGGTGTCGGCCACCCAGGTCAGCTCCTCTCCCTCCAGCAGCTTGCGGCGCAGCCGCAGGGCCCGGCGGTACAGCTCCAGCGTCGAGCCCTCGACACCGTCCTGGGCCTCGACGGCGTACGACGCGAAACTCGCCGGCTGCGGCAGCCACGCGGCCCCCGCCCCGAAGCCGTACGAAGGACCGCTCGTCGTCCACGGCAGCGGCACCCGGCAGCCGTCGCGCCCCTTCGACGTGTGGCCGGTCTGCTCCCAGATCGGGTCCTGGAGCACCTCGGCGGGCAGGTCGGCGACCTCGGGCAGACCGAGTTCCTCGCCCTGGTAGACGTACGACGATCCGGGCAGCGCCAGCATCAGCAGCGTGGCCGCCCGGGCGCGCCGCAGTCCCGCCGACTCGTCGACGACGGGGGCGGTGCCGTCGGACAGGAGCCAGGCGTCCGGGTCGGTGCCGGGCGGGAGCATCAGGCGGGAGGCGTGGCGGACGACGTCGTGGTTGGACAGCACCCAGGTGGCGGAGGCGCCGGCGGCACGGGCGGTGGCGAGGGAGTCGCTGATGACCTGCTTCAGCTCACCGGCGTCCCAACCAGCCTGCAGATACTCGAAGTTGAAGGCCTGGCCGAGTTCGTCGGGGCGGGCGTACCGGGCGCGGCGGGCGCCCGGGACCCAGGCCTCGGCGACCGCCATACGCGGCGGAATGTAGGCGTCGAGGATCTTGCGCCAGTCGCGGTAGATCTCGTGGACCTCGTCGCGGTCGTAGAAGGGGTGGGTGCCGGGGGCGAAGTGGGGGAGGGCGTCCTCGGCGCTGAGTTCGGGGGCGCCGAGGTCGCGCAGCGGCTCGCTCAGGTCCTTGGCCAGGGCGTGGGCGACGTCCACGCGGAAACCGTCGACGCCTCGGTCCGACCAGAAGCGCAGGGTGGTGCGGAAGTCGGCGCGGACCTCTTCGTTGTCCCAGTTGAGGTCGGGCTGCTCGGGAGTGAACAGGTGCAGATACCACTGCCCGTCAGGAAGGCGCCGCCATGCGCTGCCGCCGAAGACGGACTGCCAGTCGGTGGGCGGGAGTTCGCCGTTCGCACCGTGGCCGTCGCGGAAGACATACCGGTCACGGGCCGCTGATCCCGGCCCCGCGCGCAGGGCCTCCTGGAACCAGACGTGCTGATGCGAGGTGTGGTTCGGGACAATGTCGACCATCACCTTCAGGCCGAGGCGATGCGCCTCCTCGACCATGGCGTCGAAGTCGTCGAGCGTGCCGAGGCGTGGGTCGACGTCGCGGTAGTCGCCGACGTCATAGCCGCCGTCGGCGAGTTCGGAGGGGTAGAAGGGGCTCAGCCACAGGGCGTCGACGCCCAGGGCGGCGAGGTGGTTCAGGCGCTGGGTGAGGCCCTTCAGGTCCCCGAGCCCGTCGCCGTCTGCGTCGGCGAAGCTGCGCGGATAGACCTGGTAGATGACGGCCTGACGCCACCAGTTGGGGTCGCGGGACGAGAGGTCGGGCACGCGGTCTCCTCTGCGGTGCGGTCACGCTGTGCGGTGGTGCGACAGACAGAACCCTGTCCAGATCGCCGGAAAAGTGAACCACCGGGCGGTTGTGTGGGGAGCGGACTGAAGCATTCCCCGTGTGACGGAAATGTGATGACGCCTGAACTTCCTATCCATCTCCGCAGGTTGACAGGTTTCAACGGCACGACGAGCATGGTCCTCGCTGTGGCCCATGTGACCGATGGGCCCGGTGTTTTTTCGCTTTTCTCTACGACCATTCCACCCGGCTCGGCGTGCCCGGCAGCATCGCGCTGCCCTCCACGGTGCCGTGCCCGGGTTCTCTGCTCACGCCAAGATGGGGATCCGCATGTCCATAGCGAGACGTGTCACCGCGCGCCGCCTCCTGACCACAGGCGCCGCGTCACTCGCCCTCTGCGCCGCCACCGTCGCCTCCGCCTCCGGCGCCTGGGCCACCGGCACGCCCGGCGGCGAGGGCTGGAAGTCCGGCGGCGCCTACCAGCCCGGCACCGGCGCGGGCACGGAAACCGGAACCGACCGCTGCCAGTTCTCGCTCGACGGCGCCAACTTCTTCGACTCGGTCAAGGTCGACGACGTCAACCTCCGGCCCACCGACGACGGCAAGGTGCACGTCTCCGTCCGCACCGCCGGCGACGCCACCACCTGCACCGCCTCCCTCGCCTCCTACATCGCCCACGGCCCCACCTTCGCCACCTCCGGCGAGCAGGTCTTCGTCGACTTCGACACCGTGACCGTCAAGCCCGGCCAGACCGACACCCTCGACATCGCGGTACCGGACGCGGGCTGCTTCGCCCAGATCGACCTCTACCGCGGCAAGGTCAAGTACGACGGCGACTTCGACGCCAACGACGGTTTCGAGCACGGCGACCTGCCCAAGGGCCCGGACCGCCCGGTCATCAAGGACAAGCTGATCGCCGCGTGGAACGGCGGCACGAAGGACTGCACGACGGTTCCGTCCGAGCCCCCGGCCGAGTCGACCCCGCCGGCCGAGACCACGCCGCCTCCGGCCGAATCCACCCCGCCGGCCGAGGAGACGACGCCCCCGCCGACCGAGCCGCCGTCCGAGACCCCCTCCACCCCGCCCGCCTCCGAGTCGTCAACACCCCCCGCCCCCACCCCGAACGGCGGCGACGACGACCTCGCCGAGACGGGCGGCAGCAGCGCAACCATGCCGATCGCCATCGGCGCGACGGTGCTGCTGGCAGGCGGCGCAGGCATGGTGGCACTGACACGCCGCCGCCGCTCGTCGAACTAACCCGCAGACAAAGACGAACCACCTAACGCTCGACGGTCGAGAGGTACAACTTCACGTACCTCTCGACATCGACGTCCAACGCCACATCCACCAAGGGCTGTTCACGCGTGCCCTCATGAATCTCGGCCTCACCGGGACGCGGACGCCGGTCGACGATCGTCTGCCCCCGCCCCAGCCCCGGAGCAAGGCTCACCTCGACAGGCAGCAACTCCGTACGGATACCGGCCGGATCAACAACCGCACACACCGCACCGGCGTCTCCCAGACCCCCCGTAGGGGTCGGGTCCCCGGACGCAGCCGGATCACGGTGAGCCAGCAGCTCCCCGGCCAGCCGAAGACTCGCCTCCGCGCTCGTCCGCAACCGCTGCACATCCGCCGCAGGCACCAGCACCCGCTTGAACACATCCAGCCCGTACATGGTGATCGGCACCCCCGCGGTGAGCAGGATCGCCGCCGCCTCCGGGTCGTGCCACACGTTGAACTCCGCGACCGGCGTGGCATTCCCCGTCGCCACCGCGCCACCCATGAACACGATCCGCTCGATGTTGCGCACGACCTCCGGGTGGGTCCGCAACAGCAGAGCGATATTCGTGAGGGGCGCGGTCGGAACGAGCGTCACCCGCCGCGGCGACGCAAGGATCTCCCGCCGCAGCAGCGTCACCGCATCCACGTCGACCGCCGTACGGCTCGGCGCGGGCAGCCCGAGGTCGGCCATCCCGTCCTCCCCGTGCACATGCCGTGCCGTCCGCACGCCTTCGATCAACGGCCGCTCGGCACCGCGCGCGACGGGAATCTCGGGTGCGCCCGCCTGCTCCAGCACGGTGAGCGTGTTCCGTACGACGCCGTCGACGTCGGTGTTCCCGGCCACACAGGTGATCGCCCGCAGGTCGATCCCCGGGTGGCGTACGGCGAACAGCAGGGCCAGGGCGTCGTCGACACCCGTGTCGCAGTCGATGATCACGGGTATGGGCTGACCGGTCACGTCGGCGCTCCTCATTCCACGTCCGGGTAAGTCACTGTCGTAAGACACTGTTCGACACGACCCTACGCAGCGGCCCACAGTTCGGCGCCCCGCTCCCCGACCTGCTCCGCGATCCGGTCGAGCAACCCCGCCACAGGCACCGCCCCCGGCCGCCGCCCGTCCCGCAGCCGTACGGCCGCCAGCTCGTCGTCGGCCTCCCGCGCCCCGATCACCGCCTGGTACGGCACGAGCCGCGCCGCCCGGATACGGGCGCCGAGGGTGCCGTCGCCGGGGCCGTACAGCTCGGCCCTCAGCCCGCGCCGCACGGCCCGCCGTACGACCTCCCGCGCCTGCTCCTCCTGCGCCTCCGACACCGGCAGAACCGCGAGCTGCACGGGCGCGAGCCAGGCCGGGAAGGCTCCGCCGTGCACCTCGATGAGGTGGGCGACGGCGCGCTCGACACTGCCGATGACGCTGCGGTGGACCATGACGGGCCGGTGCTTGGCCCCGTCCTGGCCGATGTAGTGCAGGTCGAACCGCTCGGGCTGGTGGAAGTCGATCTGCACGGTGGAGAGGGTGGCCTCACGCTCCGCCGAGTCCACGACCTGCACATCGATCTTGGGCCCGTAAAAGGCGGCTTCGCCTTCGACGGCGTCGTAAGCGACTCCCGCCCCGTCGAGAACCTCCTCCAGCAGTCCGGTCGCCCGCCGCCACAGCGCAGGATCGGCGACATACTTTCCACCGTCCCCGGGCAGCGACAGCCGGTACCTCGCCGCCCGGATCCCCAGATCCGCATACACGCGCCCGATCAACTCCAGGGCCGCACGCGCCTCGTCGACGGACTGCTCCAGGGTGCAGAAGATATGCGCGTCGTTGAGCTGGATGGCCCGCACCCTGCTGAGCCCGCCGAGGACGCCGGACAGCTCGGAGCGGTACATGCCGCCCAACTCGGCGATCCGGAGGGGAAGTTCGCGGTAGCTGTGCGAGCGGGACCGATAGATGAGCGCATGATGCGGACAGAGCGACGGCCGCAGCACGACCTGCTCGGCCCCCATCTCCATGGGCGGAAACATGCCGTCGCTGTAATGGTCCCAGTGCCCCGAGATCTCGTACAGCTCCCGCTTCCCGATCACCGGCGAGTACACATGCCGATAACCGGCCTCCCGCTCCACCTCCCGGACGTACTCCTCCAACTCATGCCGCACCACGGCCCCGTCCGGCAGCCAGTACGGCAACCCCGCCCCCATCAGCGGATCGGTATCGAACAACTCCAGCCCACGACCGAGTCGACGGTGATCGTTCATAACAGGCTCCTCCAATAGCGGGACGAGGAACCGGTCGGCACAAGCCAAAGCCCCGGAGCACTCGCCCCGGGGCTTCGATGATCTACATCAGCAGTCAGCGCACCGGGACACTCTCCGGCGTCGTCGTCATGGAGGACGGCTGGGCGCGCTTCATAGGGGGACGCTAACAGGGGGCTGAGGGAGACGGCGACGGCTTTTTCCTCCGCCCAGCTGCGGCTGCCGTCCCGCCCCGCCCAAGCTGCGGGCATGCGTGCCGCCTGGGGCGGCACGGGTGGGCGCAGGCGGCACCCCGTCAGCGCCGGGCCGCGCGACACACCCCGCCTCAGCCACCGCGCCGGGCCGCGCGACCCACCCC
>NZ_JBFALC010000136.1:0-10315 GCF_040656035.1 Streptomyces sp. NPDC050211
GGCGCATCTTCCGCCGATCCCGGTGCAGCCCGAATCGAATGTCGTCAATCTCCGCGGCTGTCCTCACTCTGGAGCGGCAACGCTGAAAGACCTCACTGAGAGCCACAAGCGGCAGAGCCTTTTCAACCACACCCGGCGTCCCTGGGTGGGTGAACCATACGAAGGGCTCACCGCCTCCCGCAGAACAACGTAGGGAGCCTTTTCAGCGTGGCCACTGATCGGATGACGGCGTCGGTGCCCGCAACGCACAAGGCTCCCGTGCCGTTGGAGGAGGTGTTCGAAGTCTCAACCCACCGGCGCAGGAGCCCTGTTGGTTGCCCATCCTGCCGCACTCGACCTGCCTCACAAGCTCGTCGAGTGGGTCACGATGCTCATCGTCACCCGTGAGGGTGACCGCCGCTGCAAGCTTCCACCGCACCAGCGTGCTCTGGTCGGTCTGGTGTACCTCCGCCGGCACGACACCCTCGCCCAGCTCGCTGCCGGCTTCGGTATCGCCGTCGGCACCGCCCACGCCTACGCGGCAGCCGCCGTCGACCTGCTCGCCGACCGTTCCCCCGGACTGCTGCGTGCCTTGCGTGAGGCCGACCCGGACTACGTCCTGCTGGACGGCACCCTGGCGGAGGGCGACCGGGTCGGCGTCAGCCGGGCCGACTTCTCCCACAAGCACCGTCGGCACGGGGCGTACGTGCAGGCGGTGACCGACCCTGCCGGGGAACTGTTGTGGATCTCACCCGCCCTGCCCGGCCGCGCGCACGACCTGACCGCGGCCCGCACCCACCGGATCATCCGGATCTGCGAACGCCAGGGCATCCCGGTCCTGGCCGACCGTGCCTACATCGGAGCCGGCCCGTGGGTGACGACAGCCCTCAGACGCCCGCCGGGCGGTGATCTCACGCCCACCCAACAGACCGTCAACCGCCGCACCGTCAGCCGCACGGGCACCAGTCGAGCGCGGCGTCGCACGGCTGAAGTCGTGGCGGATCTTCCGCAGGTCCCGATGCAGCCCGAATCGAATGTCGTCAATCGCCGCCGCCGTCCCCACCCTGGAGCGGCAAAGCTGAAAGAGCTCACTGGATCAGTTCCAGCTGGTGGGCGGCGCCGTCGACCAGGACCACCAGTAGCGGTGGTGCTGCGGGTCACGGGTTTCGGCCTGGTCGAACGCGGCGGTGATGACCTGGGCGGCGTCGTTGCGGACCGAGGCGGTGAGCCACTTCTGCTGGGCCTTGGGGCCCTTGCGCGGGGCAGGGTCGGCGTCGTGGGCGACCGCCGAGGTGGCCATCCTCTCGCGGCAGGTCTTCTCCCCGTCGGACAGGCGGGTGCGGAACGTGCGCCGGGCTCGCTCGGTGGCCTTGCGGGTCGAATCGCCCTTTGGAGTGTTCCACCAACTCCTCGATTTTCGGCGGGAATTGGTCGATCATCCGCAGGCGGCGGGCCGTCTCCTGGGGAGAGAGCCCGGCCTCACGGAGGTCGATGTACGTCTGAACGGTCTTCGGATCGCACCCGGCCAGCTGGGCGGCTGAGAAGGCGCAGCGGGTCAGCTCGAACGCTTCGAGAATCTCTATGACATCCCTGGCAGACTCCGTCAACATCCCTCCGGGCCGGTGACAGCTGATCGCAAACAGCGCGAACCTGCCCGACGGGATCTTTCGTTGAGTGGGACCAGCGTGGAGATCACACGTCCGTACACCAGGACGTTTACAGGTTGTTGAAATAGAAGTTGGTGAGCCGTTCGACGGCGGCGTCGACGTATGCGGGTTCGTCGTACATTTCGTAGTGGCCGGCGCCGTCGATCACCATGAGGTCGACGGGGTTGGGGGCCAGCTTCCACAGCTGCATGCCCGCCTCGTAGGAGCCGGTGTTGCCGATGCGTCCGGCGAGGATGACCTGCAGTGGCTGGGTCATGAGCTGATCGGCCAGGTGGAACGCGTCGTAGCCCAGCAGGAGGGAGTCGCTGCGCGAGAGGCGGCGGTTGGTGGAGTGCTTGTTGCCGCCCCGCTCGGTGCAGTAGTAGGTGATGGCCTGGGTGGTGTCGATGTCGGTCAGCCCGGCTGCCGCGGCGTCCTCCAGGGTGTCGGGCAGCCAGTTCACACGGGTCACCTCGCCGGAGCGGGCCTCTTCGATGCGCGCGTCGGCGAGGGTGTCGAGCGCGGTGGCCGGACCGTCGGGCTGGAAGCTGCGGAACGACGTGCCAATGTTGCCGGGGACCACCGTGCCGATCGCCTTGATGCGGTGGTCCGTGCGGGCGGTGTGTACGGCGTAGCCGCCGCCGGCGCAGATGCCGAGGACGCCGATGCGGTGCGGGTCGATGACAGGGGTCGTGGTGAGCGCGTCGATGGCGTAGGAGATGTCCTCGCCGCGGCGGTAGGGGTCTTCGAGGTCACGGGGTCCGCCTTCACTCTGTCCTTGGTGAGCGGGGTCGAAGACGAGCGCCGCGATGCCGTGGGCGGCGAGACGGGATGCGTAGGTGGCGCCGATCTGCTCCTTCACGCTGCTGCCGGGCGTGGAAAGCACCACGGCGCGCAGCGGAGCGGCGTTGTCGGGCAGGTGGAGGGCGGCTGCGAGTTTGATCGGTCCGCGCGGGATCGTGATGTGCTGAAGCATGGGTGACGTCCTTCGTGAGATTGTTGCTCCGTAGACGTCCAGTACGAAACAGTCGCTGGTACGGTTTGGAACTAATACGAAACCGTACCACTTGGATGAGGGGCTCGCATGTCGGCCGACGGGGCGCAACTGTGGACGCTGAATCAGCGGCTGCTGAGTGTCGTGATGGACGCCTGTACGCAGGAGTTGGCCGAGCTCGGGCTGGACACGAAAGAATTCTTCGTCCTGGCCGAGGTGGAAGCATCGCCGTACCCGGCCGAGATCGCAGCGGCGCTGCTGCTGCCCAAGGCGAGCGTGACGACCTACGTCCGCAACCTCGTCGCCAAAGGGTTCATCCGGCGCGAGATCGACGACGCGGACCTGCGGCGCCACAAGCTCACACTGACCGCTGAAGGTGTAGAGGCGCGGGATCGTGCACTTGCAGCCCTCGCCGCGGAGTACGACCGCAGGCTGGCAAGGATCACTCCACAGGACCGCACCGAACTGCAGCGCATCCTCCAGGAGATGCTGGCCTCGCCTGCGTGAGGCCATCGTTACGAGCGGCCCGCAGTCGGGCGACCGGCATTGCGCCGGGGCCGAGCGGCGGGGGCCGGAGAGGACTCGTTCCCGGAAGGCGGCGTCGGTGCAACGACCCGCGGTCGCGGCGATGTCCTTATAGCCAACCCCGCTCCCGTGCGAGCCGCACCGCCGCGTGCCGGTTCTCCGCGCCGAGCTTGCTCGCGGCCGACGACAGGTAGTTCCGTACGGTCCCCTCGGCGAGCGCGGCGCGTTCGGCGATCTCCGTGACGGGCGCCCCGTCGGCGGCGTGCTCCAGCACCTCGGCCTCGCGCGCGGTCAGCGGCGAGTCCCCGGCGGAGATCGCGTCGGCGGCCAACTCGGGGTCGACGTACCGGTTTCCGGCGTGCACCGTGCGGATCAGTTCGGCGAGCCGCTGGGCGCTGACCGTCTTGGGGACGAACCCGCGCACCCCGGCCGCGAGCGCCCGCTTGAGATGCCCGGGGCGCCCGTGACTGGTCACGATCAGTACCTGGCAGTCGGGCAGCTCGGCCCGCAGCGATGTGGCGACCTTGACACCGTCGGCGCCGGGCATCTGGAGGTCGAGGACGGCGACGTCCGGCGCGTGCGCCAGCGCCATCGCCAGCGCCTCCGTACCGGTGGCCGCCTCGGCGACCACGACCAGGTCCTCTTCCAGGGACAGCAGAGCCGCCAACGCCCCGCGGATGAGGTGCTCGTCGTTGGCGAGCAGTACGCGCACGGTAGCCGTCACGACGCCACCCTCAGTGCGGCTCGCGCCCCGACAGCCGGCAGCGGCACCTCGGCCGTCAGCCGGAACACGCCCTCGCCGACGGTTCCCGCCTCCAGTGTGCCGCCCACCGCGGCCAGCCGCTCCCGCAGGCCCGCGAGCCCGGAGCCACCGGTCCCGGCGGGCGCGTCCGCGTCGGGCGAGGAGTCCCGCCACTGTGTGACCCCGTCGTTCTCCACCGTCAGCACTACCCGCCCTTGCGACATCAGCACTGTCACGGCGACCTTCTTCGCGTCCCCGTGCCGCAGCACGTTCGTGGTCGCCTCCCGCACCACCCAGCCGAGGGCCGACTGCACCGCGGAGGGCAGTCCCTCCGTCTCGTCGGTGACCTCCGCGACGATCCCGGCCGCCGAGAGCACACCGCGGGCGCCGGCCAGTTCGACCTCCAAGGCGGCCTCCCGATAGCCGCGTACGACATCCCGGACCTCCCGCTGCGACTCTTGCGCGATGCGCTGCGCCTCGATCACCTGCTCCACCGCCTCGGGCCGCCCGCGCCGGGCCAGCTGGACCGCCAGTTCGCTCTTGAGGGCGATCACCGCCAGGTTCCGTCCCATCACGTCGTGCAGGTCCCGGCCGAACCGCAGCCGCTCCTCTGCGACGGCGAGCCGGGCCCGGGTCTCCTTGGCCTCGTCGAGCGTGAAGACCACGTTGAGGAGCCAGACGGAGAGCATCGCGGTGACGGCGAGGAACGCTCCGGCCAACAGCAGGACACAGGCGATGATCAGCGCGGCGAGCCACGGCATGCCCACGGCGAACGACACGACACCCGCGCCCGCCGCGAAACCGCTCACCAGCCTGATGACGCGCCGCCGGTCGTTATGCACCCCGAGCGCGATCACGCCGACGCCGAAGCCCTGTAGGCCCACGAACACGCTGAGGGCCATGCTCTCGACATTCTCGCCGGCGGGGCCGTGCTCCGCGATGCCGACGGCGACGATCGCGAGGACCGCGGTGATGGCGCCGAGCAGCCACAGCTGACGTAGCGGCTGTGGACGGTGTCCGAGTGTCCAGTCCAGGGCCCGTGAGGCGGTCGCCATGCACACCACGGCGTGCACGACGACCATCAGGGACAGCACGGTCGCGAGTCGTGGACTCGTCTGTCTGTAGGTCGCCAGTCCGATGCCGGCGATCTCGCTCACCCCGAAGACGTGGAACGACCACCGGGTGTACGTCTCCACCTTCTCCGGGGTGCTCTTGAGCCGCCACCATCTACATGGCCTGGGCATGAATCCGCCGTTCCCACTCGGTCCGAACGTCAGCGCCGCGGTTCCCACCGGAACCACCGCCGAACAGCGAACATCGCCAGGACGGTCCAGGCCACCGCCGTCGCCATGGCGCCCATCGTCTCGGCTCCGGACAGGTCGCCGGTCCAGCCGCCGCGCACCAGAGTGATGACGGGTGTCAGCGGCAGCAGTTCGCAGACGGAGGCCAGCCGGTCGGGGAGCAGCTCCAGCGGGACGAACATGCCGGAGCCGAGCATGGAAGCGAACATGAAGGGCAGCGGTGTGACCTGCGCGTTATCACTGGTCCTGGTGAAGCTCGCGGTGCCCGCCGCGAGCGCGGCGCACATCACCAGACCGAGCAGCAGACCGAGAACGGACAGGTGGATCGCGGACGGTGCGGACAGGTCGAGCAGCACGGCGCAGCCCACGGCGAGCAGCAGGGACTGCACGAGCGCGCTGAGCAGGGCCGGCGTCGCGGATCCGGCGAGGATCTCCACGTCGCGCAGCTCGCCGGTGTGCAGCCGTTTGAGGACGAGTTCCTCGCGCCGGACGACGAAGACGCCGACGAGGGCGGAGTAGACGGCGAACAGCAGGGAGAAGCCGATCGCGGCGGGCAGCATGAGGGTGCCGATGGTCAGTCCGGCCTCGGCGAGGTCCATCTCCTTGGCCGCCGCCCGCACGCTGAACGGCAGCACCAGCGGCACGAACAGCGCGGCGGCCAGGGCCCCCTTGTTCCGGCCGAGCAGGGTCAGCTCGGCGCGGGCGAGGGCGGTCATGCGCGTCCGCGGCGTGCTCGCCGCAGAGGTCACGGTGCGCGTGGTGGAGGCATTGGTCGTCGTGGCGCTCATGCCGCGTACTCCTGCGTCGTCTTCTGCGTCCCGGGCGTCGTTCCGTCGGCCGTCCTCGCGGACACCTTTTTGGCGATGCTCAGGAAGGCCTCCTCCAGGGAGGCCGAGCGCACGTCCAGGCGGCGCAGTTCCACTCCGGCCTGTCCGGCCCACACCAGCAGTCCGGTGGCCGCGCGTTGGAGTTCCTGCGTGCGCAGCTTGATCATCCGGCCGTCGACCTCGTGGTCGCTGACGCCCAGTGAGGCGAATGGTGGCAGGTCGGCCACGAAGTAGCCCGCGGGGAGTTCGAAGGAGATATGGGACGGCTGCGCGGCGGTCACCTCGGCCGGGGTGCCGGTGGCGGCGATTCGGCCCTCGTGCATGATCGCGAGCCGGTCGGCGAGGTGCTCGGCCTCCTCCAGGTAGTGCGTGGTCAGCAGCACGGTCGTACCGCGGTCGCGCAGCGCGCTCACCAACTCCCAGGTGTCGTGGCGGCCTTCGGCGTCCAGTCCGGTGCTGGGCTCGTCGAGGAAGAGCACCTCGGGGTCGCCGAGCAGGGCGAGCGCCAGGTCGAGGCGGCGTCGCTGGCCGCCGGAGAGCTGCTTCACGCGGGTGTCGGTCTTCGACGTCAGCCCGACCAGCCCCAGCACTTCCGCCGGCGGGCGGGCCCCGCTCACGCACCCCGCCCACATCCGTGCGGTCTCGGCGACGGTCAGTTCGGAGGGGAAGCCGCCCTCCTGGAGCATGACCCCGGTGCGGGGGCGTACGGCGGCCCGCTCGGTGTACGGGTCGTGCCCGAGGACGCGCACCCGGCCGCCGGCCGGAGCGGCGAGCCCCTCCAGCAGTTCGACCGTGGACGTCTTGCCGGCGCCGTTGGTGCCGAGCAGCGCGAAGACCTCGCCACGGCTTACGGAGAAGTCGATTCCGCGCACGGCCTCGAACCCGCCCCCGTACACACGCCGCAGGTCGGTGACCTCAATGACGTGTTCGTGTCTGTTGATTTGCATGCCTCAATCCTGTTCGTGGACAGGCGGGGAACCAGTGCCGCCCTGTCACCAGTCGGCATGACAAATGTCAGACCGGCGGCCGTGTGTGGGGGGCAGCCCTATGTGTGGGTCGACAAACTGCCGTCATGACATCGCCGGCGATCCCGCCGACCTGCGGCTCGACCGGCAGGTCAGGGACAACGGAGCCCAGATGTGAGACGCTCCGGCAGCCTCCCGCACCAGCTTGACGTCATTGCCCGGCTTGGGCAGGCATGGTGCTGGCCGCGAAGATGATCGGACAGGTCGGCGACATCGGGACTGCTGCGGAGTTCGGTGATACCCGACCTGGCTTTGCTGAGAGGCGGCCTGGAAGGATGTTGCAGTGTCCAAGCCGTATCCGAAGGAATGTCGGCGAGGGCGTCGTGCAGGTCGCACGATTCGCAAGCCCGGCGTCACGCTGGAACACAGCGCGCCGCCGACTCCGCCTAGAAGCTCCCGGCCAGCCGGTACCGCTGGCCGTCGAGGGTCACGATCGAGTGCAGTGTCGAGTTGGCCAGCTCCTCGACGTGGACAACGGTCGCACCGCTGGCCTCACGCCAGGAGAACGAGGTATGTCTGCGGACGGATCTCCACGATCTCGACGTCGGCCGCCTCGCTGTGACCATCGGTCGCCATCCTCATCACCGCTGGCCACCATGTAGGTCATTCGCGTGCCGACGCGCAGGTCACCCCCAGCTGCAACTGCCAAGATCTCCTGTGAACCTCTTGCCGGCGAGCTGAGCTGGCATGACTAGACTCCTCCCCTCAGGCGCGTCGGGCGAGGGAGTTGAACCTGCAACTCACTAGGTGTGCAATGTACGACGAAGGCTTCGCCGCTTGGCAAGCCGGGAGAGGTGGATGGCCGATTGTCTGATCTCACGACGCCTTGGTCGGACGAACGGCGGGCCAGGCCCCGGGTGCTGCAGGAGCAGAGAGAGGACTGGCAGTCACTGGTCATCCTCGCTCACCTGGTCGAAGCCGAGCTCGAGCGACAGACGCGGCACGACGCCGGCATCCCGCACAGCCACTTCAAGATCCTCGCGTTGCTCGCCGGCGCAGATCGGCACACCATGGGTCTAACTCGACTGAGCCGGGCACTACGATTCCAGAAGAGCCGCCTGTCACATGCGCTCCGCTCACTTGAGGCTGACGGATTGCTGCGCCGCGAGGACACTCCCGAAAAGGGCCGTGCCTACCAGGCCGTCCTCACGCGGCGTGGCCTCGACCTCGTGGAACGGGTGTTGCCGCTACAGGACGTCTTCGCTTGGGACACGGTCCTCGCCGGCCTCAGCGCGACCGAGGTTACGCACCTGCGCACCATCGCCGAGAAGATCATCGCGAACCTGGACGATCGGCCAGAGTGACCTCGCCGGTGCCCACATCTATGTTATGGGGTCGAGGCGCTGTCGCCTCCGGATCTGCGGGTCAAGACCAGTGCCGCAACCTCGCATCCCTGGGCGACGTGTTGACGCATGAGTCGCTCAGCACGCTTGCTTAAACCAGGCCGCTCGCGCGGAGCTCCGGAGTGATCCGCATGACCCGTACGCCTTCTACGCTTCTCGAACTTCGGTTTGGACCTTGGGAATCCGCCCCGGTGAGCGCGGTGTCGGCGGCCTTCTGCGTGCCGCGCTGGTGCGCTCATCAGGTCAATGGCGGGCCAGGCTGGGACGGGTTCAGGCCCAGCGCCAGGTCACCGACAAGAGCAACGAGATCCCCTGTGGGTGCCCGAAACTGGGCCGTCCCATGTGACCTGCGTGTATTCGTGGATCAAGCCGCCGAGTAGGTCGCGGCGGATGACCTTGTCGTGCGGGTCATTCGGGTTGGGGAGTGGTCGCAGCGGCGCTGCTTGGCGGAGGGCGCGGTGTGGGCGATGAGTATGGAAGTGCGTCTCGTACACCCACCGACCCTGCATCCCCGCCAGGAACAGGAGATCCGGACCTTGCGTCCAATACGCTTGATCTCGTTCGGCCACTTCCACGGGCGCGATGATCAGTATCCCTCGATTGGCCTTCCCCGAACTACTGGTCGAGGTGAACCTCGTCGCCAAAGTCCGACCGGATCGCACACAGGGCCTTGTTCAGCGAAGAGCGATACCCGTGCCCGCAGAACGGAGCGCCTCCTTGAGGAGGCCCGCACCAGGGCCCGCCAGCCAGCGGTCGAAGCGCAGCAGGAAGGGGAACTCCGCACGCAACGCGTCGAGGTTCGCGTTTCCTACCAGCCTGCCGGAGTCAACGAGCGCTGCCGATCCGCCGAGGGCCTCATTCTGCTCCAGCAGCGTCGTCGGCAGGCGGCTGTAGCTGATCAGCCGACCAGTGGCCTGGGTCAGATGATCGGCCAGGGCCTTGCCGGTGAGAGCGTCACCGGCGATCTCCACGGTGCGTCCGGCGTGGCGATCGGGTGAGCCGAAGACCGCGGCGACGATCCGGCCGATATCGCGTACCGCGATGAACTGCATGGCCTGGTCGGGGCGCATCAGGAAAGAGATCTGTCCCCGGTCGAGGCCCATTCCGGGGAGCATCAGGCTCTCCATGAACGTGGCCGGCCGAATTATGGAGCTGGCGATGTCCAGATTCCGGACATGGGCCTCGATACGGCTCTTGGTGTCGAGATGGGCGACGCCCGTCGGTGTCGGCCCCGCAGCGACCGTCGAGCTGTAGACGAGGTGGGCGACGCCGCAGCGCTCGGCGATGTCGGCCACCGTCGTGCCGAAGCGGATTTCGTCCTCGTCGGTCACGTCGGCGTCGGCCTGGCCTGAATTCGGCTGGACGCTGAAGACGCCATGGGCGTCGGAGAAGGCTGCGCGGAGCGACTCCGGATCGCCGAGGTCACCGCGAACGGTCTCGATGCCGGCGGCGGAGAGGGATCGGGCCCGCTGGCCGGACGGATCACGCACGACCGCGCGAACCGCCCAGCCGTCGTCCCGCAGCGCCGCGGCGACCGATCCTCCCTGCTATCCCGTGGCGCCCAGGACGACGACGGTTTTGTTGATATTGATCATGCCAATCACAACTACCCGGGCGTAAGGCCTATTCCGAGCCAGTGGCCTGGTGAAAGCGATCCGCAGGGTCATGCTTGGTGCCGTCTATCAGCGCTGCCGGGTCCGCCATGTCCGCAACATCCTGGTTGTGATCCGGGAAGGATAGGCCGAGATGGTCGCTGCGGCGATCCGCACGGCCTTCGCCCAACCCACCGCGGACGCGGTCCGCACCCACCTCGACACCGTTGGCGACATGCTCGGCCTTAGCCTCGCGCTTTCACGAGGTGGGCTGTCCAAGCGCTGATCAGAAACACGGAAAGTGCCCTTGACCTGCAACGATAGGACTTGCTGAGGGTCCT
>NZ_JBFALC010000137.1:0-9997 GCF_040656035.1 Streptomyces sp. NPDC050211
CGTGGGGTTGCTGGGTGTTTGTGTGTGGGTGTGTGTGGGGGGGTGTCTGGGTGGGGGGGGCGCTCCGGGGGGGGCGGGCGCGGGGGGCGCGCGGGGGCGCCGTGGTGTGCGGGTCAGGAGGTGGTGGCGTGCGGGTTGTGGGCGCGTACCGCTGCCCCGACCGCGGCGTCGTCGGCGTGGCCTCGGGTTTCGAGGCCTGCGATGGCGCCTTCGACGTTCTCCTGCGGCTGGTTCTGGCTGAGCTTGAACTTGGCCTCGATACGGCTGATGACGAGTTCGACACCGACGACCGCGCGCAGCTGCCGCTCGATGAACTTGGCCGGGGCCTGGTCGACGGACCAGGGCTCGGCGTAGCCGGCTTCGTGCCGGTCGGTCAGCCGGCGGATCTGTGCCTCGATCCAGGCCGGATCGTCGTGCACGACCAGCTGCCCGTACACGTGCGCGGTCATGTAGTTCCAGGTGGGCACCACGCGGTGGTGTTCGGCCTTGGTCGCTTACCACGACGGCGTGATGTACGCGTCGTGCCCGCGGACGATCACCATGGCCTGGCCCTGCACCGGCCGCTCCCACTGGTCGTTGCCGCGTGCCATGTGACCGATGAGAGCGCCGTGCTCTCCGGTGTCCGGGTCGTAGTCGAAGGGCAGCAAGGTGGCCAGGAGGCCCTGCTCGGTCATGGTGATCAGGTCGGATGCGCCGTGGTTGGTCAGCAGCTCGCGGACCGCGGCCTCGTCGGGTACGAAGGGTTTGGGGACGTACATGGTCAGCCTTTCGTGCAAATAGTGATAGCCGCGACCTCTATGGGCGTCGTGGCGCACTGATCCGACCGGCGTCGGGACGCGCGACGGCGCTACAGGGGGTTCTCGCGCAGCCAGGTGAGGACCTGCTGGGCGTGTTCGTTGGGCGGGAAGACCGGATAGAAGGCGTGCTCGATCACGCCGTCTCGGACGACGAGCGTGAGCCGCTTGAACAGCCGCATCCCGCCGGCCTGGAAGGTGGGCAGGCCCAGGGCGTCGGCCAGGCCGAGGGCCGGGTCGGAGAGCATGTCGAAGGGCAGCCCGAGCCGTTCCACGACCTCGTTCTGGTAGTCGGTGTCCTGGCTGGACAGCCCGTACACACGGCCAGCGCCGGCATCGAGGAGTTGTTGGAAGTGGTCGCGAAAGCCGCACGTCTCGGGGGTGCAGCCGCGGGCTCCGGGGATGGAGTTCCAGCCCTCGGGCAGGTCGGTGCCGGGGTGGCCGGTGAGGGGGTAGACGTAGATCACCGTGCGGCGGGGGCCGAGCGTGTCCAGCCGGATCTCCTTGCCCGCCGTGCTGGGCAGGGAGATCCGCGGCGCCTTGGTGCCGGGCAGGTGGTCCGCGGCGGCGTCGTCCTCGGGGGGCGGGCAGGTCGGCGGGCAGTGTCAGGTAGTCCTCGCCTCCTGTTCCGGTCTGCTCCGGCGGCTTGACGCTGCCCCGGTGGGCGGCTGCGGTCAGGTTGGTGATGAGCGTCGCCCGGCGGGCGGTCAGTGCCTCGATGCGTCCGGTGAGCTCGTCGATGGCCTCCCGGTAGCTCGCCAGCGAGGCCGGACAGTCGTCGGCGTGCAGACGTCCGGCCGCCAGACACTCCAGGAACGGCCGGGTGCGCTCGACGGAATCCCCAGCAGGTGGAGTGTCCTGATCTCGCGCACGAGGCGTACGTCGTCCTCGTCGTAGTTCCGGTAGCCGTTGGCGAGGCGCTCGGGTGTGATCAACCCCAGCGATTCGTAGTACCGCACTGCCTTGGTCGTCACGTCGGCCTGACGTGCGAGCTCACTGATCCTCATGTCGTTCACCTCGCTCAAAGCTAAACCTTGCCCTCAGGGGCAAGGTCAAGCGCCGGTCCGGCCGGCCATCACGCGCCGGCGCCAGGGCGGGTTCATGGCAGCAGCGCGGTGATCGCACCGACGCCGAGCACATGGAAATTCAGGGCGTAGCCGGAGGCGGGAGCCGCCGCCGTATCCACGATCCGGCCGACCAGATACGGCCCCACGATGCCGCCGGAACTCATGACGGCCAGGAACACGCCGAGCACCCCGGCCGGCCCCGGCGCTCCGATCCGCGGCAGGTACACCATCCCAGGGCGACCAGGCTCGGGAATCCGAACATCGTCCCCGCCTCGAGCCCGGAATAGCCCAGGCCGACTTCGAAAGAGGACGGAAGCCAGGTCAGGATTACGGAGACGAGGGTGTAGGCGAACGCGGCGGCCAGACCACCGAGGAAGGTGGGCGTGCGGAAGATGGTGCCAGGTAGGTGAGGACAGGCGCGAGAAGGGCACCTGGCAGAGCCCGCCTCTTCAGTGCAAGGGGCACAGCAACAAAAGCACCCGACGGCATTTTTGAAGGGATGGCCGCCGAGTTGGCCGACGAGTACCGGGCACGCGGTGTGACTGGGCCGCCCGAGCGCACCGTGCTCGACGTCGTCCCCGCCTCGCTCGGCGGCGACGGCACGGGCTGGCGGGTCAGATACGTGCCGTTCAACGGCGGCGGCCCGGTGCCGGCGGACCTGGTCGCGCGCGGCGGGCGGCAGCGGGTCGTGGTCACGCTCGGCACGGCGCTGTCGCGGACGGCAGGCGCGCGGTACGTCGACCGGCTGATCGAGCAGGCGGCCACGGTGGACGCCGACTTCCTGCTGGCCCTCGGCGGCGCCGACCTCGCGCCGTTGGGCGAACTGCCGCCATCGGTGGGGAGGCTGGCCAGTCGACGGCGACGAGCCGACCTCCGGTGTTAGGCCGTGGTCAAGAGGCCCTGCGACCTTCCTGAACGACGCGGGAAAGATCCCCCGTCCAGGCGGATACCGAAGGCGCAGAGGCCCCTCATCCTGCTTGGCGGCCTCGCCGCAACACCGATGCGGGGGATAACCTCAGCGGCACGCCGTATGGCCCGCGGGGTTGCACGGCGAGCGGTCCACGCCACAACGAGGGGGCTCGATGCGCTGGCGATCGCTCAATGGCGAACGACGGACGGTCACCGGCGCCATCCGACTCGGCGACGACGCGATCGCTCGCGGCCAGTGGGACCGTGCCCTGCGCCACTATGGGAAGGCCAACCACCATGCGGTCAAGGTCGCCCAGGCGGGAGAAAGCGACCAGGACCAAGCGGTATTGGGCTCCGTCTACTACAACCTGGCTGAGCTCCACGTGAAGACCGGCGAAGTCTCGATGGCCTGGCTGTGCGCGCTCCAGGCCTGCCAGGTGTACGGCCGGCTCGACCCCACGAACGCTCGTCCCACCGCCGTGTACTCCTGCCTCACGGACCCGAGCCAATTCGCGTCCCCGAGCCCGCCCCTGGCCAAGGAACGGATTGCCCTGAACGCTGACGCCCGATCCCGCTACGTCCTGCTCAGTGCAGGCTTAGTGCGGGAGTTCGGGTCTCAGGCCCTACGGGTGGACATTGGTGGCGGTGCACTCGACGGGATCACCGATGTCCGCGAAGTGGTCGAACGGATCGGTGAATCAGCCGTGCGCACCTACCAGGAGCTGGTGCGTCGCAACACCTTCTACAGCGAGGTCGACGTCACCCGCACCCGAGAGCGCGTTGCCAAGGCACGCAGCATCATCGACGCCTGATCAGTGGTAAGTGCCAGGTACTAAGCGCACGGGCAGGCCTGAAACCGCCGCCCGGCCTGGCCACGGCGGCAGGGCGGGCTCCCCAAACCCCGCAGCGCGGGCATAGGTTGACCCTGCTGGTGATCATCTTTCGGGGGTGGACGTGACAGGCCGGCATTTCAGGGCCCTGTTCAGTACGAACGACCGCAGCGTGCAGGCTGATGAGGCGTTCACGAACCGGGCCACCCAGTGGGAGACGGTCGCGGCCGCGCTCGCCGCGCACCTCCAGCACATCAGCGCACCCGGCTTCGGACCCTGCCCGTACGCATCGACCTTGCGCGCTCGGCCGTGCGTACGAGGCCGACACCCTGCGCGGCCTGCTGGGCCTGGAGCGCCCCGCCAACCGCTACGCCGCAGCCGCCACCGCCTGAGCCGGCGGGCCATTCCCGCCATCAGCAACTGAAGCCAGGACCCCACCATGGCCTTCGAACTCGGCGTCTACTCCTTCGGCAACACCCCGCGCCTTGCGGACGGCAGCCGCGGCCCCACCGCCAAAAGGACGCTGCAGGTGCCACAAACCCCGGCGTTACTCCTGGTGGAGATCGGCGTGGGTGATCCCACCGACTCCAGTTGTGTCCTCAGGCACCAGGCGGTATCGCTGACCCAGCCCACGACTCCCGCGAGGAGCAGCCGAGGTGCCAGCCAGTCGGACGGGGTGGTTATTCGTGGCACCGGCGGCGATGTGGCTTGCTCGTCGACAGGAAAGGGGTGCGAAGGCGCTCTGTCCCGTCTTCGTGCACGTCACATCGCCGCCGGTGGTGATCACCTCTCCCGCGAGTACGGCGCCACGGTGATCCGGTCGATCAGGGGCGCGTACCGGGATCGGAGCAGGACCCCGGGAAAGGTCTCCGAGGCGTAGGTCGTGCCGTCGAAGTTGGGCAGTTCCTCGGAGCGGAAGGCGATCGTGTTCTGTCCCTTCTTCAGGAGGACGGGGACGGTCAGCTCCCAGAAGTTGTTCTCGTGGAAGCTGTGCGGGAAGCCGACGCGCCGCATCTCGCCGCCGTTGACGGTGATGTCGGCGTGGCGGGCCAGCGGGTCCGGGTTGTAGTGGGTGGCCTCGGACTGCTCCGGGTTGGAGTAGCGGACGCGCAGCGCGTACAGACCGGCCCGGTCCGCGGTGACGGTGAACGTCGCGGTGTTGCCGTTGCCCGGGTCGCCGCCGATGCCGGTGATGGCCGTGCCGTCGGTGGCCAGGGACAGCGGGGTGAGTGCGGCCGTGCCCGCGAGTACGGCGTCCTGGGCCTCGTATGTACGGGCCTTCAACGCGCCCTCGGTCGGTGTGACCGTCAGGCGGTCGACGAGAGTGGCTGACGAACCGCCCGTCAGCGTCACCTTGTTGACACCGCCGGAGAGGGAGACCGCGACGCTGCTCCGGCCCTTGGCCAGGCGCAGGACGTCATGTCCGTTGACGGACAGCCGTGCGCCGGTGCCGCCGAGGGTGTCGACCTTGAGGGTGGCTTCACGGTCGGCGGGGGAGTACACCCAGAACGTGGCGGTCTGGCCCTTGGCGAGCCGGGCGGCGCCGGAGCCGGTGGCCGCCCGCTTCGGCAAGGTGTAGACGGGCTGTGCCCCGCCGCTCAGCCAGGCCAGTTCGCCCTCGTAGACCTGGGTGCCGGCCGAAGCCCCGGGAAGGGCGAGGGTGAGGCGGTCGACGATGGCGTCACCCTTCGTCGCACGCTTGCCATCCAGGCTCTTCGCCGCGAGCGTCAGGGTGTGCTTGCCCTTGGTGAGCTTCACCTTGGTGTCGGTGTGGTCCCACACCACCCACTTGTAGCCGAGCGGCAGATACAGTTGCTGTTCGCTGCCGGCCTGGCCGTCCACGCGCAGGAAGACATTGGTGGGCCCCTGTTCCTTCACCTTGTCGAAGGTGTTGAGGGAGTTGGCGAAGACGCTCAGGTCGTAGGTGCCGTCCTCGGGCACGTCCACCGTGAAGTCGAGCGTGACGTCCGAGCCGGTACGCAGTCCGCCGACGTCGTAGCCGCCGGACGTGTAGAACTTCGACACGTCGCGCGGTGAGCCCTCGGGGCCGTTCTTCGAGTATCCGGACCCGGTGTGGGCCGCGTCCTCCGCCTCGTACGAACCCTGCCAACGCACCGGCGGGGACTTAGTGTTCGCCGCCTTCCCGGCCGGGCTGAGGACGATCTCGTACGCCGAGGACTCCTTCAGCGTCGGCAGACCGCCCTCGCCGAAGTCGACGACGACCTTGCCGTCGGCACCGACCTTCAGGTTCTGCTCGGAGAGCAGCTTCGGGCCGGAGTTGTCGCCGACCTGACCGCTCCAGTCGATCTCCTTCACCCAGGCGTGCACCCGGTCCCCGAAGAGCTTCTTCGGGACGTTGTCGAAGGTGATATGACCCTTGCCGGTGGAGCCGCCGAAGAGCAGCCGGGACTGCTTCTTCTTCTCGTCGAGGGTGGCCACGCCCTGCATGGTGTAGTTCTCGCCGGGGAACGGCGGGGCCACCTTCACCGTGTGCCCGCTCATCGAGGCATACGAATTCAGCAGCCACCACTGGCCGTTGCCGCGGTTGGACTGCACCGCGGAGTCGGAGAGGTTGCCGTCGATGTTCCAGTACGCGATGTCGGCGTCCACCTTGGACTCCTCGATCGCGGACACCCACTGGATCATCTGGCCGGGTACCGAGGTGTGATAATTGAAGGCGTACTCGTTGATGTTGATGGGGAGTTGGGTGCCTTCGCGGTCGGTGCCCTTGAAGATGTCCTTCTCCCACTCGCGGTACTTGGCTGTGCTTTCGCGCACCGCCTCCGGGTGGCTCAGCTCGTGCCAGGTGATGACCTCGGGGAGGGTGCCGGCCTCCAGGGTGTGGGTCAGGAAGCCCTTCACCTGGTCGTAGAGGACGCTGGTGTTGGGGCCGGCGATGCGGGCGTCGGGCAGCTTGCTCTTGATGAGCTTGTAGAAGTCGTCCCAGGTGGCGAAGAAGTCGTCGGGGTCGTTGAGCCAGCTGGTCTTGTTGTAACTCCACTCGCCGGTGCCGAACATGTTGCCCTCAGGCTCGTTGAACGGCACGAAGACGATGTTGTCCTGGTACTCCTTCGGCAGTTTAAGGACCTGGTCGACCTGCTTTTCGACCTTCTCCCGGTAGAGCTTGACCTTCTCCTCGGGGGTGTCGCCGGGCCACTGGTACGGGAAGCCGCGGTGGATGTCCGTCATGTAGATGTACACGTCACCGTCGGTGGAGTCCGCCAGTGGCTTGACCACCTCGAGCGCGTCGGCGCCGGGGTGCTGCGGACCGTCCTGCGCCTTGGTGGAGACCGTGCGCAGGCCCATGCCCTCGATGAGGTTGTTGGTGGGGACGTCCGGTCCGTACACGCCGTAGAGGGTGCCGGAGGCGCCGCCGTGGAACGCGCCGGTGTCCGAGCCGAGGTCGACGGTGAGCTGGCCTTCGCGGACGACAGTGACGGTCGCCTTCACTTCGCGCCCGGCCGCTTTTCCGGCCACCGTGAACGT
The DNA here is from genome assembly GCF_040656035.1 of Streptomyces sp. NPDC050211. Classification (NCBI taxonomy): domain Bacteria; kingdom Bacillati; phylum Actinomycetota; class Actinomycetes; order Kitasatosporales; family Streptomycetaceae; genus Streptomyces; species Streptomyces sp. NPDC050211. The sequence goes on from NZ_JBFALC010000137.1 coordinate 7,087, forward strand.
CCCGGGCTGGGCGTACTTGTCGGCGGGTATCTCGTCCCAGGTGATCGGGGTGTCGCGGTCGTAGCCGTCGGAGTAGGTGGAGCGGACGGCGGCGGGCAGGGTCGGGGCGGTCCCGTTCGTCGTACGGGCCTCGAAGGACGTCTTCGAGAGCTCCTGGAGGGTGGGCAGGGCCGGGACCGTGCCGGCCACCTGCTCGGCGCTGAGCGCCGCGTGCCACACCGTGAAGTCGTCGACCGCGCCCTTCAGTAGCGGATCCGGCCACAGGGACTTGCCGATGTAGCCGGCGGCCGTGGCCGAACTCTCCAGGACGTCCTTGGCCTTGATGCTGGTCTCGATGGAGGAGACCGCCACACCGTCGAGATACGTGGTGAGCCGCCCTGCGGCGGTGTCGAGGGTGACGGTGACGGTTTTCCACTCGTTCGCGGGGAGTGGCGCGTAACCCTTGACCTGGTTCTCCGCGCCCCCTCCGCCGGTGGTCACGGAGGTCTGCATGACGCCGTTGCCGTTGTACGGGGTGGCGAAGAAGTACTTGGTGGTGTCGGTGCCCAGGTCGAAGATCCGCTGCCAGGACGACTTGTCGCCGCTCCACTTCACCCGGGCGGAGACCGTCAAGTCGGTTGCGTCGCCGACCACTTCGCGGGGCAGACGGACGTAGGCGCCGTCGGAGGTGGGGGCCCCGCCGGGCAGGGCCAGCGCCTTGCCGCCGTCCGTGCCCGCCACGGACTGGGCCGTCGAGCCGTTCACCAGGCTCGCCGTCAGTCCGTTGCCGGAGCTGTCGGTGATCTTTCCGGAGGCAAGGTCGTCCTGGTCGAAGGTGTAGCGGGCGACGGGCTGCGGCGCCTCGGCCGCATGCGCGGGTACGGCGGGCGCGGCCAGCAGGCCCGCGCCGAGGGCCAGCGCCATGGCGGCCGGCGCGCGGCGGCGCGTGGATCTGTCAGCGGATGACATGGATTGCGTCCTCAATCCTTGAGTATCGGCAATGCGTCGAATCGGTTCGCTTCTGGCCTCGCGGCTACGGAGTGACTCGTCTGGCCGGGAAGGGTTGGCGGTTCTGGTCCCCAAGCGGGGTGCGGAACCCGCCCGGTAGTGTCTGAAGGATCAATTCATCGAACCGGTTCGGGGAAGCTAGCACCGCGGATCTCGGCCAGCAATCCCCCCAACCGGAAGAAGTCCGAACCTCGGGCGAGAACAGGAAGTCGCGTCAGGAGTGTTGACAGGCGTCCGGGCTGTTCCTACCTTCACTTCACGCGAACCGGTTCGACGATAGGCTCTCGCTCCAGTTCCACCTCGCACCCCGGCGGCCGGTGAGTACTCTCTCCACCGAGAAGTCGAACCGGTTCGATCAAGGAGTCGCCCGTGAACATCGGTGAGATCGCCCGGCGGGCCGGTGTCTCGCGCAGCACCGTGTCCTACGCGTTGAGCGGCAAGCGCCCGGTCTCGGACGACACCCGCCGGAAGATCCAGGGGGTCATCGACGAGCTGGGCTACCGCCCGAATGCCAGCGCACGCGCCCTTGCCAACGGCCGGACCAACACGATCGGCCTGGTCTTCCCGCCGGCCGGAAACCACTACACGGGGATGCAGCTGGACTTCATCGGCAGCGTGGTCGAAGCCGCCGCCACCTACGACTACGACGTACTGCTGTCACCGAGCGGCATGGACAGTGACCGCTCCTTCCAGCGGCTGCTGGGGGAGCGGAGGGTCGACGGCGCGATCCTGATGGAGATCAGGCTGGAGGACGACCGGGCCGACCATCTGACCGCGCTGGACTTCCCGTCGGTCGCCATCGGCCGCACCGCCCACCCGGAGGACAGTTGGTGGGTGGGCCTCGACCACACCGCGCTGGCGGCGGCGTGCGTGCATCACCTGGCGGACCTCGGCCACCGCCGGGTCGCCTTCGTCAACCGGCCCGAACAACTGCTGCGGGCCGGCTACGAGTCCGCCCACCGCGGACTGGACGGCTTCACCAAGGCCGCGGCCGAACGCGGGCTCACGGTACGGACGTACTGCTGCGGGGACGACGCCGCCGCAGGCCAGGCGTGTGTGGCACGGATCCTGCACGACGACCCGGCCACCACGGCCCTGGTCACCCTGAACGAGGCCGCGCTGGGCGGCCTCTACCGGGGGCTCGCCCAGGCGGGCCGTCATGTGCCGCGCGATTTCTCCGTCACCGGGGTCGTGGCCGGCCGCTGGGCGGAGACGGTGACCCCGCAGCTCACGGCGGCGGACGTACCGGCGGAGGAGATGGGCCGGCTCGCCGTCGACCTGCTGGTGGAGCGGCTCGACCACCCCGACGCGCCGCCCCGGCACCATCTTCTGGCGCCCCCGATCTCTCTGCGGGCCAGCACCGGGCCTGCCGGTGCCGCTGCGGCGTCGTGAACGCACCCACGTAGCACCTCTGCCATCACACAGATCTCCACATCTCGGCACCCGCATGCCCAAACAAAGGAACCCCTGCAATGAACAGCTCCTCCAGACAACGCCGTCTGACCGCCGCCGCTGTGACCGCCCTCGCCGTCGCCGTCAGCGCCACCGCCTGCTCCTCCGGCTCGGGCAGTGCCGACACCGAGGGCGCCGGCAGTGGCACGTACACCATCTGGGACCCGTACCCGCAGTTCGCCAAGGGCTCGGCGTGGGCGAAGCTGCTGGACAAGTGCGGGACCGAGGCCGGAGTGACGGTCAAGCGGACCGCCTTCGACACCAGCGACCTGGCCAACAAGACGCTGCTGGCGGCTCAGCAGGGCAACTCCCCGGACATCCTCATCGTCGACAACCCCGTCGTCTCGACCCTGGCCGAGGCGGGCGTGCTCACCACGACCGAGGAGAACAAGCTGGACACCTCCAAGGCGGACGCCAACCTGCTGGGGGCCGGCCAGGCGGGTGGGAAGACGTACGGCACACCGATCGGCGC
>NZ_JBFALC010000138.1:0-9785 GCF_040656035.1 Streptomyces sp. NPDC050211
GCCCGCCCCTCCCGGGTGTGGAACCCCCCCCCCCCCCGGCCCACAGACGGCCCAGGAGAGCTGACAGCCGCTCTGACCTGGGGCGATATCACACGTCGAAGTAGAGCTCGAACTCGTGCGGGTGCGGACGGAGCTGCAGCGGCGCGATCTCGTTCGTGCGCTTGAAGTCGATCCACGTCTCGATCAGGTCGGCGGTGAACACGTCGCCCTGGAGGAGGAACTCGTGGTCGCGCTCGAGGGAGTCGAGGACGGCCGGGAGGGAGGTCGGGACCTGCGGGACGCCCGCGTGCTCCTCGGGAGCCAGCTCGTACAGGTCCTTGTCGATCGGCTCGGCCGGCTCGATCTTGTTCTTGATGCCGTCCAGGCCCGCAAGCAGCAGGGCAGAGAAGGCGAGGTACGGGTTGCCGGAGGAGTCGGGCGCGCGGAACTCGACGCGCTTGGCCTTCGGGTTGGAGCCCGTGATCGGGATACGCATCGCGGCGGAGCGGTTGCGCTGCGAGTACACCAGGTTGACCGGCGCCTCGAAGCCCGGGACCAGGCGGTGGTACGAGTTCACCGTCGGGTTGGTGAAGGCCAGCAGCGACGGGGCGTGCTTGAGGATGCCGCCGATGTAGTAGCGGGCGGTGTCCGACAGGCCCGCGTAGCCGGACTCGTCGTAGAAGAGCGGCGAGCCGCCCGTCCACAGCGACGAGTGGATGTGCATGCCCGAGCCGTTGTCACCGAAGATCGGCTTCGGCATGAAGGTCGCGGTCTTGCCGTTGCGCCAGGCGACGTTCTTCACGATGTACTTGAAGAGCTGGAGGTCGTCGGCCGCGGCGAGCAGCGTGTTGAACTTGTAGTTGATCTCGGCCTGGCCGGCGGTGCCCACCTCGTGGTGCTGGCGCTCGACCTTCAGGCCGGCCTTCTCCAGCTCCAGGGAGATCTCGGCGCGCAGGTCGGCGAAGTGGTCGACCGGCGGGACCGGGAAGTAGCCGCCCTTGTAGCGGACCTTGTAACCGCGGTTGTCCTCGATGGCACCGGTGTTCCAGGCGCCGGCCTCGGAGTCGATGTGGTAGAAGGACTCGTTCTCGCGGGTCGCGAAGCGGACGCTGTCGAAGACGTAGAACTCGGCCTCGGGACCGAAGTACGCGGTGTCGGCGATACCCGTGGACGCGAGGTACGCCTCGGCCTTCTTCGCCACGTTGCGCGGGTCACGGCTGTACTGCTCGCCGGTGATCGGGTCGTGGATGAAGAAGTTGATGTTCAGCGTCTTGTCACGGCGGAAGGCGTCGACCCGGGCGGTCGACAGGTCCGCGCGCAGCGCCATGTCGGACTCGTGGATGGCCTGGAAGCCACGGATCGAGGAGCCGTCGAACGCCAGCTCGTCATCCGGGTCGAACGCATCGACAGGCACCGTGAAGTGCTGCATGACGCCCGGGAGGTCGCAGAAGCGGACGTCGATGAACTTGACGTCCTCGTCCGCGATGAACTTCTTGGCCTCGTCGGCGTTCTGGAACATCCAGCTCCTCCTACTCCCGACCGTCCCGCCGGGGTGGTAGTTCGTTCGTGCGGCCAGTGCGGTGGCACACGCTGACCTCGACCCTAGGGACGCGTGATTTCTCGGGCGTGACCCATTTGTTTCGCACAAGTTAACCGGCCCGGGTTCCACCGTAGCTCGGAAACACCCCGCCGTGCCCTGGCCGGACAGGGCCGCAGTACCGTGTACGCGTGGACAAGAGGCAAGCAATCGGATCGTGGCTTTCCGGCCCCCGCGCGGCCATGGAGGACGCCGGTGCCGACTTCGGATACCGGGGGGAGCAGCTCGGTCTCCCGGAGGAGGGGCCCGGCTCGATCGCCCGCCCCGGCCGCCGCCTCGGCGCCCTCGCCGTGGACTGGGCGCTGTGCCTCTTGATCGCATACGGCCTCATCACGGACGGCTACCAGCAGGCGACCGGAAACTGGGCCCTGCTCATCTTCTTCGTCATGAGCGCCCTGACCGTCGGCACGATCGGCTTCACCCCCGGCAAGCGCCTCTTCGGCCTGCGCGTCGTCCACCTGGACACCGGCACGGTCAACCCGGTGCGCGCCCTGCTCCGCTCGGCCCTCCTCTGCGTCGCCATCCCGGCCCTGATCTGGGACCGCGACGGCCGGGGGCTGCACGACCGGCTGGCGCGCACGGTCGAGGTACGGATCTGAGCTGCGGCAGTCTTCACATATGACGCCGGTCGGGTGACGGCCGGACCGGCCACGGCCCGGGGTCCCGTCCCGGTCGAACCGCGTTCGGAACACTGCCGCCATATCGGCGGAGGTGGTTGGACAATATGTCGTACGACAACATGTCGACGATCGTGGCTCGGGCATCGCAGGTCGCCGACATCGCGGCCCGGCACACGGAGGAGGCGGAGGCCGCCCGGCGCCTCTCGCCGCAGGTGGTCCAGGCGGTGCGGGACGCCGGTTTCGCGCGGCACTTCGTGCCGGTGGCGCACGGCGGCACGGCCGGCGGTTTCACCGAGCTGACCTCGGCGGTCTTCGTGGTCGGACAGGGCTGTACGTCGGCGGCCTGGGCGGCGTCGCTGGCCGCCTACGCCGGCCGGTACGCGGCGTTCCTGCCCGCCGAGGGCCAGGCGGAGATCTGGGCGGACGGCCCGGACGCGCTGGTGGCCGCCGCGCTCATGCCGTCCGGCACGGCGGAGCGCGTGGCCGGCGGCTGGCGGCTCAGCGGCGAGTGGAAGTACATCAGCGGGGTGCACTTCGCCGACTGGGCCCTCGCCTGCGCGGCCGTACCCGAGGAGCGTTCCGCTGACCCCGAGGGGCGGCCCGAGGTGCGGTACTTCGCGGTGCCGAAGGCCGACTTCACCATCACCGACAGCTGGTACTCCGTGGGCATGCGCGGAACCGGCAGCGACACCCTGGTCCTGACCGACGTCCACGTGCCCGAGCACCGCACCCTGGCCCGCTCCGCCGTCCATGCCGGGCGGGCCCCCGCGTCGGACGCGCGCTGCCACATCGTGCCGATGTACGCCGTGAACTCGCTGCCCTTCGCCGCCCCGCTGGTCGGCGCCGTGCGGGGCGCGATGCGTGCCTGGGTCGAACGGACCGCCTCCCGTGTCGACCGGCGGGGCCGGGCCGTCCGTGAGATGCCCTCGACACAGGTCTCCCTGGCCCGCTCGGCCGCCGAGGTGGACGCCGCGGAACTCCTCGTCCGGCGTACCGCGGCGGTCGCCGACGGCATGGAGACCCCGCCGGAGGGCGAGGCGGCGGTCCGCGGCGCCCGGGATCTGGCACTGGCGGTGGAGCTGCTGGTCTCGGCGGTCGGCCGGGTCTTCCGCACCAGCGGCACGTCCGGACAGTCCGCCACCGACCCGGTGCAGCGCTTCTGGCGGGACGTGAACAGCGCCGCCTCCCACGTGGCGCTTTCCTTCGAGTCCACGGGTGCGGCCTACGGCGCCTGGGCGCTCAGGTCCGTCTGACTCCGGTTGCTGGGCAGGGGCGGCGGCCTCATAGTCGACCTTGAACACGCCGAGGCCAACAGGTGGTGCGGCCGCATGACGGAGCAACAGGACATAGACATACCGGATGACATAGCCATTCCGGATGACGTAGCCCTGGCGGAAGCGCTGGTGGCGCCCGAGGAGTTCCGGGCCGCGATGGCCCGCTTTCCCTCCGGCGTCGTGGTGGTGACCACCCGGTGCCAGGACGGCACCCCGCGCGGATTCACCGCCAGTTCCTTCTGCTCGGTGTCGCTGGAGCCGCCGATGGTCCTGGTGTGCCTGTCGAACGCGGCCGACTCGGCGTGGTCGTTCGCACGCTGCGACCGTTTCGCGGTGAGCGTGCTGACCCCGGTCCACCAGCCGCTCGCCCTGCGTTTCGCCACCAAGGGCACCGACAAGTTCGCGGTCGGCGGGCTGCGGCTCGGCCCCGGCGGACTGCCGACGGTCGAGCGGGCCCTGTCCGAGCTGGACTGCGAGGCATACGCACGTCACCCGGCCGGGGACCATACGGTCCTGATCGGCCGGGTGACGGGTGTACGGCTGGGTGAGGGATCCCCGATGGTCTACTACGACCGGGACTTCAGGACGCTGGCCTGAACTCCCTCTGGTGTCAGCGGGCCTTCGGGCCGCCCTTCGGCAGCTTCATGCCCTTCGGCATCGGGCCCTTCGGCATCGGCATGTTGCTCATCAGGTCGCCCATGGCGCGCAGCCGGTCGTTGGTGGCCGTCACCTGCGGGCCGGTCAGCACGCGCGGCAGCTTCAGCATGGTGGTCCGCACCTTCTTCAGCTCGACCTGGCCCTCGCCCGTGCCGACGATGATGTCGTGCACCGGCACGTCCGCGACGATGCGGTTCATCTTCTTCTTCTCGGCGGCCAGCAGGCTCTTCACCCGGTTCGGGTTGCCCTCGGCGACCAGCACGATGCCGGCCTTGCCGACAGCCCGGTGCACCACGTCCTGGCTGCGGTTCATCGCCACCGCGGGGGTCGTCGTCCACCCCCGGCCGACGTTGTCCAGTACCGCCGCGGCAGCGCCCGGCTGTCCCTCCATCTGCCCGAAGGCGGCCCGCTCGGCCCGGCGCCCGAACACGATCGCCATCGCGAGGAAGGCGAGCAGGAAGCCCAGGATGCCGAGGTAAATGGGGTGACCGATCAAGAAACCGATCGCGAGGAAGACACCGAGGGTGACGATTCCGACTGCCGCGAGTACAAGGCCGATCTTCTTGTCGGCCCTGCGGGTCATCTTGTAGGTCAGAGCGATCTGCTTCAGTCGCCCGGGGTTCGCAGCATCCGCTGCCGTGTCCTTCCTCGCCATGCCACGAAGTCTACGTGGCCCCGGGAGCGCGGACGACGGCAGTGCCCGGAACGAGGGGGGAGGGCTTCAGGAGGTGCCGGGTCAGGAGCGTCCGGCGAGGGCCTGCTCGAGGACGCGCTGTGCCTCGACCCGGTCCTTGGCGCGGCGGCGGTCCTCCAGGACGGAGGTCCAGGCGTTACGACGGGCGGTGCGCTGGCCGCTGCTCATCAGCAGTGACTCGACGGCGCGGAGTGCGTCGGTGACGGACGGGATGGCGGTGGCGCGAACGGGCGCGGCCTGCATCTTGGAGGTCCCCCCTCGGGATGGCGGCGGATGCGGGTGTACGTGGCGTGAGTCGAGCGTCACTGAATGGTGTTACCAGGGCGTGACCGACCGGTCAAACGCCAATGAAACCTTGATACAAGGGCCGAAAACCCTGACGCGGCCCTGATGTACGCCTCCATCTGCGAGGACGTTCAGAGCCGCGTCGTTCCCGCCACTACTGGCGGGTAGTTTCTTGTGCGCGAATTCACACGCTTGCCCGCAACCTTGCGGGGCAAGGCGGGTGACGATGTGTCAGACAGCCTGCGACGCGACGTACGCGCCGCGCTTCTCGACGGCCATCTGGTACAGCCGCCCGGCGCGGTACGAGGAGCGGACCAGCGGGCCGGACATGACGCCCGAGAAGCCGATCTGCTCGGCCTCGTCCTTCAGCTCCACGAACTCCATCGGCTTGACCCAGCGCTCCACCGGGTGGTGACGGACGCTCGGCCGCAGGTACTGCGTGATGGTGACCAGCTCGCAGCCGGCGTCGTGCAGCTGCCGCAGCGCCTCGCTGACCTCCTCGCGGGTCTCGCCCATGCCGAGGATGAGGTTCGACTTGGTGACCAGGCCGTAGTCGCGGGCGGCGGTGATGACCGCGAGCGAGCGCTCGTAGCGGAAGCCGGGGCGGATGCGCTTGAAGATCCGGGGGACCGTCTCGACGTTGTGCGCGAAGACCTCGGGGCGGGAGTCGAAGACCTGCTCCAGCAGCTCCGGTACGGCGTTGAAATCCGGGGCGAGCAGCTCGACCTTGGTGCGGCCGGCCTCGCGGGAGGCGGTCTGCTCGTGGATCTGGCGGACCGTCTCGGCGTACAGCCAGGCGCCGCCGTCCTCCAGGTCGTCGCGGGCGACGCCGGTGATGGTGGCGTAGTTGAGGTCCATGGTGACCACGGACTCGCCGACCCGGCGGGGCTCGTCGCGGTCGAGGGCCTCGGGCTTGCCGGTGTCGATCTGGCAGAAGTCGCAGCGCCGGGTGCACTGGTCGCCGCCGATGAGGAAGGTGGCCTCGCGGTCCTCCCAGCACTCGTAGATGTTGGGGCAGCCGGCTTCCTGGCAGACCGTGTGCAGGCCCTCGCTTTTGACGAGGCTCTGCATCTTCGTGTACTCGGGACCCATTTTCGCCCGGGTCTTGATCCACTCGGGCTTGCGCTCGATGGGGGTCTGGCTGTTGCGGACCTCCAGGCGCAGCATCTTGCGTCCGTCCGGTGAGACTGCGGACACGTCGGCTCCCTGTAGCTTCGATTCTTCGGCGTACACCAGCGTACGCCCGTGCATACTCAGTCCTGCTCTGAGGCCAACCTCATCGTCACAGGGCTGATTCCCGGCCTCAGGCGGTCGCCTTCTCGATCTCCCGCGGCTTCAGCTCCGCGTTCTCGAGTACGTCCCTCAGGTGCCGTTCCACGACCGGCAGCACCTCCGCGATCGTCACGTCCCGGCCGAGTTCGCTCGCCAGCGAGGCCACGCCCGCGTCGCGGATCCCGCACGGGATGATGCGGTCGAACCACTTGTTGTCCGGGTTCACGTTCAGGGCGAAGCCATGCATCGTCACGCCCTTGGCGACACGGATGCCGATCGCGGCGATCTTGCGGTCCTCGCGGCGCTGGCCGGCGTTGGAGGGGGCGTACTCGGGGCCGTTGAGGCGGGGGTCGAACTCCTCGTCGTGCAGCCGGGGGTCGAAGTCCAGGGACAGTCCGCCCAGGGCGGGGCGCTGCTCGACCGGGTCGCCGAGGACCCACACTCCGCTGCGGCCCTCGACCCGGCTGGTCTCCAGGCCGAACTCCGTGCAGGTGCGGATCAGGGCCTCTTCCAGGCGTCGTACATGCGCCACGACGTCCACCGGACGCGGGAGCTTCTGGATGGGGTAGCCCACCAGCTGGCCCGGTCCGTGCCAGGTGATCTTGCCGCCGCGGTCCACGTCGATGACGGGGGTGCCGTCGAGGGGGCGTTCGTCGTCGGCCGTGCGGCGGCCCGCCGTATACACCGCGGGGTGCTCCAGGAGCAGCACGGTGTCGGGGATCTCGTCCGCGAAGCGCGCGGCGTGCACCCGGCGCTGCTCGTCCCACGCCTCCTGGTACTCGACGGCTTCCGCTCCGAATCCCATCCGGACGAACCGCAATCCACTCACGGCAAGCGCCTCCCTCAAAGATGGCTGTGTCAGGCACGTAACGCGCCCACGCCACTGTACGTCCGGTCGATGCCCGTCAGTCCTGAGGGCAATCCTCACACGATCGGATGAATAGGCGGCGAAGAGTGTGATGGCTTGCTTACTCTCCGCTACATTCGCGCCGTTCACCGAGGCCAAAACGCGAGGCCCGAAAGGCAGGAGACCGTACCGCAGATGACGGAACGACCCGCGCAGCGCACTCCCAACCGACAGCTCGCCGCGCTCATCGCAGAAGCGGGGTTCTCCAACGCGGGTCTCGCCCGTCGAGTGGACCAGCTCGGACTCGAACACGGGCTGGACCTGAGATACGACAAGACATCCGTGACCCGGTGGCTGCGCGGCCAGCAGCCCCGGGGGACGACGCCCGCACTCATCGCCGAGGTGTTCACCCGGCGGCTCGGGCGGCGGCTCACCGCCCAGGATCTCGGCCTCGACGCCTGTGCGCCGGTGTACGCCGGGCTGGAATTCGCCGGCACCCCCGAGGAGGCCGTCGACATCGTCAGCGGGCTGTGGCGCAAGGACTCCGGCAGCCACGCCGAGCTGCGCAAGATCGCGTTCACCGCGGCCGGGCTCGTCGTGCCCAGCCGGGACTGGCTGATCGGCCGCGCCGACGACAAGGTGGCCCGCGGCGAGCAGCCCGCCCGCGTCCCCGCGCAGGGCCGCCCGGTCCTGCCCCGCCAGCGCGGCCAGGCCGATCGCGGCCCCGGCCAGCGGGTCACCGGCGGTGACATCGCCGCCCTCCGCTCGGTCGGCGAGCTGTTCCGCACCCTGGACGACATGTACGGCGGCGGCCACGCCCGGCAGGCCCTCGTGCGCTATCTGGAGCACGAGTGCGAGCCGATGCTGCGCGGCACATACGGCGAGCAGACCGGCCGCCGCCTGTTCGCGGCCGCCGCCGATCTGACCCGGCTCGCGGGCTGGACGTCGTACGACATCGCCGCGCACGGGCTCGCCCAGCGGTACTTCGTGCAGGCGCTGCGTCTTGCGCAGGCGGCGGCGGACCGGGCGTACGGCTCGTTCGTGCTGATCACCATGAGCCGGCAGGCCGTCTATCTCGGACACGGGCGGGAGGCCGTACAGCTGGCGCGGGTGGCGCAGCAGGGGGTCGGGACGACCGCGCCGCCCGTCGTGCAGGCGCTGCTGCACGCGGTCGAGGCGCGTGGGCACGGGGTGCTCGGGGAGGTGCGGGCGTGTACCGCGTCGCTGGTGCGGGCCGAGCGGGCGCTGGAGGCTGCTCGGCCCGGCGATGAAGTGCCGCACTGGGCGCGGTTCTTCGACGAGGCGCAGCTCGCCGATGAGTTCGGGCACTGTCATCGGGATCTGCAGCAGTTTCGTGCGGCGGCTCAGCATGCGGAGCGGTCGTTGCAGTTGCGTGCGCCGTCGTATGCGCGCAGTCGGTTGTTCTGCCGGGTGGTGCTTGCGTCTGCGCGGCTCGGGCTGGGGGAGCTTGATCAGGCGTGCGTGTTGGGGGCGGAGGCGGCGGGAGCTGCGGCGGAGATGCGGTCGGTGCGGGCGGTGGAGTATGTGCGGGACTTTGAGCGGCGGTTGGAGCCGTATAAGGATGCGGCGCCAGTGCGGGGGTATCGCGACAAGGTCGCGGCGTTCGGGTAGCTATTCGCCGTAGCTCCGACTGTCGTATGTCTGGTGCGGCGCCGTAGTGGTTGATCGCGCAGTTCCCCGCGCCCCTTACGGCGTCTTAAGCGGCCTGCGTTGTTGGGTGTGGGTCTGCTCTGTGCAATGACCCCGTTGCGCCCAGGTCCGTCAGGATTGCTGTCGTTGCCCTGTGGGCTGAGTGCAGGGCGCCCTGGACCGTGCTGGTGTCTCGGTGGTCGCCGCAGACGTAGAGGCCTGCGAGGAGGCGTACGGGGCGGCGTAGGTCGTGGGGTGGGGTCATGGTGGGGACGGCCTCGGCTGTGTGGTGGACGGCGAGGGTTTCCCAGCGGGTGGTGGGGGTGCCGTAGAGGCGGGAGAGGTGCGTGCGTACGGCCGTGTCGGCGTCCGGTGGGGGTGTGCCGAGGAGCGTCGAGGAGATGAGGGCGCGGCCTGCGGGGGCCCGGGTGGGGTCGATCTCGCTGACCACCGCCGTGTGGGCCACCGGGCCGCCGCGGTCGGCGTCGAGGAGGAGGGCGGGGCCGGTCTGCGGTGGCTCGTCCGTGGTGTGGTGGACGACCGTGACCGGGTGGAAGCCGGGGACGCGCAGGCCGGGCAGGAGGTCGGCGGCGGTGCGGGCGTCGGTGGCCACCAGGACGGCCCGGCAGGGGAACTCGCCGTGCTCGGCGGTGGTCACCGAGGTCGTGGCGACCGACGTGACGCGCACGCCGGTGTGCACGGTGCCCGGCGGCAGCGTCCGGGCCAGCAGCTCCGGCAGCATCTCGGCGCCGCCCTCCGGGACGCACAAGCGTCCGCCGGCGAAGGCGCGCAGAGCGAGGTCCGCGCAGCGGCTGGACGTGGTCAGCTCCGGGTCGCACAGCAGGGCGGCGAGCAGCGGGCGCAGGAAACCGTCGATCGTGCGCGCGGGGAGGCCCCGGGCGGCGAGGGC
>NZ_JBFALC010000139.1:0-2091 GCF_040656035.1 Streptomyces sp. NPDC050211
CGCGATGGGCTGTCGATCGGCTGCGGGTCCGTCGTGGCTGGTCGCGCCCACGCGGCGGAGCCGCATATCGACACAGCCCGCGCCCCTTCGGGGCGCTGGCGAAACGCAGCCGACTTCGCCAGGGCCGCTTAGAGCCGCGCACCGCCGTAACAACCAACTGCCACCCGATGGGGGTTTTGCCGACATGACGCAGACGACGATGGCCCGGCCGCAGGCCTCGGCCCTTGAGCAGGCCGTCCAGGGCGCCGCTGACCGGCTCGTCGCAGCAGGAGCCGCAGGCGTGCAGTTCCGGGTCGCCCGCGGAAAGGAGTCCTTCGTGGTGACCTCCGGCATCGCGGAGCTGGGCACCGACCGGCCCGTCCCCGCCGACGGCCGCTTCCGCATCTCCTGCATCACCAAGCCGTTCGTGGCCGTCGTGGTGCTCCAGCTGGTCGCCGAGGGCAAGGTGGACCTCGACCGCTCGGTCGAGAGCTACCTGCCGGGCCTGCTGCCCTACGGCGAGAAGATCACCATCCGCAACCTGCTGCAGCACACCAGCGGCCTGTACAACTACATGGACTCGTTCCAAAAGCCGGGCGAGCGCTTCCTGCGCGACCGCTACAAGCACTACGAGCCGAAGGACCTCATCGCCATCGCGGCCGCCAAGCCGCTGGAGTTCGAGCCCGGCACCAAGTTCGCGTACTGCAACACGAACTACTTCATCATCGGCCTCCTCATCAACAAGGTCACCTCCCGCTCGTACCGCGAGGAGATCACCGAGCGCGTCCTTGAGCCGCTGCAGCTGAGAGAGACCGTGCTGCCGGGCGACGACCCGAACATCCCCGGCCCGCACGCCCGCGGCTACATGCAGATCGACGGCGAGCCGGTCGACGTGACGCTGATGAACCCCTCCGAGGCCGGCTGCGCGGGCGAGATCATCTCCACCACCGCCGACCTGGACCGCTTCTTCACCGCGCTGTTCGGCGGAAAGCTGTTGAAGGAGCCGGAGTTCACCGAGATGACCACCCCGCTGCCGCCCGAGATGATCGAGAACCTGCCGATGGGCATCGGCTACGGCCTGGGCATCATGAAGCTCGAGAACGACGACGATCTCGACCTGTGGGGCCACGGCGCCGGCATCCCCGGCTACGCCACCTTCGCGGCCACCACCCGCGACCTCGACGCCCGCGTGCAGCTGTCGTTCACGATCGGCGACAAGGACTTCGGGCCGGAGGCCGAGCAGGCCGTCATCCGCGGTGTCAACATCGCGCTGTGCTCATGAGTACCAGGGCACAGAAAGCCGTCATCGTCACCGGCGGCGGCACGGGAATCGGCGCGGCGACCGCGCGCGCATTCGCCGACGACGGCGCGCACGTCCTTGTCGTCGGCCGCAGCGAAGCGACCCTGAAAAAAACCGCGGACGGCTACGGGGACAGAATTCGCGTGCTGTCCAAGGACATTCACGAACCGGACGCGCCGGACGTCGTCGTCGAGCGGGCGCTGAAGGAATTCGGCCGTATCGACGTGCTGGTGAACAATGCCGCCGTCACCGGATTCGCCGCCCTGGACGGCCTTGAGAGGGAATCGGTGCGGGCCCAGCTGGGCACCAACCTTTTGGCCCCGGTGTTTTTGACCCAGCGCGCGCTGGACGCGCTCGAGAAAAGCGGCGGCGTCGTCATCAACGTCAGCTCCGCGGGCTCGCTGGGACGGCGGGCCTGGCCGGAGAACTCCGTGTACGGCATGGCCAAGGCGGCCCTGGACTTTTTGACCCGGACCTGGGCCGTGGAGCTCGCGCCGCGCGGCATCCGCTCGGTGGGCATCGCGCCCGGCGTCGTGGACACCGGGGTCGGCGTCCGGGCGGGCATGCCGGAGCAGGCGTATGAGGCGTTCCTGGCGCAGATGGCGGGGCGGATCCCGGCGGGCCGGGTCGGCCGGCCCGAGGACATCGCCTGGTGGATCGTGCAGCTGACCCGGCCACAGGCCGGCTACGCCAACGGCACGGTCCTGGCGGTGGACGGCGCGCTGTCCGTGACGTGACCCGCGACGGGCTCATGGGTGTGGGCGCCGCCCCGCGGGGGGCCCACCCCGGAGGCCCGCGGGCGGCGGGGCCCC
>NZ_JBFALC010000139.1:2101-9565 GCF_040656035.1 Streptomyces sp. NPDC050211
GGGGCGGGGCAGGCGGCCCTCCCCGCGAGGCCCCCCCCGCGGGTCAATGGGGTGCCCCCCCCGCCAGGCGGGCCCCACACCCATGAGCCCGTCGGTCAGCGGGCCACCGTGGCCGTGACGTAGCGGACCGGGACGTCGATGTGGATCAGGCCGTCCGTGCCGCGCAGGGCGTCGAGCGCCGTGGTCAGGCGGGCGCGCAGGGCGGCGGCCTCGCCGGCCGGCAGGTGCTGCCACAGCAGCCGCATGCCCTGCGTGTGCGACCACTGGACCCAGGCCGCGCCGGAGCGCGTGGTCATGTCCACCGACTCGTCGGTGATCTCCACCTCGCCGAAGCCGGCCGTGTGCAGCGCGGCCGTCAGGTCCGCGGGGTCCTCCAGCCAGGAGTGCAGCTGCCGGTGCAGCTGCTCCAGGTGCCAGGCCGGCGGCAGGTGGCCCAGCAGGGACAGCGGGATCCAGTCGGTGAACAGCGGCGGCAGGAACGGGAAGGTGTCCCGGGTGAACACCGGGCTGGTGAAGGCGATCCGGCCGCCGTCGCGCAGCAGTGCGGCATAGCGGGCGAGCGCGGCCCGCGCGTCCGGCAGGAAGATCACGCTGTAGCTGCCGAGCACCAGGTCGAAGGAGCGGGCGGGCAGATCCGGGTGCTCGCCGTCCATCACCTTGAGCTCGACGTTGCCGATGCCCTGCCGCGCCGCCTCACCGCCGGCCTGTTCGATCATGGCCTCGGCGATGTCGATGCCGAGCGCGCTGCCGCGGGGCCCCACCAGCCGCGCCGCGGGCAGCAGGCTCGCGCCCAGGCCGCAGCCGACGTCGAGGAGCCGCTGACCGGGCCGCGGGGCGGCGAGGTCCACCAGCCGTGCGCCCATCGGCGTGAAGAATTCCACGCCCAGCCGGTCATAGGTCGCCGCGGCCTTGTTGAAGGCGGCGGTGACTTTCGTTTTGTACGTTGCCGTGTCCGTGTCCGTGACCATACCGCCCATGCTGGGCCTGCGGGCCCGTGCGCACCTGGAGGATGACTGGAAAACAAAGGGAGCCGGGAATTCTTCTCTTGCCCGCGCCTGACCGCTCCGCCCACAATTGCGGCCAGGAGCCGACGCCTTGGAAGGCAACTGTGGAAGGAATTCGATGAGCAGCCAGATAACCGCGGTGCGCCGCATGATCGAGGCCTATAACACCGGTGAGACCGGGGACGTCGCCCAATACATTCACCCGGATTATCTGAACCCGGCGACGATGGAGCACATGGACCTGCGGGGTCCCGATTCCTTCGCGATGGCCGTCAAGTGGCTGCGTATGACGTTCTCGGAGGAGGCCCACCTGGAGGAGGTGGGGCTGGAGGAGCGCGGCGACTGGGTGCGCGCCAACCTGGTCCTGTACGGCCGTCACGTCGGGGACCTGGTCGGCATGGCGCCGACCGGCCGCCGGTTCTCCGGTGAGCAGATCCACCTCATCCGCTTCGTCGACGGCAAGATCCGCGACCACCGGGACTGGCCGGACTACCAGGGCACCTACCGTCAGCTCGGCTCGCCGTGGCCCCAGCCGCAGGGCTGGAGGGCCTGATCATGATCCTGGTCACCGGAGCGACGGGCAAGGTGGGCCGCGAGGCCGTCGAGCAGCTCACCGGCCTGGGCCTCAAGGTCAGGGCCCTGAGCCGCACGCCCGAGGAGGCCGGCCTGCCCGAGGGCGTCGACGTCGTCGCCGGCAGCCCGGCCGATCGCGGGTCGCTGGACGCCGCCTTCACGGGCGTCACCGCGGCGCTGGTCGTGCTCTCCGGCGATGTGGCAGGCCAGGCCCGCCACATCGCCGACGCCGCGGCGGCCGCGCGGGTCGGGCACATCGTGTTCCTCTCGTCGGCGGGCGTGCTGCATCCGCTGCCGCACGGCATCGCCGACGAACACCGGGCCGGGGAGGAGGCGATCACCGCGTCCGGTGCCGCCACCACGTTCCTGCGCCCCGGCCCCTTCCACGCGAACACCTCGTGGTGGGCCAAGACGGTCGGCGAGAGCTCCTCGGTGCGCTGCTGGATCGGCAACAACCCCGGTGCGCCGATCGACGAGTACGACATCGCCTCGGCCGCCGTCGCCGCGCTCACCCAGGACGGGCACCGCGGCAAGGCCTATGTCCTGACCGGAGGTGAGGTCCTCACCTCCGAGGAGCAGGCCCGCATCCTCGGCGAGGTCCTGGGCCGGGAACTGAGCTTCTCCGTCGCGCCGCAACAGGAGGTCGTGGAGGTCTTCGCGGGTATCACCGGCGACCGGGCGGCGGCGGTGACCAACGTGGCCGCGCTGCACAGCCCTCAGGTGCCCTGGGCCACGCCCACCACGGCCGTGCGGGACCTGACCGGCCGTGACCCCCGTCCCTACCGGGCCTGGGCGGTGGCCAACGCCGCCCTGTTCGGCTGACGCAGAGCTTCACAGAGAGGCGTACGACATGACGACGACCGAGGCGAGCGGCACCATCCTGGTGATGGGGGCCACCGGCCTGCAGGGCGGCGCCACCGCACGCGAACTGGTGCGGCGCGGCCGCAACACGGCGGCCCTGGTGCGCAACCCGCACTCCGACGCGGCCCGCGCGCTGGCCCAACTCGGCGTGCGGCTGGTCACCGGCGACCTGGACGACGAGGCCTCGCTGCGGGCGGCCATGGAGGGCGTGCACGGAGTCTTCTCCGTGCAGACCTTCATGACGCCCAGGGGCCTGGGCGGCGAGGTCCGCCAGGGCCGGGCGGTGGCCCGGGCGGCGAAGGCCGCCGGGGTCGCGCACGTGGTGTACAGCTCGGTGGGCGGGGCCGAACGGCACAGCGGCGTCCCGCACTTCGACTCCAAGCGGCACATCGAGCGGTACCTGGAAGAGCTGGGTGTTCCGGCGACGGTGCTGCGTCCGTCGTTCTTCATGGACAACTTCGCCGCGCACGGCCCGCAGAATGTCGACGGGACACTGGTGGTGCAGCTGGCGCTGAAGCCGGACACGCGGGTGCAGTTCATCGCCGTGGACGACATCGGCTACTTCGCCGCGCAGGCCTTCGACCGGCCGCAGGAGTACCTGGGCCGGGCCCTGGAGCTGGCGGGCGACGAGCTGACGGCCACCCAGATCGCGGAGGCGTTCGCGGCCCGCAGCGGGCTGCCGGCCCGGTTCGAGGAACTGCCGCTGGATGCGGTGGCGGCCAACCCGTACATCCCCAACGCCCCGGAGATCGCCCTGATGTTCGAGTGGTTCCAGGAGCACGGCTACCGCGCGGACATCCCCGCGCTGCGGGCCGAGCACCCGGGGCTGCAGACGTTCGCGACGTTCCTGAAGGGCATCGACGTGTGACCGTCCGACCCCATGGGTGAGGGGCGCAACCGCTGCGACAGCGGTTGCGCCCCTCACCCATGAGGCTCTAGGCGCGGCAGAGTGGCAGTCCGCCGTTGTACGCCGTCATCTCCTTGAACAGGGCCGGGATGTCCAGCGCCTGCCCCGCAGCCGCCCCGTGCTCCTCCGCGTAGGCCCGGTGCAGGTTGGGTACCAGCCGTTCGGCGTCCAGCAGCCGGGCGAAGGGGCCGGGGCCGCATGCGCGGGCCAGCTGAAGCGGGCTCGCCCCCTCCGCCACGCCCTGCCGGGCCAGGTCCCGCAGCCAGCGGAAGTACGCCTCGTTGGCGTCGATCACCTCGGGGCCGCCGACCGGGCCGTGGCCGGGCACGACCACCAGCGGATCCAGGCCGCGCAGGCGGTCAAGGGCGTCAAGGGAACCGCTGACCGAGCCCATCACACAAAACGGCGTGACACCGGACATCACCACATCGCCGGTGAACAGCACCCGCTGCTCGGGCAGCCACACCGCGGTGTCGTTGGTGGTGTGCGCGGCCGGGCCCAGATGCAGCAGCTCCACCCGCACCCCGCCGGTGTGCAGGGTGAGCGCGTCGCGGTAGGTGATCTCGGGCAGCGCGAGGTCGATGTCGCCCCAGCACACGTCCGGCCACAGGGACGTCAGATGCAGGCCCGCGGCCGCCATGTCCAAGCGGGTTTGCTCGTGCGCGACGACCACGGCCTCCGGGAAGAGGTGGTTGCCGAAGGTGTGGTCGCCGTGGAAGTGCGTGTTGACCAGGGTGCGGGGCGGGGTGCCCGTACGGTGCAGCACCTTCTCGCGCAGCCGGCGCGCCCTGGCCTCGGTCGCCGCGGTGTCGACGAGCACACTGCCGCCGTCGCCGGCGACCAGGCCCGCGTTGTTCAGACACCAGCCGCCGTCGCCCTGCACGAACGCGTACACCCCGTCGGCGACCTCGGTCAGTTCGGCCTCGGCCGGCGATGTCTCGAGCAGGCCGGCGCTCACATCACGTCCGCGGGGACGAAGTCCAGTTCCTTGAGCATCGGCAGGTAGTTGAAGACGTCGTAGTGCTCGATGATCCGGCCGGCGTCGTCGAAGCGCAGTTCCTCCAGCATGAACCAGGTGACCTTCTTGCCGGTCGGGGCCTTGCCGAAGAACTCGCCGAGATGGGTCGCGGTCACGGTGATCCGCAGGATGACCCGGTCGCCCTCGGCGACGGCGCTTTTGACGTCCAGGTGCAGGTCGGGGAAGGCGGCCAGGCCGCCCTGCATCGCGCCGATCATCTGCTGGGTGTCGACCGGGCGGTCCTCGGAGAAGTGCCGGATGTTGGGGGACCAGTGCTTGATGATGCCGTCCAGCTCCCAGCGGTTCCAGGCGGCGGCACAGTCCAGCGCGATCTGCTTGTTGCGCTGCTGGGCGTCACGCTCGGTCAGCGTCGTGGACATGGTGAATTCCTTTGTGTGAGCGAAAGAGCCGGCGCGCAGGCTCGTTTTCAGGGAATCAGGACGTGCTTGCCGACGGAGCGTCCCTCCAGCAGCTGCCGCAGCGCGCCGGCGGCCCCGTCCAGCGGGTGGCGGCCCGCGATGTGCGGCGTCAGCGCACCCTCGGCGAGCAGCTGGTACAGGGCGTCAAGGGCGGCGTTGAAGTCAGGGCCCGGCTTGACGTAGTACATCGTCATCCGGCGTTTGCCGGTCAGCCCCAGCAGCCGGGCCACAAAGCGGCGGGCGGTGCGCCACAGCGCCGGCACGTGCGGGCGGAACCACTGGCCCGGCCGGTATCCGGCGACCGAGGAGTCGAAGGACACCAGCGTGCCGCCCTTGGCGAGCATCGCCCAGCTGTCGTCCAGGCCCCGGCCGCCGATGTGGTCGAAGACCGCCTGCACGCCGCCGGGCGCAAGCGCGCGCACCGCCGAGGGCAGGCCGGGGGTGCGGTAGTCCAGGGGCTCGGCGCCCAGCGCCCGCACGGTCTCGTGCTTGGCCGGGGAGGCGGTGCCGATGACGCGCAGCCCGCGGTGGACGGCGAGTTGGGCGAGCACCGTGCCCACGCCGCCGCTCGCCCCGTGCACCAGCACGGTGTCGCCGGGCGCCAGGCCGGTCAGGCGGTCCAGCATCTGATAGGCGCTCACCCCGTTGGCGACCAGCGCGACGGCCTCGGCGGCGTCCAGGTCCTCGGGCACCGGGGCCAGGTGCTTGGCCGGGGTCTGCACGTACTGCTGCCAGGCGCCGTAGCGGGGCATGGCGGCGACCCGGTCGCCCACCCGCCAGCCGGTGACGCCCTCGCCGACCTCTGTGATCCGTCCCACCAGGTCGTAGCCGGGCACGAAGGGGAAGCGCGGCGGGAAGGGGTGCAGATGCTGCAGCATCTGGACCTCGGCGAACGACACGCCCGCCGCCTCGATGCGCACCACGACCTTGCCGCAGCCCGCGGCCGGCACCCTCTCCTTGCCGCGGGCGAGCTGCTGCTCGGGCTCGCCGCTGCCCGTCATGGTGATGCGGGCGCCGGTGAGCGCGGTGGTGGCGTCGACGCTCATACGGCCGCCACCTGCCCGGGCACGGGCGCGAAGTCGCCGGCGTGGTCGGCGGCCCACCGGGCGAAGGTGAGGGCGGGCACGCCGGTGACGCGCTCGACGGTGTCCCAGACCGCGGGCGGGTTGACGACGGCGTCGGCCAGATAGCCCAGGACCATCTCCACCACCGGCGCCGGCATGACCTGCCCCATCTGCGCGCGGGCCTCGTCGGGAGTGATCTCCACGAACTCGATCTTGCGTCCCAGCGCCTTCGAGATCGCCCGCACCTGGTCGGCCTGGGTGATCGCCTCGGGGCCGGTGAGCACATAGGCCCGGCCCGTGTGCCCGTCCTCGAGCAGTGCGGTCGCCGCGACGGCCGCCACGTCCGCCTCGTGGATCAGCACGCGCGGGGCGTTGCCGTACGGGGCGCGCACCACGCCCTCGGCGCGGATCGAGTGGCCCCACTTCCACAGGACGTTGGTGGCGAACTCGTCGGGCCTCACGAAGGTGAAGTCGATGCCGGACTCCTCCACCGCACGCTCCACGGCGCGGTGGTGCTCGCCGCTGTGGTTGTCGCCGGACTCGTCCAGGACGGAGGAGGAGGAGAGCACGACGATGCGGCGCACCCCGGCCTCCTTGGCGGCGGCGACGACCTCGACGGCGGTCTGCGGCACCGGGAAGAGATACAGCCGCTGAACCCCGTCCAGCGCGGCGCGCAGCGTGTCGGGGCGGGTGAGATCGCCCTCGCGGACGTCGACGCCCGCCGGCAGGCCGGCGGCGGCCGGGTTCCTCGTCAGCGCCCGCACCCCGGCGCCCGCGGCCACGAGCCGGGCGACCACATGCCGGCCGACGGAACCTGTTGCACCTGTCACCAGAACTGTCACGCCTGCTCCACGAGTTCGTCGGTCTGTCACGTCGTGCCCAGCGTCCGGCGCACCGCTGGAGGATGCCCGGAGAGCCGGTCGACCGGCCTCCACCCGGCCTCGAGCAGCGCAAGGAACCATCGGATCCGCTGTCGAGACCCCCACAGGACGAAAGCGAGGCTGCGTTTTGTCCGCTCCCCAGAGCGCCGTCCAGAACCAGAACACCGCGCACCGCACCACCGAGAAGAAACCCACCGCGAAGAAGGACCCGGCGAAGAAGAAGAGGTTCGAACTCAGCCGCCGCACCCGCCGGCTGACGCTGGCGATCCATGTCGTCACGTCCGTCGGCTGGGTCGGGCTGTCGCTGTCCATGGCCGTCCTGGCCGTCATGGGGTTCACCACCGAGGACGCGGCGATCGCCAAGGGCGTCTTCTACGCGATGTACGTCTTCGACGACACCAGCGTCACGGTGTTCAGCGTCACCGCCGCGATCTCCGGCATCCTGCTGTCCTGCGGCACGGCCTGGGGCCTGCTGCTGCACTGGTGGATCATCGCCAAGTGGGTGATCACCCTCTTCATGACGATCTTCGCCTGGTTCGTCATCCACCCGATCGTCATCGAGGCCACCGAGAACACCGCCGCGGCGGGCGGCGCCCCGCCGCGGCCCGGCTGGCCCGCCGACTTCTTGGTGTGGAGCGTGCCGCTGCTGTTCGCCCTGCTCACCGCCGCGGCCGTGATCTCCGTGTACAAGCCGTGGGGCCGTCCGGCCCGCGGCCGCCGCGCCACCGGCCGCGCCC
>NZ_JBFALC010000140.1:0-9140 GCF_040656035.1 Streptomyces sp. NPDC050211
CGGCCCCCGCCAGGGCGGCCTCGGCCGCGGGACCGTCCGCCCCGGCGGCCGGCGCCGCGCCCGGCGCCCCGACCCCGGTACGGCCCGGCGCCGACCTCAGCGCACTGGCCGCGGCCGACGGCGCCGACGGCTACCTCTACGCGTACGACCTCCCCAACTTCCAGGGGGACAGGTGCCGGTGGGATCGCGACGACGAGTGGTGGGGAAACGACTGCGGCAACTTCAACGACCGCGCCACCTCCGTCTGGAACAACGGTTTCCCCGGCCTCTTCAGCGAGGTCGCCCTGCGCCGGGACGTGAACCCCAGTACGAACCAGTCGTCGTTCTGCATCGAGGCGGGCAGCTACTACGGCGACCTGTCCTTGGGCTACGAGAGATTCCTCGACGGCGGCTGGGCGGGCACCGCTGGTTCACCGACGACGCGGACTACATCCACGACCCGCACTACGCCTGCTGACCGGAACGAGGAACCGTGGCCTTCACCATCAACGAGCGCGACACCTGGGGCAGTACGCCCCCGAGCACGTGCGAGCACACGC
Organism: Streptomyces sp. NPDC050211; assembly: GCF_040656035.1. Classification (NCBI taxonomy): domain Bacteria; kingdom Bacillati; phylum Actinomycetota; class Actinomycetes; order Kitasatosporales; family Streptomycetaceae; genus Streptomyces; species Streptomyces sp. NPDC050211. The sequence continues at coordinate 540 of NZ_JBFALC010000140.1, forward strand.
CTCCGCTCCTCCCGAGGCCAACCTGAACGACCCGTGGTCCGGGCACATGGGCGTGTTCCTGCACCACCTCGGCGCCGGCAGCACCAGCGAATTCCGGACGGAGGAGGACTGCCGCGAGGCAGTCGCCAAGGTCTATTGGGACCACAAGAGCGGCGGCGAGTTCAACGGAGACATCGCCTACAACTACCTCGTCTGCCCGCACGGCCACGTCTACCAGGGACGCGGAGAGGAACGCGGTGAGGGGAACGTGCCTGGCGCTCCATCGCGGCAACGGCAACAACGGGGGTAGAAGTGACCGTTCACTTTCCGTGAATGTCGTTTCGATGTAAGTCCGGGATTCACCCAAAGGACTTCAGCGTGATCAATTCCAGTGAGAATTGACTGAAGCACGAGAGCCTTTGAGCTGTGGGAGTTGTTCCAGCGGGTGGTGCCGGAGGCGCCGACTCGTCCGCAGGGTGGTGGCCGACGCCGGCACGGTGACAGGGAAGTGCTGGATGAACTGCCCAGCTCACGCCTGCGGCTCGCCCCGAGCGGGGGCGCTGCACTTACGGTCGAGTGCCGTCGATGTGCTCGAGCAGCGTTCGGGCTTCGACGGTGCGGTGGTGGTCCGGGCCGAATGAGACCAGGCAGGCATCGTGAGCGGCTGCAGCCTGGCGACGGGCATCGGGAGCGCGGCGCAACCCCAACAGGGCCGTAGCAAAGGCCAGTTCGACGGCGCCCGTATCTGGATGGCGCTGGTATTCGGGCAGAGCGCGGTACAGCTTGCCGGCGCGCTGCGCCTCGGTGAGGGCGTCTTCGTGGCGGGCTTGGCCGTTGAGGCTGCGAGCCAGGCCGAGTCGCAGGACGAGGGACATCCGGTCACGTGCGCGATGGGCGGCCAGGGCCTCGCGGGCGAGTGCTTCGGCCTCCTGATGGCGCCTTTGCGTATTGAGGGCGAAGACCAGCCCATTGCGGGCGGCCGCTGCCAGGAGTGACATTTCCGGGCCGGTACCGCGGCCCGCGGCCTCGGCGACGACCGCGCATTCTGCCTCGCACTCGGCGTGCTGACCGAGCGAGATCATCTGCTGGGCTCGGTCCGAGCGCAGCTTCAGGGTCAGCCAGTGATCGGCCCCAAATATCCTGCTGAAGGAAGGCAGCGCTTCGTCGTAGGTGGCGAGTGCCTCGGAGTGGCGGCCTTGGGCGCCCGTCGCGAGCGCGGCGATGTTCAGCGCCACAGCTGCGTACTCGTCGTCGCGTGGCCGCGATCGGGCCACGGCGCGGGCTTCGGCCGCTGCCTCGGCGTAACGCCCGGCTTCGTAAAGGGCTTTGGCCTCAGCCACAGGCGTTCCCGACATTCGTTGGGCGTCGCTTCGGCCACGCGGCCGGAAAAATCTCATGACCGGGAGCATACGGATGCTGCGCAGGCTGCTCGGCGAAGAGGCAAGGAGATGGTCGGCAGCCCTTGCGTCCTTTAGCCTCGATCTTTTCGGGGTCGGCGCAGGCTGAGAGCCCGGCTTTCGCGTCGGGTGGGCGCCGGCTTCCACGTCTCCGGTGCTGTAGTGCAGGTTGTCGGGACGGCGAAGTGTCTGGTCAGCCGGGGTTTGGCAGGGCGTGGAGCCTGACGATCGAGTGGCTGATGACGGCGGTCCACGGCCATCGTGAGGGCAGGCGGAGCCAGCGGCGGCGGCCGGTGGTGACCAACTGGGCGGCGGAGAACAGCCGCAGGCGGAGCTTCTGGGGTTCCCAGCGTCGGGCCTCGCCGGTCAGAGCGAGCATCGGCTCGATCACGGGATGGCGAGTGCACTTCACTCGCCGGGACCAGGTGTGGCCACGCGAGGCGACAAAGCTCATGCGGGAGTTCAGTGCCCTATTCGCCGGACTCGGCCAGCGGTTGGACGAGTTGGGCGTGCCGGAGGGCCAGCCTTTTCTGAGCAGTCCGACGGGCGAGTACGACGTCGAGCCGAACCGGTACTTCTCGGTGTGGTTGGGGTCCTCGCCATGGAACACGCAGGCTGCTCACGCCCGTGACCTGCGTACCTTCCTCGACTTTCTGTGGTTCGCCCGCGGTGAGCACAGCTGGCGTGGAACCACGGTCGATGATCGCGCGGCCTTCGAGTGGTGGCGTCGGCGCGATGAGTACGGGCCGCAGGTGGAGGACAGCACGTGGGACCGGGAGGTCTTGACGGTCAACCAGTTCTATCTGTGGGCGATCGAGCAGGACCTCATGCGTTCGAATCCGATCCGGCAGCGCGCTGTGGCCGCGTGGTCGCCGTGGTCGAGCGGGGCGGGGGACTACGAGCGGCTCGTCCAGCACTCGGAATGCTTGATCACCTGGGCGGCGATCACCCTCGGGGCATGCCTGCCCCAGGGCCGCGATCGCTCTTGAGGGCTCATATGCCGCCTCAGGTGCGGGGCTGAGCGTCCAGGAACCGGTGGAGGGATGCCGTCATGCTCGCCACGAAGGAGTCACGGGTCCGGTCGGAGACCAGGTCCAGGGACAGGTACGGGTTGAGGTCCTCCAGCTCGACGAGGAGCAGCTCGCCTTCCCGGGTGCGGCAGGCGTCCACGCGCTGGATGCCGTGGTCGAGGGTGTTCCAGTCGATGAAGCGCCGGGCGAAGGCCAGGTCGGTGGTGTCGATGGGCTCGTAGGGCTCAAGGACCCAGCGCCGCTCGGGATCAGGGGTGTGAAGGGCGTACTGGAAGGTGTCGTCGACGTAGTAGAAGGACACCTCGTAGCGGAAGTCGATGCGCGGCTGGACCAGGATGTCGCCGTAGGTCAGGTCGCTCAGCTGCTCTCGCGGCACGAAGGTCAGGCCGATGGAGTCCGCGCCCGCTTTCGGCTTGACCGCGTACTGGCCGGCCTCGGGCAGCAAGTGCAGGTCCTCGGGCCGGTCGATGGTGGGGGATGACCGGGTATCCGGCGGCGGTCAGGTCCAGCAGATACTGCTTGCCGGCCATGTCGCCCCGGCCGGACAGCGGGTTGTAGACGCGGATGCCACGGGCCAAGGCCTGCTCCTGGAAGGCGTCGTACTCCTTCTGGTAGTGCAGCACGGGCCCGCTGTTGCGGACCACGACCACATCGAAGGCGTCCATCAGCGCGGCGGCATCCAGCGGGTGGCACAGGGCGATGTCGAAGCCGTCGCGCAGTCGGGAGGTCAGGAAGATGTCCTCGTCGCAGTAGCGTCGCCCCCGGGCCTGGTAGGCGAGGTCGGTCACAAACAGGACTCTGCGGTGCTCGGACATCGTGCATCTCCTTTTGATCTAGGGAACGATATCCGCGGTGAGCTGCGGAGCACGAACAGCCGCCACGTTAAAACCTGACGCTGACGTGCAAGTCGGCCCGGCCCTGCCGCCCCGATCCTCAGATGCGGTCAGCCGGCTGCGCTATGCCAACCCGGCCGGGCAACCGCCTGCTTGCTTTAGGCGTCGGTGGCGCTGCTGTTGGTCGATGCCTGCCGTCATCTCTCCGCCCCGGAACGGGCGGCCGTGATGGACGTCGTGACAGGCACAGCAGCAGGCGCCGCCCTCCACCGCCTGACCAACGCCTCCGGCGAGATCAGCTACCTCGCTGAAGGCGGTCAGCAGGGGCAGCATCTTCCTGGGAAGCCGTCCACGAGGCCAGCAGGCGCAGGGCCTCTTCGGAGGGTGAGCCGGGTTCGGCGGTGTAGATGAGGAGGGTGAGGTCGGGTTCGTCGTCCACGGCCGAGCCGTGCCAGGCCAGGGTGAGCTCGCCGACGACCGGGTGGTGGAAGCGTTTGACACCGATGCCGTGACGGCGCACGTTGTGGGAGCCCCAGCGGGTGCGGAAGGCGTCACTGCGGGTGGACAGCTCGCCCACCAGGTCGTGGAGGTCCTTGTCGTGCGGGTTGCGGCCGGCCTCGGTGCGCAGCACGTCCACGGTCATGTCGGCGATGAGTTCCCAGTCCGGGTAGAAGCGGCGGGCCGCCGGGTCGAGGAACTGGAAACGGGCCATGTTCGGCGGCTGCGTGTCGCTGTCGTAGATGTCGGCGAGGAAGGCGCGGGCGAGCTGGTTGGCGGCGAGCAGGTCCAGGCGGCCGTTCGTCACCAACGCGGGCCCGGCGGTGACGGCGTCCAGGGCCCACTGCAGGCTCTTGGGCAGGGCCGGCTGCCGGCTGGAACGTGACCGGGGGCGGGCCAGTGTGTCGGAGCCTTCTTGCGCCTGGGCCAGGTGGAGCAGATGAGCCCGTTCGACCTCGTCCAACTGGAGCGCGCGGGCGACCGCTTCGAGCACCGCGGGGGAGACACCGGCCAGGTTGCCGCGTTCCAGCTTGCCGTAGTAGTCGACGCTGACGTCGGCCAGCGTGGCGACCTCGCTGCGGCGCAGTCCGGGCACACGGCGCCGGGTGCCGGCCGGCAGTCCGGCCTGCTCCGGAGTGATCTTGGCTCTCCGCGAGGTGAGGAACTCGCGGACTTCATCACGGTTGTCCACACCCCTGACCGTACGACGTCCGCGCGGCCGTAGGGATGTACTGCCAGTACATGGTTCAACAGCAACTGGTTGACCGCCCGGAACACCGGTTACCTGGATGCCGTGGCATCCAGCCCCGCCCGGCCGTCCGACCCAGCCGGTCCCTCGTATGCAAGGAGCAACCTCCATGCGCGGTGTCGTGATGCACGCCCCCGGTGACTTCCGGGTGCAGGAGCGCGAGGACCCGAAAATCCTCAAGCCGACCGACGCGGTCATCCGGGTGGCGGCGGCCTGTGTGTGCGGCTCGGACCTGTGGCCGTACCGCGGAGCCGAGCCCTTCGAGGCACGCTCCCCGATCGGCCATGAGTACGTGGGCGTGGTGGAGGAGGTCGGCAGCGCCGTCACCACCGTCAAGCCCGGCCAGTTCGTGGTCGGCGGCTTTTCCACCTCGGACAACACCTGCGCCAACTGCCGCGCCTGGCTACCAGACTTCGTGCGTCCAGCGCGAGTGGATGAACGAGATGGGCGCCCAGGCGGAGCGGCTGCGCGTCCCGCTCGCCGACGGCACCCTCGTCGCCACCCCGGGCACACCCGACGAGGACCTGATCCCGAGCCTGCTGACCGCCTCCGACGTGCTCGGCACCGGCTGGTTCGCCGCCGTCGCCGCCCAGGCCGGATCCGGCAAGACCGTCGCTGTGGTCGGTGACGGCGCGGTCGGTCTGCTCGGCGTGCTGGCCGCCCGGCAACTCGGCGCGGAGCGGGTCATCGCCATGAGCCGGCACACCTCCCGCCAGAAGCTGGCCCGGGAGTTCGGCGCCACCGACATCGTCACCGAGCGCGGCGACGAGGGCGTCGAGAAGATCAAGGAGATGACCGACGGCTACGGCGCCGACTCCGTCATCGAGGCGGTCGGCACCCAGGAGTCGATGCTCCAGGCGATGCGCTCCACCCGTCCCGGCGGCCATGTCGGCTACGTAGGTGTCTCCCACGACGTCACCCTCGACGGCCAGGAGCTGTTCTTCTCCCACGTGCACCTGCACGGCGGCCCGGCCCCGGTCCGCCAGTACCTGCCGCAGCTGATCGACCTGATCTGAACCGGGCAGATCGACCCGGGCAAGGTCTTCGACCTCACCGTCCCCCTCGATCGGGCCGTCGACGCCTACCGGGCGATGGACGAACGCCGCGCCGTCAAGGTCCTACTCAAGCCCTGACCAGTCACCACACCCCAGAGCATGCGCCGCCCCGGCAACGACCTGCGACGACCCGGCCGTCCTGGTGCCGCATCCCTTGCTCGTCCGAACCGCGGACCGGGGGCATCCCTAGCAAAAGGAAGGCAGGCGCATGAGCGACGAGATGAGATACGGCCACTTGGGCCGCTCCGGTCTGCTGGTCAGCCGGATCGGCCTCGGGACGATGGACTTCGGCTACACCGTGGACGAATCGACCAGTTTCGCGGTCATGGACACCGCCGTCGAGGCGGGCATCAACCTCTTCGACACCGCCGACGTCTACGGCGGCCCGCAGTCGGCGGACATGGCCAAGGGGTACGGCGTTTCCGAGGAGATCATCGGCCGGTGGCTGAGGCGCAGCGGGCGCCGCGACGACATCGTCCTGGCCACGAAGGTGGGCCAGCCGATGGGACTGGGCCCGAACGACCGCCGGCTGTCCGCCTACCACATCCGGCGCGCGTGCGAGGCGAGCCTGCGGCGACTCCGGACGGACCACATCGACCTCTACCAGATGCACCACATCGACCGGGCGACGCCCTGGGAGGAAATCTGGCAGGCGATGGAACAGCTGGTACGCGAGGGCAAGGTCAGTTACGTCGGCAGCAGCAACTTCGCCGGCTGGGACGTGGCCCTCGCTCAGTCGGCCGCCACCGCACGGCACTTCATGGGCCTGGCCTCCGAACAGAGCCTGTACAACCTCGCCGTACGAGCCGTGGAACGCGAGCTCATACCCGCACTGTGCCACCTCGGCATCGGACTGATCCCCTATAGCCCGCTGCACGTCGGACTGCTCACCGGCATCCTCGCTTCCGCGACCGGGCAACGCGCCGAAGCACACCGCGACCAGCTCGAAGCGTACGAAGATCTGTGCCAGGAGCTGGGCGCCAAACCGGCGCACGTGGCGCTGGCCTGGGTGCTGCGCAACCCCGCCGTCTCCACCACGGTCACCGGAGCGACGACGAGCGAGCAACTGCGGTCCAACCTCGGCGCACTCTCCGTACAACTCGACGACCAGGTCATGGAACGCCTCGACTGTATCTGGCCGGGCCCAGGGGAAGCCCCGCAGGCGTATGCCTGGTGAAGCAGGCCTCGGGCCGACCGACACCCCGGACCGCCCCGCTGTCGCATCGCCGAGCTCTTCCGGGCGGCAATCCGACCATGGTGTGGATCGCTGGGACCTCAGCCCTGACCACCAGGCCGACCACCGGACCGACATCCGGGACTTCCTCGTCGGACGGCGTGCCAGGATCACCCCGGAGCAGGTCGGACTGCCGATCAGCGGACCACGACGGGTGCCTGGGCTGCGGCGCGAGGAGGTTGCGCAGCTTGCGTCCATCAGCACCGACTACTACACGCGGGTCGAGCAGGGGCGCATGCGGGCGTCCGTCCCCGTCCTGGAAGCGGTCGCCCGGGCCCTGCAACTGGATGAGGACGAGCGCAGGTACCTGTTCGACCTGGCCCAAGCAGCCGGTCCCGCCCGGCGTGCAGCTCGCCTCCGCAGGGATGTCGAGATGCCGCCCTCCGTCCAGTGGATGCTCGACTCCATGACGAAGTCGTCGGCCTTCGTACGCAACGGCCGCATGGACGTCATCGCCCAGAACGCGCTGTTCCGTGCTCTGCACGCGCCGATGTTCGACAGCGACACCAGCAATCGATGCGGTCGGCCGAACATTGCCCGCTACCTCTTCCTCGATCCGAGCTCAGCAGACTTATTCGTCGACTGGGAGGCCGCCGCCGTGACCACCGTCGCGCTGATGCGCGCCGAAGCCGGGCGCGAACGCCGCGACCGGGCCCTGCGCGAACTCATCGGTGAACTGTTCGCGCTCAGCACCCAGTTCCGCATCCAGTGGGCCGCCCACCACGTCCGCATCCGCCACTACGGCATCAAGCGGCTGCACCATCCCGACGTCGGCCGCCTGGAGTTGGTGTACCGATCCATGGACCTGCCCCTGTCCGACCGTGCTGTGTACCACCTGACTGTCTATACCGCCGAGCCCGGCACTTCGTCCGAAGCCCGGCTCGAGCTCCTCGCCAGTTGGGCAGCCAGACAACCGTCGGCCACAGAGCCCACCCGATACGAGAGTCGTTGAGACTGATCGGCGAAGACTCCCACCGGGCCGCCGCGGACATGTTCCCGATGGTCGCCGCAGCAGCCCCCGGCTGGCCGAGGCGCACGTCGTGGAGGAGGGCTTGCAGAACCCCACGGCGCTCGTGCCCGAGGTGGACAACGAACAGCAGCAAACCCTGTCCATAACATGGCTTCCAAGGCTCAGGCAGGCAACAACAGCCCTGTTGCTGACTGCCTCAGTCTCAAAGTAGCGTGACCAGGGAGGACGAGAGACTCAAGTCGGAAACCTGGCGCACGCGAAGTGGCGGCTAACGGGCAGCTTGTAGGCGATCGCCCAGCGCGGGGCGCGCGTGCCTGATCCGGCTGCCTGCTGGTCGGCGGCCAGGTCGGCCTTGATGACGATCCCGTCGATCCCGAACGGCAGCTCCGCTCGCAGGGCGGCGATCTCCTGCACCCCAGCACCGGCTGGACGGTGTCGGCGGTGGTGCCGGGCACGGGGGTCGTGACGGTGGTGTTGACCCCGAGTGCGCCGGCCTTCGCCATGAGGTCGCTGTGCGCGAGCCCGGACAGCCGGACGGAAAGCTCCGGCCCGGTGTCGGCGAGGGGGAGCAGGCCGTAGCCGAAGAACGTCATCGGCACGGTGTAGGCGCGCTCCTTGGCGCGCAGGGTGCCCGCTGCGGCGCCTCGCGGATTGGCGAACGGCTGCCCGCCGTGCGCCGTGCGCACGGCGTTGCCGTGCTCGAACTGGGCGGTGGTCATCAGGACTTCGCCCTGGACTTCCACGGTGACCGGCTCGGCGAGTTCGTCGGGCAGGCCCTCGATGGTGCCGATCGCGTGCGAGACGTCCTCCGGCGGGTCGTGAGTTTCGGGGTGTGCTGCGGGCCGGCGGCCGTGTT
>NZ_JBFALC010000141.1:0-7784 GCF_040656035.1 Streptomyces sp. NPDC050211
CGCCAGGACCCCGTCCGGGCGGCACTGCTCGGCATGCGGCTGCTGCCGCCCCCCGTCGGGGGCCGCTTGGCGGGCGTCGAACGGCGGCTCGCCGCCCGCGCCCGCACGGCCGGGCCCACCGCCGCTGCGTCCGGTACGGCGCGGGTGCCGCCACCCATCGGGCGGACCGTCCGTCCGGTGCCCGGCCGGGTACTCCATCTGGTCACCAACGGGCTGCCGTTCAAGCACGCCGGCTACACCGTGCGCACCCAGAAACTCGCCGAGGCCCAGCGGGCGGGCGGACTCGATCCGCACGTGGTCACGCGCGTCGGTTTCCCGGTGGCGCAGGGCGTGCTGGACGCGCGCCCGCTGCAGATCGTGGGCGGCGTACCGCAGCACCGGCTGCTGCCGTCGCGGCTGCCGTACGGCCAGGACGCCGTGCTGGCCCGCAATGCCGAGCTGGCCGGGCGGCTGGTGGAGCGGCTGCGGCCCGCCGTCCTGCACGCGGCCACCGACCACGGCAACGGACGGGTTGCCCTCGCGCTGCGCGAGGCCTACGGGTTGCCCGTGGTCTACGAGGTGCGGGGCTTTCTGGAGGAGACCTGGCTGACGCAGACCCCGGGCCGCGGCCCGGACGACCCGACCTACCGCACCCGGCGCGCGCTCGAGACGTACTGCATGCGCGAGGCCGATCTGGTCCTGACCCTGGGCGCGGCAATGCGCGCCGAGATCGTGGCCCGTGGAGTGCCCGAGGAACGGGTCCTGATCGCGCCGAACGCGGTGGACGACGACTTCCTGGCCCCGCTGCCGGACGGAGCGCCGCTGCGCGCCCGCCTCGGCATCGCGCCGGACGACCTCGTCGTCGGCACCGTCAGCAGTCTTACTCCATACGAGGGAATCAGCACATTGCTCCATACGGGTGCCGAGCTGCGCCGCCGCGGGGTCCCCGTGCGGCTGCTGATCGTGGGCGACGGTCCGGAGCGGGCGGCGCTGCGGGCACTGGCCGTCCGGCTCGGTCTCGGAGGCGGCGGCGCCCTGTTCACCGGACGGGTTCCGCACGACCAAGTGCGGTCGTATCACGCGGTGTTGGACGTGTTCGCGGTACCGCGCACCGACGAGCGCGTCTGCCGTCTGGTGACGCCACTCAAGCCGGTCGAGGCGATGGCGAGCGGGCTGCCGGTGGTGGCCAGCGATCTCGCCGCGATGAGGGAACTGGTCGAGCCCGGCACAAGCGGTGAGCTCATTCCTTCCGCATCACCACAAACTTGGGCGGAAGTTATCGAAGGGCTGTTTTATTCTCAAAACCGGCGAATTGAAATGGGGATGAACGCCCGCTCGATCGTCGCGCGGGCCCGTACCTGGAGCCGGGTCGCCGCCATGACCCGCGATGCCTATCGCGCGCTTGGATGCCGACTCCCGCCCTGAAAGCCGGGTGAACCCGTATGCAGGTCGACGAGACCGAACCGCTCGCAGAGGTGAACCAACCGCTCGGGGACGAAGAGGAGGCCGACGACGTCGAACTCGCGGTGCTCGGGCTCGGCTACGTCGGGCTGCCCCTCGCTCGGGAGGCCGCCTCGGTCGGCCTGAGAGTCGTGGGGCTCGACCGGAACGCCGACGTCGTCAGCGCGCTCAACGCCGGGCGCTCGCACGTCGACGACGTGTCCGACGAGGACGTCCGCCGCATGCGGGCGGCAGGATTCACGGCGTACACGGACGACCGCTGTCTCGCTCGCGCGCAGAATGTGGTCATCTGCGTGCCGACCCCGCTGGGCGAGGACGGGGGCCCCGATCTGAGCGCGGTGACCGACGCCACCCGGACGATCGCCCGCCGGCTGCGGCGCGGGCAGCTCGTCGTCCTGGAGTCGACCACCTACCCCGGCACCACCGAGGAGATCGTCCGCCCGCTGCTGGAGGAGTCCGGGCTGCGCGTCGGCGAGGACTTCGCCCTGGCGTTCTCACCGGAGCGCATCGATCCCGGCAACTCCGCGCACCAACTGCGCGACACCCCGAAGGTCGTCGGCGGCTGCACCCCGTCCTGCGCGGCACGCGCCGTCGCCTTCTACGGCAAGCTCGTCGACACCGTCGTCCAGGCGAAGGGCACCCGCGAGGCCGAACTGGCCAAGCTCATCGAGAACACGTACCGGCACGTCAACATCGCCCTGGTCAACGAACTGACCATCATCAGCCACGAGTTGCACGTCGATGTCTGGGACGCCATCCGCTGCGCCGCCACCAAGCCGTTCGGCTTCCAGGCCTTCAGACCCGGCGCCGGAGTGGGCGGCCACTGCATCCCCATCGACCCCAACTACCTGTCGTACAAGGTGCGTTCCTCGCTCGGCTACGAGTTCCGCTTCGTCGAGCTCGCCCAGGAGATCAACCGCCGGATGCCGGAGTACGTCGTGCGCCGCGCCCAGGACCTGCTCAACAGCGTCGGCAAGCCGCTGCACGGCTCTCGGGTGCTGCTCATGGGTGTCACCTACAAACCCGACGTGGCCGACCAACGCGAGTCGCCCGCGGTGCCGGTGGCCCGGCTGCTGCGGGAACGAGAGGCGGAGATCTCCTTCCACGACCCCCATGTGCCCGAGTGGTCCGTCGACGGCGTGGCCGTCCCCCGTGTCGGCGACGCCATCGCGGCCGCGCGGGACCACGACCTGACGATCCTGCTGCAGGACCACTCGGCCTACGACCTGCCCGCCCTCGCCGACGAGGCCCGACTGCTGTTCGACACCCGGGGGCGGATCTTCCGGCCGGGGATCGAGGAGCTCTAGGCAGCTCCTCCGCACGGCCGCGTCCCACGGAGTTGAAAGGCGCCTTATGCGGATACTCGTCGTCACCGTCGTGCACCACCCCGAGGACGCCCGCATCCTGCACCGGGAGACAGCGGCCCTGAGGGATCGCGGCCACGAGATCGTCTACGCGGCCCCCTTCACCGCCCGCTCCGTGGCGCCGCGGCCGTACGTCGAGGGTGTGGACCTGCCGCGGGCCGCGGGCCGCAGCCGCAGCGCGGCACTGCGTGCGGCCCGCGGCCTGCTCGCCGAACGCGGGCCCGAGGTGGATCTGGTGCTGCTGCACGACCCCGAACTGCTGCTGGCTCTCCCCGGCACCCTGCGTCGGTGGCGGCGCACCGGCCGGCCCCCGGTGACGGTGTGGGACGTGCACGAGGACACGGCGGCGGCACTGGCCATGAAGGGCTGGGTGCCGGGGCCGTTGCGCCCGCCCATGCGCCTCGCGGTGCGCGCGGCGGAGCGCCTGGCGGAGCGCCGGCTGCGTCTGCTGCTCGCCGAGGACGCCTACCAGGCGCGCTTTCGCCGCTCCCATCCGGTCGTACCGAACCTCGCCGTCGTTCCGTCCGCCGTCCCGGCTCCGCCCGGCGACGACCGGGTCGTCTACGTGGGGCATCTGTCACAGGCTCGCGGCGCGCTGGACCTGATCGAGACGGCCCGGCTGCTCGGCCCGTCCTTCCGGATCGACGTGATCGGCGCGGCGGATCCCGACGTACGCGAGGCGCTCGCCGAGGCCGACCGCGACGGTGTCCTGCGCTGGCACGGCTTCCTGCCCAACGACCGCGCCCTCGCCTTGCTGGCCGGCGCCACGGCCGGCCTCTCCCTCCTCCACGACCAGCCCAACTACCGCCACTCACGCCCCACCAAGGTCGTCGAGTACATGGCTCACGGCGTCCCCGTCGTCACCACGCCGACCCCGCTCGCCGCCGAACTCGTCCGGGGCCACGGCTGCGGCCTCGTCGTCCCCTACGAGGACCCGGCAGCGGCCGCGGCCGCGATACGGCGCCTGAGCGGAGATGCCGAACTGCGGCTGCGCGCCGCGCTGCGGGGGCGCGACGCGGCCCTCACCGACCTCAACTGGCCCGCGCGCGCAGGCGAGTTCGTCGAGTGGCTGGAGAAGTGGGTGGCGGAGTCGGCAGGGTCCCGGAGCGGCCGGCTCACCCGCCCAGCCGTACCGGTATCTCCTGCCAGCCGAACGCGATGAAGGACGGCACCTGCCGCAACGCGCCCTCGTCCACGGCAAGTTCCAGCCCGGGGAAGCGGGCGAAGACCGCGGGCAGGGCGGTGAGGGCCTCCATACGGGCGAGGGGTGCGCCGATGCATCGGTGCACACCGATCCCGAAGGACAGATGGTCGTCGGCTCCACGCCCGGCGTCGAAGGTGCCGGCGTCGGGACCGTAGTGCGCGGGATCGAGCCCGGCGGCGGCGTACGTCGTGATGATGGCGTCCCCGGCGGGGATGGTGACGTCGCCGACGGTCAGGTCGGTGACGGCGAACCGCAACGGCAGCGAGGCGATGGACGGGTGGACCCGCAGTGTCTCCTCGACGACCCCCTCCCAGCCGAGCGTCCCGGACCGTACGGCGGCCAGCTGCTCGGGATGCGTCAGCAGGGCGACGACCGCGTTGCCGATGAGGTTGACGGTCGTCTCGAAGCCTGCGCCGATGACCAGCAGCAGTGTGTAGAGCAGTTCTTCGTCGCTGAGCCGGTCGCCGTCCTCGTCCCGCACCCGGATCAGTTCGGTGGTGAGGTCGTCCCCGGGGTGTGCGGTGCGGTGGGCGATCAGCGCGGGCAGCACGGTGCCGATCTGCTGCTGAACGAACGCGGCGTGTTCCGGGCTCGGGTCGGACGTGTCCATGATGGCCGCGATCAGCGTGCCGGTGGCGTCCCTCAACTCCTCTGGGACACCGAACAGTTCGCAGATCATCCGCATGGGCAGCGGATGCGCCAGCCCTGCCTTGAAGTCGACCACGGAACCGTCCGCGCCCACCTGCGCAAGGCCGTCGAGCAGCTCCGCCGTGATCGCCTCCACCCGCGGGCGCATCGCCTCGGTGCGTCGGTGCGTGAAGCTCGGCGAGACCAGCTTGCGCAGGCGCGCGTGATCGGCACCGTACGTCGAGAGCATGTTGACCACGCCCACCCAGCCCAGAACCCAGCCCCAGGAAGGGTGTTCGCCGATCTGAGGCCACAACTTCCAGTGCAACCGGGGATCCCTGCTGACCTGCGGGTCGAGGATCAGTTCCTTGAGCGTGTCGTAGCCGGTGGGCGCCCACGCCGGGATGCCTCCGGGCAGCTCCACGGGGACGATCGGGCCGAGGGCGCGCAACCGGGCGCTCTCGGCGGGGATGTCGGCGCCGAACGGGTCGAGAGCGATGCGGTCGGTGACGGTCACGACGGATCTCCTGGCTGGTCGGGGGAGCGGGGGCTGAACCGGACGGGCAGCGAGGTCAGCGAGCGGTGAAAGGGCCCGGGCCGCCAGGTCAGTCGCTCACGGGGCAGGACCGGCCGCAGATCGGGCAGCCACTGCGTGAGCTGTTCGATCGCCTCGGTGGCGATGAGCAGCGTGTGCTGCTTGACCGGGCAGGCGTGCGGGCCCGCCGACCAGGACAGATGCGAGGCGTCCTGGGGGTGGCGGCCGTCGGCGCGCTCCCGCTCGGCGAAGTGCGCGAGCGCCCCGTACGAGATCACGACCGGCACCGCGGCCCTGATCCACGCCCCATGGAAGGTCCCGGCCCTGCGGGCGTAGTGGATGCCGTAGTTGGCCAGGGGCGTCTCGTGGTGCAGCACCTCCACCACCGCGTCCATCACGGGACGGGCACCGCTGGTCAGGGTCGAGTAGTAGAGCGGGTTCCCGAGGATCCGGGACAGCGCGTTGGACACCAGGTTCGCCGTCGGTTCGTGTCCGGCACCGAGGGTGAGGAACACCTGCCAGGTGACCTCCTCCGGAGTGAGCCCGGCCGGATGGTCGAGGAGCCGGCTCGGCAGGTCGTCGCCGCGCTGCTCGGTCTTGGCGGCGATCAGCTCCATGACGTAGCCGCCGAACTCCGCCTCGCCCTGCGCCGCTTCCGCGCCGCCCTCCATCATCCGGCCCAGCGCCGCGTCGAGCCGGTCGCTCTGGCTGTCCGGCAGCCCGAACAGACTGTTGAACACCAGCGCCATCAACGGCCGCGCGAACTCGCCGACCAGGTCCGCCTCGCCCTGCGGCCCGAACCGGCTCACCAGCACATGCACCGCCCGGTGGACACGGGCGCGCAGGTCGTGCGGCTCGATCCCGTCGAAGGTGTCGATCAGTGCGGTGCGGTAGCGGAGATGGGCCGCCCCGTCCGCGAACAAGGAGTTGGGCCGCCAGCGCATCATGCCGAGCACCGGCGAGTCGTCGGCCACGGTCGCCTCCCACGGCCGCGGATCGTGCGAGAACGTGTCCGTGTCGTGCAGCAGGTCCAGGGCGGCCCGCCGGTCGGTGACGACGTACGCCGGTACACCCGGGGCGAGTTCGGCCCAGCCGACCGCGCCCTGGGCGCGCAGGGCGTCGTAGTAGCCGTAGGGATCCAGCGCGAAACCGTCCTCCCACAGCCGTACCGGCGCGGAGAGGGAGAAGGCCTGCTGGGCGGAGGGATAGGTGGTCACCGGTGCTCCGGGGGGTGGCGGTCGATCAGGTGCTGGACCAGCGCGAGCAGCGCGTCGATCGAGGAGTCCGCGTCCCGCGCGTCGCACACGATCATCGGGGTCGTCGGCTCCAAGTCGAGGGCGGCGCGCAGCTGTTCGTCGGTGTAGTGGCGGGGAGCGTCGGGGAAGGCGTTGAAGGCGACCGCGTACGGCAGCCCGGTCTCCTCGACCAGGCCGAGCACGTCGAACGACGCGTCGATCCGGCGGCTGTCCACCAGGACGAGCGCGCCGAGCGCCCCGTACGCGATGTCGTCCCACAGCGAACGGAACCGCTCCTGCCCAGGCGTGCCGAAGAGATAGAGGACGATGCCGTCCGGCAGGCTGATCCGCCCGAAGTCGATGGCGACGGTCGTCGTCGACTTGTCCTGAACGCCGGCGAGATCGTCCGTCTGCGCGGATGCCTCGCTGAGCGGCTCCTCGGTGTGCAGCGGCCGGATCTCGGAGACGGAGTCGATCAGGGTCGTCTTGCCCACCCCGAAGGGCCCGGCGACGAGGATCTTCACCAACTCGCGGGCGGTCTCGGGCAAATGGGTGCGGCTAGTCGTGCTTGAGGGCGCGGAGGCCATCGGCCACTCTCTTCAGCAGGTCGGGGGCGAACCGTTCGGCGGGCGGGATCGGCGGGCGGGCCAGCGCCAGGCCCCGGTCGACGAGATCGGCGGCCAGCACTCGCACCGCGGACACCGGCAGCTCCAGCAGGGCCGCGGCCTCCACCACGGTCAGCGATCCGCCGTCCAGGGCGTCCAGCAGGGCCAGTTGAGCGGCGGGCAGGTCCGCGGGCGCGGGTGCTCCGCTGCCGGTGAGCACCGTCAGCCGCTCCAGCTGGGGGCGGCTCGGCCGGGCCACGCCGCCGGTCGACAGATATGCGGGTACGAGGGGACGGCCGCCACGCCGGCCGGTCATACGGACGCGTCGCCGTCGGTTCCCCGGGGCGCGGCCGCCATCGCCTTCTCGCCCAGCCGCGCCACCTGCGAATGGACACGGTGCGCGAGCAGATCGAGGCGCACCTCGCCGTCCCCGTACGCGGCCACGCACGTGCCGTGATCCGTCGGGACGATGAGGACATAGCCGTGGTCGGACTCGATGACGACCTGCCGTACCTCCGCCTGGTCCCGGTCGGCGAAGGCCGCCGCGGCCGTCCGGCACGCCCCCTGGACGGTGCTGGTGATGGCGGCCACCCGCTCGGCCGATGGCTGCGCCAGCGCGTCCGTGTACCCCTTCACCAGCCCGTCCCGCGTCAGCAGGACGGCGGCCACGACATGCGGTACCTGGAGGATCGGCTCCAGCACCCATGCCGTCTCGCCCGCATCGCGGCTGGTCATCGCGCCGCTCCCCCCTCGTGGTCGGTCTGTTCGGTCTCG
>NZ_JBFALC010000142.1:0-6436 GCF_040656035.1 Streptomyces sp. NPDC050211
ACGTCCACGCCGACCTGGCCGCGCTGCGGGCCGCCGTCGCGGCCGGCGCGCCCGTGCCGGACGCCGTGGCCGTGGCCTTCCCGGCCGACCCCGCCTTCCCGGCGGACAGCGGCCCCGACGCCGTACACCGGATCACCGGCGACGGCCTGGCCCTGGTCCAGGAATGGCTCGCCCAGGACGGCCCCCTCGCCGCGGCCCGGCTGGCCGTGCTGACCGAGCGGGCCGTCGCCGTCCACCCCGGGGAGAGCCTGGCCGGCCTCGCGGGCGCCGGCCTGTGGGGGCTGCTGCGCTCGGCCCAGAGCGAACACCCCGGCCGGTTCACCCTCGTCGACACCGACGGCACACCCGCCTCGACCGCCGCCCTCGCCACAGCGCTGGCCACCGGCGCCCCCCAACTGGCCCTGCGCGCGGGCGAGATCCTCACCCCGGCACTGGCCCGCCACGAGGAAACCACCGGGCAAGCCCCCGGGACGGGGCCGGGCAGCGCGGACAGGACGGGCACACCGGCGCCGGCCGGCCCCGCGCAGACCGCAGCAGCCCCCCAGAGGGCCGGGCTCACCCGCGGTGCGGGCGTCACCGCGGCCCCGGCGCCGTTCGATCCGGACGGCACCGTGCTCGTCACCGGTGCGACGGGCACCCTCGGTGCGCTGCTGGCCCGGCATCTCGTCACCGGGCACGGCGTGCGCCGGCTGCTGCTGGTCAGCCGCAGCGGGCCGGCCGCCGCCGGGGCCGGCGACCTGGCGCGGGAGCTGTCCGCGCTCGGCGCCCGGGTAAAGATCGTGGCCTGCGACACCGGCGAGCGGGCGGCGCTGGCGGCACTCCTCGACACGATCCCCGCCGCGCATCCGCTGACCGCCGTGATCCATGCGGCCGGCGTCCTGGACGACGGCGCGGTCACCGCCCTGGACGCGCGGCGGCTTCAGAGCGTCCTGCGGCCGAAGGCGGACGCCGCCCTGCACCTGCACGAACTGACCGCCCACCTGCCGCTGTCCGCGTTCGTCCTGTTCTCCGGCGCGGCCGGCCTCCTCGGCCGCCCCGGCCAGGCCAACTACGCCGCCGCGAACACCTTCCTGGACGCGCTGGCCGCACACCGCAGGGCCACCGGCCTGCCCGCCACCTCCCTGGCCTGGGGCCTGTGGGGCGAGGCCAGCGGCATGACCGGGCATCTGTCCGACGCCGACCTGCGCCGGATGCGCCGCTCCGGCATCGCACCGATGAGCAACGACCACGGCCTCGCGCTCTTCGACCGCGCCCTGACCGCGCCGGGCGAGGACGCCCTGCTCGTTCCGCTGCGCCTGGACATGCCGGCCCTGCGCCGGGAGACGGCCGGGCACGGCATGGAGGCCGTGCCCGCGCTGCTGCGCCCCCTGCTCCCCGCCGCCCCCGCACCCCGCACCGCCCCGCCCACCCGCCCCGGCGCCGCCCCGGCCACCGGCCCGGCCGACGGCGCCGAGGCACTGCACCGGCGGCTGGAGGGCCTGGACGACGCCGCCCGCCGCCGGACGCTGCTGGCCCTGGTCCGCACCGAGGTCGCCGCCGTCCTCGGCTTCACCGGCCCCGACGCGGTCGAACCCGCCCGCGCCTTCCGCGACATCGGCTTCGACTCACTCACCGCGGTCGACCTGCGCAACCGGCTGAACGCCGCGACCGCCCTGCGGCTGGCCGCCGCCGTCGTCTTCGACCACCCGACCGCCGAGGCCCTGGCCGAGCACGTCGACGAGGAACTGCGCGCCGCCCGCGGCGGCGGCCGGGACGCGGGCCAGGCCGCACTCGCCGGACTGGACGCGCTCGAAACGGCCCTTGCCGCCCTGGCCGAGGACGACATCCGCCGCGAGACCGTCCACCGCCGGCTGGCCGCGCTGGCGGCCGCGGCCGGCCTCGCGCCGGTGCCCGCGGACCGCCTGACGGCCGAGCCGCGGCTCGCATCGGCCGACGACGACGAACTTTTCGCCTTCATCGAGGAGCAGCTGTGACGGCAAGCCCCGCACCCGAGAACGCCGGCCGGAACGCGGGAACGGCCCACGACGCAGCCGGCACCGACCGGATCCGCGACTACCTCAAGCGGGTCACCGCCGAACTCGTCGCCACCCGCGACCGGCTGCGCACCGCCGAGGAGGCCGCCGCCACCGCCCGCGAGCCCATCGCGATCGTCTCGATGAGCTGCCGCCTGCCCGGCGGAGCCGACACCCCCGAGGCGCTGTGGCGGCTGGTGGAATCCGGCACCGACGCCATCGGCGGCCTGCCGGCCGACCGCGGCTGGGACCTCGACGCGCTCTACGACCCCGACCCCGACGCGGCCGGCACCAGCTACGCCCGCACCGGCGGATTCCTCTACGACGCCGCCGACTTCGACCCGGAGTTCTTCGGCATCTCCCCCCGCGAGGCCCTGGCCATGGACCCGCAGCAGCGGCTGCTGCTGGAGACCGCGTGGGAAGCCTTCGAGCGGGCCGGCCTGGACCGGGACACCGTGCGCGACAGCCGTACCGGCGTGTACGCGGGGGTGATGTACGACGACTACGGCGCGCGCGTCCCGCACGTGCCCGGCGCCCGCCTTCCCGAGGGCCTGGAGGGCTACCTCGTCAACGGCAGCGCGGGCAGCGTCGCCTCGGGCCGCGTCTCCTACACCTTCGGCCTGCGCGGGCCCGCCGTCACCGTCGACACCGCCTGCTCCTCCTCGCTGGTCGCCGTCCATCTCGCGGCCCAGGCGCTGCGGGCCGGCGAGTGCGACCTGGCGCTGGCGGGCGGCGCGACCGTCCTGGCCACGCCCACCATGTTCATCGACTTCTCCCGGCAGCGCGGCCTGGCCGCCGACGGCCGCTGCAAGGCGTTCGCCGAGGAGGCCGACGGCACCGGCTTCGGCGAGGGCGCCGGCATGCTGCTGCTCCAGCGGCTGTCCGACGCCCGCCGCGAGGGGCGCACCGTCCTCGCCGTGCTGCGCGGCTCCGCCGTCAACCAGGACGGCGCCGGCAACGGCCTCACCGCACCCAACGGGCCCGCCCAGCAGCGGGTGATCCGCGCCGCCCTGCACCACGCCCGGCTCACCGCCGACCAGATCGACGCCGTCGAGGCGCACGGCACCGGCACCCGGCTCGGCGACCCCATCGAGGCCGAGGCCCTGCTCGCCACGTACGGCAGCGCCCGCCGCGCCGACCGCCCGCTGTGGCTGGGCTCGCTCAAGTCCAACATCGGCCACGCCCAGGCCGCCGCCGGCGTGGCGGGCGTCATCAAGACGGTGCTGGCGCTGCGGGCGGGCGTGCTGCCCAGGACCCTGCACGCCCAGACCCCCTCCACCCGCATCGACTGGTCCGCGGGCGCGGTGTCCCTGCTCACCGACACCATTCCCTGGCCCGACCGCCCCGGCGAACCCCGCCGCGCCGCGGTCTCCGCCTTCGGCGCGAGCGGCACCAACGCCCACGTGATCCTGGAATCGGCCCCCACACAACCCGCCCCCCAGATCCAGGAACCCGAGCCCGCGCAGGGTCGGGGGGCCGGGGCCGCTCAGGGTCGGGGGGGCCAGCCCGTCCCGGCTCGGGGGGCTGAATCCGTGCAGGCTGGCGGGTCTGAACCCCTCCGGGCTCCAGGGGCCGAGCCGGCCCAGGCCCGGGG
Organism: Streptomyces sp. NPDC050211; assembly: GCF_040656035.1. Classification (NCBI taxonomy): domain Bacteria; kingdom Bacillati; phylum Actinomycetota; class Actinomycetes; order Kitasatosporales; family Streptomycetaceae; genus Streptomyces; species Streptomyces sp. NPDC050211. The sequence continues at coordinate 3,607 of NZ_JBFALC010000142.1, forward strand.
AGTCGAACCCGCCCAGGCTCAGGAGCCCGCCCCCGTCTTCGCCGGCCGTATCGCGTGGGCGCTGTCCGGGCAGAACGAGGCCGCGCTGCGGCAGCAGGCGCGGCGGCTCGCCGAGCACCTCGACCGCGGTGGGGCCGAGGACCCGGCCCTGGTGGCCGGGGTGCTCGCCCACCACCGCACCGCCCTCGCCGAGCGGGCCGTCGTCCTGGGGGACGACCGCGAGGGCCTGCGCCGCGGGCTCACCGCGCTCGCCACCGGCGAGACCATCCCGCACCTGGTCACCGCACGGGCCGCCGCCGGGCGCCGTACCGCCTTCCTGTTCACCGGGCAGGGCAGCCAACGGCCCGGCACGGGACGGGAGTTGTACGACGCCCAGCCGGAGTTCGCGCGGGCGCTCGACGAGGTCTGCGCGGCCTTCGCACCCCACCTGCCGCGTCCGCTGCGCGCGGTGATGTTCGCCGAGGCCGGCTCCGCCGACGCCGCGCTGCTGGACCGCACCGAATACACCCAGCCCGCCCTGTTCGCCCTGGGGACCGCGCTGTTTGCCCTCGTCACCTCCCGCGGCCTGCGCCCCGACGCGGTGGCCGGCCACTCCGTCGGCGAGATCACCGCCGCCCATGTCGCCGGCGTTCTGCCGCTCGCCGACGCCGCCCGACTCGTCGCCGCCCGCGGCCGGCTCATGGGCGAGCTGCCCGAGGGCGGCGCGATGGCCGCCCTGGAGGCGTCCGCGGACGAGGTACTGCCCCACCTGGCGGGCCGCGAGGCCGAGATCGACCTCGCTGCCGTCAACGGACCCTCCGCCGTCGTCGTCGCCGGCGACGAGTGCGCCGTGGCGGAACTGGTCGAGCACGTCAAGGCACAGGGCCGGGCCGCGAAGCGGCTGAAGGTCAGCCACGCCTTCCACTCGCCGCACATGGACGGCATGCTGACCCACTTCGCCTCCATCGCCCGCGGTATCGCACACCGGGCGCCGAGGATCCCGCTCATGTCGAACCTGACCGGAGCGTTCGCCGCCGGCGACACGCCGTGCGACGCGGACCACTGGGTCCGCCACGCCCGCCGGCCGGTGCGGTTCCTCGACGGGCTGCGCGCCCTGCGCGCCGACGGCATCGACACCTTCGTCGAACTCGGCCCCGACGCCGTGCTCACCACCATGACCCGCACCATCCTCGACACCGACACCCCGGGCGACACAGACGCGCTCACCCTGCCCGTGCTGCGCCGCGGCCGCCCCGAGGCCGACGCGTTCGACCGGGCCCTCGCCACCGCCCACGTCCACGGCCTGCCCGTGCTGCTCGCCCCCGCCCCCGCACCGGGCCCCGGCACCGCCCTGGCCGCCGCCCTGCCCACCTACGCCTTCCAGCGCACCCGGCACTGGCTGGACGCCCCGGCCGCCCCCGCCCCGCTCACCGCCGCCGGCCTCGACGAAGCCGGGCATCCGCTGCTGGCCGCCGCCGTCGAACTCCCCGACGCACAGGGCACCGTGTGGACCGCCACCCTGTCCACCCGCACCCACCCCTGGCTGGCCGAGCACACCCTCGCCGGACGGCCCGTCGTCCCCGGCACGGCCCTGCTGGAACTCGCCCTGGCCGCGGCCGGCGGCGCCCAGATCGCCGAACTGACCTTCGACAACCCGTTGGTGCTGCCCGACGACGCGCCCGTACGGCTGCGCGTGCGGCTCGGCGCCGCCGAGCCCGACGGCTCCCGCCCCCTCACCGTCCACTCCGCCCCGGCCACCGGCGAGGCCCCCGACTGGACCCCGCACGCCACGGGCCGCACCGAGCCCGGCCGAGCAGACACCGAGGGTGCCGCCGACCGGGTGCCGGATGCCGCGGGCCGTGCTGGATCCGGCCGTGTGCAGGCCGATGGTGCGCCTGGCCGGGTGCCGGATGCCGCCGGCCGTGCCGGGTCCGGCCGCGCAGACGCCGACGGCACCGCCGGCCGGACCCCGCACGCCACGGTCGGCACCGTGCCCGGCCCCGCAGACGCCGGCGACTTCGCGGACCTGGCCGGCGTCTGGCCGCCGCCCGGTGCCGAAGCCGTCCCGCTGGAGGGGGAGGACGAGCGGTTCGCCGCGGCCGGCGTCGGCTACGGCCCCGCGTTCCAGGGCCTGGCATCCGTGTGGCGGCGGGGCGGCGATGTCTACGCCGACGCCGCCCTCCCGGCGCCGGAGGCCGCCCAGGCCACGTCGTACGGGCTGCACCCCGCCCTGCTCGACGCCGCCCTGCACGCCGTGACCGCCGGCCGCGAGGACGCCCACGGACTCGTGCCGTTCTCCTGGACCGGCGTCACCCTGCACGCCCGCGGTGCCGACGCCCTGCGGCTGCGGATCTCCCCGGCCGGACCCGACGCCGTCACCCTCACCGCCACCGACCCGGCCGGCCGGCCCGTCCTGGCCGCCCGCTCCCTCGCCCTGCGCCGGATCGCCGCCGACCGCATCGCCGCCGCCCCCGCACCGCTGCTGCGGCCCACCTGGACCCCGCTCGCCCCGGACACCGGCGCCGCCCCGCAGCAGGCCTCCTGGTATCTCCTGGGCGAACACGAACCGGCGCTGGCCGAGGCCCTGACCGCCACCGGCACACCCGTACACACCGCCGCCGACCCGGCCGGCGTGCCCGCCGCCGAGGGCGTGCACGCCCTGGCCGACCTGCGCGGCGCCGGCGACCCGCACCGGGCCGGTCACCGCGCCCTGGCCCTCGCCCAGGCCTGGCTGGCCTCCGGACCCCCGGCCCGTCTCACCGTGCTCACCCACGGCGCCGTCGACGCCGCCGGACCCGTCACCGACCCGGCCGCCGCCGAGGCCTGGGGGCTGCTGCGCACCGCGCAGAGC
>NZ_JBFALC010000143.1:0-6314 GCF_040656035.1 Streptomyces sp. NPDC050211
TGACGACCTGCACGAGTCGTTGTTCGTGGCGGCCGTGGCCCCGGTCGTCGTCGCGGTGAATCACGGGGATCTTCTTCCAGGGCAGAGCGTGGAGTCGGCGGGCCTGGCCGCGGTGGTGGGCGCCACGTTCGTGCAGGGCTGACGGTGTCTCAGGGACGGTTCAGGGAAGCCGCCGTGGACGGCGGGCCGAGACGCGCACGATCGCGGCCTGTTGGCGGACTTCGTCCGAGGACGCTGGAGCGCCGAGCTCGAGGACCTGTTCCTGTGAGTGGCCGGAAGATTCGGCCGGGTCGGCGCGGCGCCGGATGCGGGACTACGTCCGGGCCTGCTGAGCTCGGTCGGCCGCAAGAGCAGCTGGCAGTTGGCCGAGGACGCCGGTCACAACGGCCCGCACGGGCCGCAGCGCCTCGTTGGTTATGGAGCGGGTGACGGAATCGGTTGGCGTCCCGCCGGGTGGTGTAGCCGGTCAACGGACCGGAACTCACAGGTCACACCGGGTACTTCGGCCGGCCGGTGCCCTCCCGGCGTCTGGCCGGGCGCCTCCGCGTGACGCGCTCGGCGGAGAGATCGTCGCGAGCCGGATACCGGACGGCAAGGCGCATGACCGCTTCCACCACCTCGCGGGACGCGACCTGCCCTGACTCACGAGGACACCTGGGAGTCGGCCGGTGGCACCCGCCTCCTGGAGATCTCGCACCCCGCTCCGGGACTGCCGCTCGGCCGGCCCGAACGGTTTGACCAGGTTGATCGCGTCCGGCCAGGGGGCGGTTCGCGCTCGCCACAATGTGGCGTGAGGGTCTGATATGTGGGCATGGAATTCCTTCTTTCTTTGCAAAGTGACGGATGTTGGGGAGCGTTGGACGTCCCGCGTCCGTGGCCTTATGTTTTGCCTGGTCGTCCCGAATCCATAGGCGAATTCGGTGGACGCGGGGGAAGCCATGGCTGACGGCGGCCGAGAAACGGTCGATATTGCGGCGACTGCACAATTTGCTGTGTCTTCGGCGCACCAGAACTTTGGACGCACATGACCACTGATGTTCCTGGTTCTCCTGCGCAGGCACCTGCCGACAGCGGTGAAGACCTGCGGAACCGGCTGACGGACCTCGCCCCGGTCGCGCAGCACTCCGCACCTGGCGCAGCGGCTCCGGGACGGGCTCGCTGAAGCGACCGGGGTGCGGTTGCCCGCCACCGTGCTGTTCGACTACCCGACACCTGACACGCTCGCCGAGTACCTGCGCGGCGAACTGCTCGGCTCCGGGGCGGCACGGGAAGGGACTTCGGGCCCGACGGCGGCCGGGGCGGCGTACGGCGGCGAACACGCGGACGCGGCGGACGACCCGGTGGTCGTCGTCGGCATGGGCTGCCGACTGCCTGGCGGTGTGGACTCCCCGGAGGCGCTGTGGCGGCTGGTCGCCGAGGGCAGGGACGCCATCGGCGGCCTTCCGGACGACCGTGGCTGGGACCTGGACGGGCTGTACGACGCGGACCCGGAACAGCACGGCACCGCGTACACCCGGTGCGGCGGGTTCCTGGAGGGGGTGGGTGACTTCGACCCCGGCTTCTTCGGCATAGGTCCGCGCGAGGCGCTGGCGCTGGATCCCCAGCAGCGGCTGATGCTGGAGGTCTCCTGGGAGGCGATGGAGCGTGCGGGCATCGACCCGCAGGCGCTGCGCGGCAGCAGCACCGGTGTCTTCACCGGCGTGTCGCTGCAGGACTACGGACCCGCCTGGCACGAGGCGCCGCAGGAGGCGCAGGGGCAGATGCTCACAGGCAACGCCCTGGGGGTCGTCGTCGGCCGTATCGCCTACAACTACGGGTTCGAGGGACCGGCCCTGACCATCGACACGCAGTGCTCGTCCTCGCTGGTGGCGCTGCACGTGGCCGCGCAGTCGCTGCGCAGCGGGGAGTGCGGCCTGGCACTGGCCGGGGGCGTCACCGTGACGTCGACGCCGGGCATGCTGCTGGAGTTCAGCCGCAAGCGGGGTCTGGCCCCGGACGGGCGCTGCAAGGCGTTCTCGGCTGACGCGGACGGCACCGGCTGGGCGGAGGGCGCCGGCGTGATCCTCCTCGAACGGCTGTCGGACGCCCGCCGGGCCGGCCGGCGGGTGCTGGCGGTGCTGCGGGCCACCGGCACGAACCAGGACGGTGCGAGCAACGGCCTGACCGCGCCCAACGGGCCGTCCCAGCAGCGGCTGATACGGCGGACCCTGGAGGCCGCCCGGCTGACGCCGGAGGACGTGGACGCGGTGGAGGCGCACGGCACCGGCACCGCGCTCGGCGACCTGATCGAGGCGGGCGCCCTGATCTCCGCCTACGGCCAGGACCGGCCCGAGGACCGGCCGCTGTACCTGGGGTCGCTGAAGTCGAACATCGGGCACACCCAGGCCGAGGCGGGCGTGGCAGGGGTGATCAAGATGGTGATGGCGCTGCACCACGAGCTGCTCCCGCGCACCCTGCACGTGTCGGCGCCGTCCCCGCACGTGGACTGGTCGGCCGGCCGCGTCGAGCTGCTGCGGGAGCCGGTGCGGTGGCCGCGCACCGGCCGTCCGCGCCGGGCGTCGGTGTCCGCCTTCGGGGTGAGCGGCACGAACGCGCACGTCATCGTCGAGGAGCCACCGGGCGCGGCGGCCGTTGCCGTCGAGACGCCCCTTCCGCTCGTGGTGTCGGCGCGGGCCGAGGCGCCCCTGCGTGAGCAGGCGGGACGGCTCGCCACGCACCTGGCCGACCACCCGGACATCGCTCTGCTGGACGCCGGGTCGACCCTGGCAGCCCGCGCCCGCTTCGAGCATCGCGCCGTGTTCTTCACCGCCGACCGCGACGAGGCCGTACAGACCCTGCGGGCGATGGCCGAGGGTGCCCCCGTGCCGAACGTGACGCGCGGCAGCGTGTCGCCGCAGGTCCTGGACGGGAAGCTCGCGGTGATGTTCACCGGGCAGGGCGGGCAGCGGCCCGGGATGGGGCGGCGCCTGTACGCCACCCATCCGGTGTTCGCCCGCGCCCTGGACGAGTCGAAATGCTTATCCGGCACGTCCAGGTGCCGCATCACACTGCGAATGGGGCGCTCCCAGGCGTCCCGGACCGGGGTGATCACCTCGTAACAGCACCTGTGGGCGCCGCCGAGTCCTGTGCTCGCAACAGCCCAGCACTCGGCGCGGCGGGCGGTCCGTCGTACGGGGCGACTGCCCAGCCGCGATCTCCCGCTGTCTTCCTCGGTGTCCCGGCGGGCGAAGAGACGGATCTCAGCGCGGGAGGATCGTCACCTCGGCCCGGTTGAAGCGGGCGCTGTTGCCCCTGGCGTGGAACGGCACGTCGTCAGGGCTGGGGCCCGTACTCGCCGTGTCGGCCTGCGGCGAGTACTGCTGGTGCGGGTTGCCGGGGCCCAGTGCGAGGGGAATCGTCAAGCGCCCCTGGGCGTCGGCGGTCGCACCTTCTCGTCGATCAGGCCGCAGTACAACGCCTACGGCTGGACCGTACGGATGCGGCGGGACGTCACCGAGTTCAGCGCACTGGAAGTGGCCCGTAAGCGCCGCTAACGACCGGGGAGTGGCGCGGTGGTGCGCGTGGCGGGCGAAGTAGGCCTTCAGGTGGGGTATCCAGGCTCGGAGGTCCGACTGCCAGTAGGGCCATGTGTGGCTGCCGGGTCCGTAGTCGTGCCACCGGTGCCGGATACCGAGATCCAGCAGGCGCTCGTGGAAGGACACGTTCTCCTGCCGGATCATTTGTTCCGTGCGGTCCACGGCCTCGCCGTCCTGTCGAGGCCGGCCGTTGCCCGTGTACAGCGCAACGTCCGTGTCGGCCAGATTGGCCGCCAGGTCCCAGGGGTTGTCCCCGCGCCAGCGGACTTCCTGCGTTGCCCACGGGCCCCAGAGCGAGGGGTGGAGCTGCTCGATGGTGGTCCGCATCTCGACGTTCTGGTGGTCGAGGTCTCCGGAGAACGAGCCGACGGCACCGAAGAGGTCGGGGTGCCGGGTGGCGTACGAGACGGCTCCGAACCCGCCCATCGACAGTCCGGCGGCAGCCTGCGCCCCGCGCTCGGGGATCGTGCGGTAGTGCTCGTCGACCCACGGGAGGAGCCTGTTGATGTGGAAGGTCTCCCACATCGGCCGGCCGCGGTGGCCGTTGTTCCACCAGTCGGCATACCACTGTGTGGAGCCGGCGTCCGGCATCACCACGATCGCGGGCAGGCCGGCCGTGATCTCCTCGGCGGCACCGTCCTGTGTCCAGCTCGAAGCGCTCTGCCCTCCACCGTGGTAGAGGAACAGCACGGGGTAACGGCGCCTCTTCTCCGCGTCGTAGCCACGGGGGAGCAGTATGCGCACCTTGGTCGTGCCGTCGAGAGCGGACGAGGTGAAGGTCAGCTCGCTGAGCCGCGGCGAGAGTCGCTTCTGATTCACCAGCGCGATGCCGGGTTCGGTGCGGGTTGCCGCGACTGCCTCGGCTGTCTGGGCTGTCTGGGCGGGAGGGTGACCGCATCCGAGGACCATCACCGCGCCCAGAGCGAGTGTCACGGGGATCCTCACGCGCCTGCCGTTCAAGATGGTCCGTCTCCTTGTCGTCATGTTTCGCTTCTCTGTCTGTTCCGGGCTCGCGGCGCGGGCGGCCGGGGCCGGTGGGAGGCGCCCGTGGACGAGCACAGTGGTCCTGGCCGACTCGTGGCCGAACCGGGGGCCTTGAGGTGAGCAAGTAGCCGCACGCTGCGACCGTCTCCGTGACGCTCCGCCGTCGATGCCGTCGATGCCGTCGATGCCGTCGATGCCGTCGCGGCCGTCAGGCATCGTGCGCTCAAGCCGCTTCCTCGACTTCAGTACATGCTCACCGGGGGTGACCACTATCGGGAGTCGAGCGATCGAGACGGTCGGTGGACCAGGCGTACGCTCGTCGCCGACGAGGAGCCGGATCCCGGTCTCGCCGGCGCGCGGGCACGCAGGCCGGTCACGCCCGGACGAAGTCTGCGGCGGCCTTCAGCGGGGGCGTCGCCGGTGTCTTCGATACGTGTCGGCGAGGTGCTCGCCGATGAAGGCACGTCGGCCGATCCGCTCGACGGCTTGGTCGCCTGCGCCTTCGGATGTGCCGTGGCCGGGGACGTGTTCGCCGGCAGCCGCCACGCCGGGTGCTGCTGGGGTCCCGCGCCGACGAAGCCGCCGGAGAGCCGGGCGGCCGGTTCGTGGCCTTCGCCGCAGACCGGTACCGAACGAGGTCACATCGTGGACCGCGCTCTGGGCGGGCGCGACGGTATGGGCCAACGGCGCGGACGCAGCGGATGTCTCGGCCGGGGTGTGAGCCTCGGATGGCCGAGGACGAGGCATGTGAGGTCTCCTTGACTGCGCGTGCGCGATCGGCGAACCGGCCACATCAATCCCGAAAATGGATTCGCTTTTGGGGAGGGAGGTGGACGCTGACACACATTTTCAGTCGCACGGAAGATCGCTGGCCTCGTCGACAACCCCCGCGAGGAAGGTCTCGATGCCTGTTGACACGTCCACCGCGCCCGGGTTGTACAGCCACTGGATCTGCAGTCCGTCGATGACTGCGATGAGCAGGTTCGCGAGGATTTCCGGCCTCGTGTCCACCTTCAGACGTCCGCGACCGCGCAACTCGGCGAAGATTCGGGTCAGGTGCAGGCGTAGGCTGTCGTAACGGGCCCGGTACAGCTCGTGAGCGGGATGCCCGTCGGTCGTGGCCTCACTCGAGATGACGCTGTGCAGCTGGATCAGCCCGGGTCGGGCCTCGTTGGCGTGCATGACCCGCAGTTGAGTCCGCAGAATATCCAGGTCATCGGCTTCCCGGACGATCGCGGCCGTCTCCCGCTCGTGTGCGGCGAGTACCTCGACCAGCAGTTCCGCCTTGCTGTCGAAGTGGTGCAGCAGGCCGGTCTGACTGATGCCGGCCCGCTCTGCGATCTCCTTCATGGTGGCGCCATGGAAGCCTCCCGCGCCGAATGCCTCGATGCAGGCGTCGAGAATCTTCTGTCGCACCTCGGCGGTCTTCGCGTAGGACCCTCGGGGGCCGCGGGCCCCGCTGCTCGCTGTCTTCGCCCGCTTTGTCACGGGGAGAGCATAGGGCGCGCCCCGGCACCTGTCTCAATATAGAAGCATGGTTATATTTTTAGAGGTGGCGGGGTCAGCTGGCCGCATCCGCCGGAGTCGGTGTCCTGCTGATCTGGGTGTTGTTCGTCGACAACTCCGTCGCCCGGGCTTTCCGATGGGTGCGCGAAGGATTGTCGGCGCGCTGTCGGGGCACCGCCCGCCCCCGAAGCGGGCGGTATGGGCTGGAACATCGTCGACTACGACAAGACTCCGCCGGAGATCAAGGGG
>NZ_JBFALC010000144.1:0-6211 GCF_040656035.1 Streptomyces sp. NPDC050211
AGCGCCGCGGCCGACGCCAGCGCGACCAGCAGACAGGCCAGGTGCGCCCGTCCGGGTCCGGCCGCGGCGGCCACCGGGGCGCGGGCGGCGGTGCGGCTCGTTGCCGACGCAGATCCGCACCAGCCAGGCGGCGACGGGCAGCAGCGCCGCCGCGGCATAGCCGAGCGAGTCGAGCACCGGCTGACCGCCCTGCACACCGACGCCCAGGAACACGGCGTACAGGATGAACGGCCGCAGCAGCAGGGCCGCTTGATAGCGCAGGAGCGCGGTCATCGGACCTCCTCCACGTCCTCATGCGCGACGCTCACCACATGCCACGGCGGGCGGGCTGTCAGCAGGGAGCGCAGGACGACGTCCGAGTGGGACGCGGGGACGGTGAGCCGGTGGGTGCCGGGCGCGGTCTCCTCGGCGGAGGCGAGCTTCGGGGTGTCGGGCAGTGGTCCGCCCGGCGGGCCCTGGACCACGATGACGGCGTACGGTCCGGAGGGCGAAGTACCTTGTTCCGTACGGTGGTTGAGGGCGCCGTCGAGCACGGTGTACGTCGCGTCGGGCGCCCCTGCCAGGCGGTGCGGGTCGTGGTCGACGAAGACCACGGCTCCGCCCGCCGCAGTCCGTTCCGCGACCGCTCGTTCCAGCTCGGCGCGGGCGGACTCGTCCAGGCCGGTCCAGGCTTCGTCGAGGACGAGCAGGTCCGGCTCGGCGAGCAGGGCATGGGCGACGGCGACCTTCTGGCTGCTGCCCTTCGACAGCTGCGACATCGGCGTCCGGGCGTGGGCGGCGGCGCCGAAGCGCTCCAGCCACTGGTCGGCGGCGCGGGCCGCCGCCGTACGGGACAGGCCGTGCACCGCGCCGAGGTGGGTGAGATAGCCGGACGGGGTGAAGGCCAGCGCCGACGGGAAGCGCTCGGGGACGTAGGCCGTGCGCGGACGGCCGCTGATCCGGCCCTCCGTCGGGGCGTCGATCCCGGCGAGCAGCCGGAGGAGGGTGGACTTGCCGGTGCCGTTCGCGCCCTCGATCCGCAGCAGAGTGCCGGGGGTCACGGCCAGGTCGACCCCGCGCAGCACCCAGGGTCCGCGCAGGCCGTAGCGGCGGCCGACGCGCTCCAGCCGCAATTCGCGTTGCATGCGGTCATCCTCTCGCGGCCGGAGGAACCGATCTTCCGCCTGGCAGACTGGAGGACGTGACCAGTGATCCATCCGTTCCCGGTGATCCCGGCGTGCCCGGCGACAGCCCTTTTCGTTCCGAGTCCTCCGTGCGCGACGAGGCGCCGCAGTTCGTGCTGCCGCTGGTCGTACGGATCGAGCGGGCGGCTCCCCCGGCCCGTACGGACGCGCTGGAGACCGCGGCCCGCGCGGTGCTGGTGCTGCTCAGCGACGAGCGTGCGCTGGGGGAGGGCGAGTGGGCGCAGGCCGTGCGGGACTGGCAGGACGCGCGGATACGCAAAGTGGTGCGGCGGGCGCGGGGCGCCGAGTGGCGGCGGGCCGAGGCACTGTCCGGCATCACGGTCACGGGCAAATCCGCGGAGGTACGGGTCTTCCCGCCCGTCCCGCTGGACGGCTGGCCCAAGGACCTCGCCCGGCTCCAGGTCTCCGGCACCGACCTCGACGACCCGGAGCCGCCGGCCGGGGCCGACCCGGGTGTGCCGGTGCTGTGGCTCAGTCCCGACCTGGACATGACGGCCGGCAAGGCGATGGCCCAGGTCGGCCATGGCGCCCAGCTCGCCTGGTGGGAGTTGTCGGACGAGGACCGCGCCGCCTGGCGCGACGCCGGCTTCCCCCTGGCCGTCCGCGCCGCCCCCGCCGACCGCTGGCCCGAGCTCACCACGAGCGGCCTGCCGGTGGTCCGCGACGCGGGCTTCACGGAGATCGCGCCCGGGAAAACGGTCGCCGTCGAAGGCGGCAGCCGCTACTGCCCGCTCATGACCTTGGGCAGATAGGGCGGCCGGGAACCTTCCCGGCGCTCGGGACGTTCAGTGAGTGGTTGTAGTTGAAGTTTGCGACGTGGAAGCGCCCGCGGAGTTCTGACAGCGGGCGCTTTGTCGTGTGGGGGGTTTTCTTCGACGGCTGGCGACCAGCAGCCCGGGGACGCGCGAGCGCGCGTTCTCCGCATCGATTCGCCATCTCGAAGGAGACCTCACTCTGAGGACACCCGTTCCGAGGCAGGCCCGTGCCGCGGGCCTGCCTTGCGCTGCTTCCCCACGGGCCTTTCCGCATCCGGCGCCCTGCCCCCGCGCCGTCGAAAGCCAGCCCGCACCCACCCCGAAAGGAAAAACGTGACCACTGAGATCATCAACCGGGGCACCCAGCCGCCGGAGCACGCCGGGACGGCGAAACCCCCGCCCGCCGGCCGAGGCAGCGACTACGCCGCCCTGTCCCGCGAGGTGAAGCAGAGCGGGCTCCTGAAGCGGCGGCCGGGCTACTACTCCGTCAAGGTCGGGGCGAACCTGCTTCTGCTGGCCGCCGGCTGGACCGCGTTCGCCCTGATCGGGCAGTCGTGGTGGCAGCTGGTGACGGCCGCCTTCCTCGCGGTGATGTTCACCCAGACCGGGTTCATCGGGCACGACGCCGGACACCAGCAGATCGCCCGCTCCAAGCGCGTCAACAACCTGCTCGGCCGCGTGCACGCGGACCTGCTGATCGGCCTCAGCTACGGCTGGTGGATCGCCAAGCACAACCGGCACCACTCCCACCCCAACCACGTCGACCGCGACCCCGACATCGCCGACGGTGCGATCGCCTTCACCGAGGACCACGCCCGGGTCCGCCGCGGCCCTTATGCCTGGCTGGCCCGCCACCAGGCCTGGCTGTTCTTCCCGATGCTGCTGCTGGAAGGACTCGCCCTGCACGTGGCCGGCGTACGGGCGCAGTTCGAGCGCGACGGCACCGCGGGCTCACGGGGAGCCAAGCTGGCCGGGGCGGGACTGCTGACCGTGCATCTCGTCGGCTATGTCACCGCCCTGTTCCTGGTCCTGACCCCCCTCCAGGCCGTGGCCTTCCTCGCCGTGCACCAGGGGCTCTTCGGGCTGTACATGGGCTGCTCGTTCGCCCCCAACCACAAGGGCATGCCCATCTTCGGCAAGGACGACAAGATCGACTTCCTGCGCCGGCAGGTCCTGACCTCACGCAACATCCGTGGCAGCCGGTTCACCGACTTCGCGCTCGGCGGGCTGAACTACCAGATCGAGCACCACCTGTTCCCCTCCATGCCGCGGCCCGGCCTGCGCCATGCCCAGGAACTCGTACGCGCCTTCTGCGCCCGGCACGGCATCGCCTACCACGAGACCGGACTCGTCAACTCCTACGCCCAGGTCCTACGACACCTGCACGCGGTCGGCGGCCCCCTGCGCCCCGAACTGGAGTACTGATGCCGAAGCGGGGCGCTGGTCGCCCCGCACAGATCATCCGGCTACGGTGAGACCCGCGCCGCTGGGAGCGCGCAACGCCGAGGGAATGTCCGGGAGTTGTCATGTCAGTCGACCGTCCGCTGATCAACAGCAAGGTGCCGCACTCCGCTCGCATCTGGAACTACTGGCTGGGCGGCAAGGACTGCTACGAGATCGACCGGCAGGTCGGTGACCAGATGCGTGAGCTCAACCCCGAGATCGTCGACATCGCGCGCGCCCAGCGAGGGTTCCTGAAGCGCGCGGTCACCTATCTGGCCGCGGAGGCCGGGATCCGGCAGTTCCTCGATGTCGGCACCGGCCTGCCCACCCTCGACAACACCCACGAGGTCGCCCAGGGCATCGCCCCCGAGGCACGGATCGTGTACGTCGACCACGACCCCGTCGTGCTGACCCACGCCCACGCGCTGCTCACCAGCACCCCGGAAGGCGCCACCGACTACATCGACGCCGACCTTCGCGACCCGGAGTCCATCCTGCGGGGCGCCGAGCGCACGCTCGACTTCAGCCGGCCCGTCGCGCTCATGCTGCTCGGCATCGTCGCGCACGTCCCGGACGACACCGCCTACCCGATCGTCGAACAGCTCAAGGACGCCCTCCCCGCCGGGAGCCACCTGGTGTTCTGCGACAGCACCGAGGTGTTCCACGCGGACGAGATGCGGGCGATGGTCGAGCGCTGGAACGAGGCGAGCGACAACCCCCGCATCAACCGGGCCCCCGAGCAGCTGGCCCGCTTCTTCGACGGCTTCGACCTGCTGGAACCCGGTCTGGTCCCGGTCGCCGAGTGGCGCTCCGGCCCGGCCGGCACGGACGAGCGGCGGGACGTGGACAGCTTCGGAGGCGTGGCCCTAAAGCGCTGAACGGTCTGCCCGCGCCATTGAACACGGGCCGCCTCCCGCGCGTATCCCCCTCCGTCGGCGGCCTCCCGTCCACGTCCGCTTCCTCCCCCGAACCTCAAATGTTGCTCTGAAGGCGCCCGGAGCGCGGTTCGGGTCGGCGCGCCGGGGCCATACCCCCGTCACACAGCGGCGGAACGTCGAAGGAGACGACGCGGCACAGCCAGGTGACATCGGGTGGAGGAGGGGACGATGGAGCGACTGGGGACGGGAATCGGGTGGCGGCCGGAGATCGCGGACGCCGTGGAGCGAATGCCGGGTATCGACTGGGTCGAGGCCGTGGCGGAGAACGTGTGCCCCGGCCATCTCCCCGAGTCGCTGCGGCGGCTGCGCGAGCGCGGGGTGACCGTGATCCCGCACGGCGTCTCCCTCGGCCTCGGCGGCGCCGACCGCCCCGACGAGACCCGCCTCACGGCGCTCGCCGAGCGGGCCGAGGCGCTGGGCGCCCCGCTGGTCACCGAGCACATCGCGTTCGTACGAGCGGGCGGCCTCCTCACCGCATCCCCGCGCCTGGAAGCCGGCCACCTGCTGCCGGTCCCCCGCACACGGGACGCCCTCGACGTCCTCTGCGAGAACATCCGCATCGCCCAGGACGCCCTGCCCGTGCCGCTCGCCGTGGAGAACATAGCGGCGCTCATCGCGTGGCCCGGCGAGGAGATGACCGAGGGCCAGTTCCTGTACGACCTCGCCGACCGCACCGGCGTCCGGCTCCTCATCGACGTGGCCAACCTGCACACCAACCACGTCAACCGCGCGGAGGACCCGGCCAAGGCCCTCGCCGAACTCCCCCTCGAAGCCATCGCCTACGTCCATGTCGCCGGCGGCTTCGAACGCGACGGCGTCTGGCACGACAGCCACGCCCACCCGGTCCCCGAAGCGGTCCTCGACATCCTGACCGACCTCGCCTCCCAGGTCTCACCCCCCGGAGTCCTGCTGGAACGAGACGAGAACTTCCCGGAACCGGCGGAGCTGGGGCGGGAGTTGGGGGCGATCCGGGGGGCGCTGGAGAAGGGACGGGCGACAAGGGAGTCGTCGACAGGGCGATCTGAGACGACACCGCGGGAGTCCAAGGCACCGCAGGACTCGGTGGTGCCGGACGGCTCCAAGGCACCGCAGGACTCCGTGGCACCGGACGGCTCCAAGGCACCGCAGGACTCCGTGGCACCGGACGGCTCCGAGGCACGCCAGAGCTCGTCCCCCGTCGAGCCTCCCGCCGACACGACCGCCGCCCGCCAGCGCCTCGCCCTCGCGCAGACGGCCCTGCTCTCCGCCCTGGTGGCCGGCACGCCCGTACCCGAAGGCTTCGACCGGGTCCGGCTGGGCGTACAGGCCCGTGCCCTGGCCGGAAAGCGGGCGGACGTCGTGGCCAAGGTCGCCCCCGAACTCCCGCACATCCTGGGCCAGGCCTACCGCCCCGCCTTCCTCGCCTACGCCCAGCGCCACCCGATGACCGGCGGCTACCGCCAGGACGCACTGGACTTCGCAGGCCACCTGCTGTCCACGGGCCACCCCGAGAACCCAACAGCCCGACGCCACCTCCACACCTGGCACCTGGACCGCTCATCCCCCACCCCACCCTCCCACCGCCCCACAACCCGCCTGGCCCGAGCAACCCGCAAGGTTCTGCTACGCCGCTGAGCCCGTGCCGCAAAGCCGCGGGCATGCGTGCCGCCTGAGGCGCCGCCCACCCAGCAGACGGCGGACTGCCCGCGCCGCCCAGCTGCGGGCCGCCGTCCCGCCAACCTGCGGGCACGCGTGCCGCCTGAGACGGCGCCCACCCAACAGGCGCCGGACCGCCCTCCCCCCAAGCTGCGGGCATGCGTGCCGCCTGGGGCGGCACGGGTGGGCGCAGGCGGCGCCCCGTCAGCGCCGGGCCGCGCGTCCCACCCCCGGCCCCCTAGACGCAGGGCACGAC
>NZ_JBFALC010000145.1:0-6176 GCF_040656035.1 Streptomyces sp. NPDC050211
GCGTCGACGACCCGCTGCACGATCGACAGCCCCAGACCGGATCCCGGCAACGCCCGGGCGCTGTCGGCACGGTAGAACCGGTCGAACACCCGCGGTACGTCGGCGGCGTCGATGCCCGGCCCGGCGTCGTCGACCTCGAGCACCGCCGACGCGTCCTCGGCACGGAGCCGGACCTGGACCGGCTGGTCCGCGGGGGACCACTTGCCGGCGTTGTCGATGAGGTTGAGCACCGCCCGCTCGAGCGCAGCGGGACGCCCGCTCACCCACACAGAGGTCACGTCGAGCGCGACCTCGATGTCGGGCACGCGGGAACGCGCCCGGGTCGCGGCGGCCACCACCACGTCGGCGAGGTCGAGCACCTCGGTGCTCTCGTCGCTGACGTCACCGCGCGCCAGGTCGGTCAGCTCGGCGGCAAGGGTGCTCAACTCGTCCACCTGGGCGCCGAGATCGTTGAGCAGCCGGGTCCGGCTCTCCGCCGGCAGTGCGCTGTCCAGGGTGCCGCGCCGATCGAGCCGGATCAGCAGCTCGACGTTGAGGCGCAGGCTGGTGAGCGGGGTCTTGAGCTCGTGGGCGGCGTCCTCGGCGAGCAGCCGCTGGGCCCGCCGGGAGTCCCGGAGCGCGGCGAGCATGTCGTTGATCGACTGGATCAGCCGCCGGATCTCCCCACCGCCCTCATCCGGGATGTCGGCGTCGAGATCCCGGGTGTGCGCGACACGTACCGCGGCGGCGGTCAGCCGGTCGATCGGTGCCAGCCCGGTCCGCGCCACGGTCCGCCCGACAAGGGCGCCGCCGACCACGCAGAGCAGCCCGATCAGCAGCATGCCGAACCCGAACCGGTTGATCGGGCTGTCGTCGACGACGCGGGCCACCTGGACTGCGCCGTCGCCCGCCCGCAGCGTGTAGATGACGTAGCCGTCCTCGTCGCTGTCGTTCGACTCCATCAGGTCGGCCGACGCGCCCTGCGCCACGCGCCCGGCGTCCTCGCTGACCGGGGGCAGCGCGGGTTGGCCGGCCGGCGTCCGGATCGAGCCGTCGGGCAGGATGACCCGCACCAGCCGACCGGATCCGGGATACGGCGGTAGCTGGACCTGCGCCAGACCGGCGCGCTCCGCGTTCGTCGCCAGGACGCGGGAGTCGGCGCGCAGCTGATTCTCGGCGGTGTCCCGCAGCTCCCAGTCCAGTAGCTCGCTGGCCACCTGGAAGGCTACGAACACGCTGACCGCGATGGCCGTCGCCGCGATCACCGTCAGCCTGGCCCGCAGGGACCACCGGCGCCACCATCGGGTCAGCCGGCGCGGTTCCCGGCCGGCGTGCCTGCTCACGGAGGAGTCTCCCGCAACGTGTATCCCAGGCCGCGCAGCGTGTAGATCAATCGCGGCTCACCCTCGGCCTCCATCTTGCGGCGCAGGTAGCTCACGTATACCTGGAGGTTGTTGGCGGTGGAGCTCATGCCGAAGCCCCAGATCGCCTCGAACAGCGCGTCGCGGGTCACGACCCGGGTCGCGTTGCACACGAGGACCTGCAGCAGGGAGAACTCGGTCCGGGTCAGGCGCAGCGGCCGCGCGCCCCGCCACGCCTCGAACCTGTCGGGATCGAGCCGGACGTCGGCGAACGACAGGATCTGCGACCCCTCGTCGGTCGGCGTGCGCCGGCGCAGCAGGGCCCGCACCCGGGCCAGTAACTCCTCGGTGGCGAACGGCTTGGGCAGGTAGTCGTCGGCGCCCGCGTCCAGCCCCGCGACCCGGTCGGAGACCTGGTCACGGGCGGTCAGCATCAGCACCGGCAGATCCCGGCCCGCGGCCCGCAACCGCCGGCAGGTCTCCAACCCGCCGAGGCGGGGCATCATCACGTCGAGGAGCAGCAGATCCGGCGCGTCGCCACCGACCCCGTCGAGCACGGCGAAACCGTTGGTGACAATGCTGGTGTCGTAACCCTCGACCTGGAGCACCCGCTCCAGCGACTCACGGATGGCCGCCTCGTCATCCGCGATCATGATCCGCACGCCGGCCCGCCCCCTTCCAGTCGATGTTTTTGCCGCTCATTGTCCCCGATCAACCTGAGGCCAGGATTAGAGCGTCGCCGCTGTGGTGCCCGCGGGCCGTGCTCTTACGGATGCCTAAGTGGTCCGCGCCGTTAATTCGTCGGGGGTAGGGACCAGCCGGTGGGGTCGTTGAGGTAGAGGCCGCAGACGCAGTCGAGGGCTTCTTCGGGGCTGCCGGCGGGTAGGCCGCTGGGCAGGATGTTGTCTTCGTATCCGTCGCGGCTGGCCAGGTAGATCGCGAAGCCCCAGATGCTCGCCGAGCCGTTGTATCGCAGCCGGTACAGCGGCAGGATCGTCCCGTCGCTGAGGTGCCCGTCGATGTAGGCGAGCACGCCTCGGTAGCGCACGCTGACAGCGGCCAGGACGGACCAGCGGGCCTGGGCGTGCTGGGTCAGGCGTTGCCGCAGGCTGATCTTGGTCGACTCGGGTGGCGGCTTGGGCACGACCTCGATCCTGCCCCACCGGGGGCGGCGTGTCGCTGCCGAGTCCGGCGGCTCGTTCTGGCAGAACATGCCGATGCCTCCGTCCAGCCGGTACCAGATCCAGCTTTCCATCGATGAACGAGCCGTGCTGCTCGCGTTGATCCAAGGCGGCCGTGGTGCTCGACCTGTATGCCCGGCTCTTCGACGCTGAGCCGCTCGGCCCAGGCGATTACGTGGTGTGCTCCGACGAGAAGACCTCGATCCAGGCCCGCTGCCGTTGTCATCCCACTCTGCCTCCCGGCCGGGCCAGGACGATGCGCGTGGAACACCAATACGATCGTGGCGGGTCGCTGGCCTACCTGGCCGCCTGGGACGTGCACCGCGGCAAGGTGGATCAGCCTAGCCGGAAGAGCGGGACGGTGGGTGTCGACGCCCTTCATTTCAGCGGCAGTTGACGGAGAACTCACCGGTTTGGGGATGCGGGCGACCACGCCCTCATGGACGATCAACGGGCATGCGTCTCCAACTGGACGCCGCGGCACGCGTGTTGGAGTCCTCATCCCACCCACGCTCCCTCGTCGCGTCAGCAAGCAAGGAAGCGTCCCGAGGCCTGGATGAAGTACGCCGGATCATCGACGACCTCCGCCCGCCGGTCTTGGACGACTGCGGCCTCGCCACCGCCGTGGCTACGCTCGCCACCCACTTCAATACCGCCTCGCTCACCGTGGCCTGCTCCATCTCCCCATGCTTGCCGAACTGCCCGCCGCAACCGAGACGGCCGCGTACCGCATCGCGGCAGAGGCCTTGACGAATGTCACGCGGCACGCCGACGCCTCGACTGCGCATCTCGCACTGGAAGTCGACGAGGAAGGCGGCCATCTGGTGTTGCAGATCACCGATAACGGCAAGGGCCTACCGGCGAAACCCCGCCCTGAGGGTGTCGGACTGACCTCGAAGGCCAAGCGGGCGTCCAGGAGGACCACGCCGACGCCCTTTCGGGCGATCTTCTTCAACGCGCGGTCCAGGCGCGGGGCGCGGCCGGCCAGCAGGCCGACGACCTCGTGCACCCACCGGCTCACGGTGGTGCGGTGCACCCCGTTGCCGCCGACCAGATCGCCGGGCCGCTGGTCACAGCGCGGCACCGCCAGCACGATGCCGGCGATCTTCCCGGCGGGCAGCGTCCGCCACCGGGAGCCGATCTTCTTCAGGTGGCCGCATATCAGGCCGGCGAGAAAGTTCAAGGTCGCGCTCGACAGCGGCAGGCGGGCGGTGTAAACAAGGCCGTCAGGGCCCTCGGCGAGACCGTTGTTTTTGTTCACACCAAACTCAACTGCCGCCGCCGGGGGCCCGCCAGTTACGGCCCGCTCGCGCGGTCACAGACGTGCGGTGAACCGCCCGTCGCCCCGTTTGTGCAGCCAGCCGCGGTCGGCGAGCTTGGTCATCTTCGCCCGCAGCGGCTCCAGCTTGCCGCGCAACCGAGGCGTCCAGGCCCATCCGCTCGCCGACCGCCCTGACCTGCACCGGGCCGTCGGCCTCCCGCACGATCGCCAGGATCTTGCGGTAGTCGCCGGGTAGCGCCCCCTCGTCGGCCGCGTCGCCGCGGTGTGGGATGAGCAGCACTGCCCGCCCGGCCACCTTCGCCGATGCCGGAGCGACAGCCTCGGCGTCGGCCTGAACTTGCTCGGCCAGGCGGTTCAACACCCGCTCCGCGATCGCCAGTTCGTCCCGCTCGACCTGGACCTCCTGAAGCCGCTTGGTCAACTCCTCGGCGAGGGCGTCCAGTTCGCTCCGGCGAGTGGTGATCCACTGCCGCTCCTGCATCCCGGGCCCTCCCGCGTTCTCGTGGCGTGCCGACCTGCCGACGGAGCGTAGGCGGGGGCAGCCGAACCAAGCATCCCACCGGAACCGGACCCACCCAATGATCTACAGGCGCGAGTACCCCACTCGTCATTCAGAACTGGATCCTTTGAGTGTCGATGTACCCATGAACGCCAACTCGGGACCGGTCCCGAGTTGGCGCGCTAGCATACGGAGCCCATCACTTCTCCTGGATTAGATGCACAGTTAGGCATCCATGTGCCGCCGCCACTCTCGGTGCGCTTTGTTGTCGATTGGATAACATCTGACCATGTCTCTGTTGGAGGACTTGCGAGATTCCCTAAGTGGACTCCTCGTTCGACTGGCGATCGTTACGGGAGTAGCGGTCGTAGAATTCGTCGGTGTCTCGCTAGCTGACGCTCACGATGACCGGATTTCCTGGGCGGTCGGCGGCACTGTATGGCTGGCTGGTGTGGCTGGCTCGATCTTTTGGCTATATTGGCATGCTTATCCCGCCATGCAACGCCAACTACCTATCGTGCTTCTACTGATCTCGACAGGGGTCGCGGCCATGGCGCTGGCAGGTGTCAGGCTATCCAGCGATCGTGCTGACTGGCTCATCTGGATGGTTGCCGGTGCATGGGTGGCCGGTGCGGCTGGCTGCATCTACGACTCGTGGTGGCTGACCGCACTTCCCGGTCAGATCGTTGTTCGGCTGATCATAATCACGGGGATAGCCGGTGCCGGCGTTCGGCTATCAGGCGATCGCGCCGGCGGGCTGCCCTGGGCTATCGACTGGTCAAACTGGGCTGTCATCGGCGTGACGTTGATCGGTATAGCAAGTGCCATTTACTGGCTCTTTGGGTTCTATTACCGGTTCTGGTGGACACTTTTTGAACTGGTGCTAGTCGCGGGACTGGCAGCTTCCGTTGTCGCTGGAATCTGGCTACTTAATGAGCATCCCGATTGGCTGCCCAGGGCGATTGCTGGCGCATGGCTGGTCGGCGTGGCTGGCTGCCTCTATTGGCTATACGAGGAACTGTTCGGATAGCAACTAAAGTGCCAAAGAGCCCCGGTGTCATTCGGGGGCCCGTCCCGCGAGTACTGGACGGGCGCCTCCGATAAGAAGACGTCAGAGTCTCCGCTTGATGACCTTCTGGTGGATTCTCCGGCGCTGGCGGTCGTCGTCGTGGTGCCACCCAGCGGGGCCTCTCCCAGGTGATGGTCTTCTCGGCGTCGTTGGCCACCACATCGACCAGCGGGACTGTGTCGATGCGGAGCAGCGCGTGGCTGGGGCGGACTCGGCGTAGGCGTCGGTGGATGCGGTGGTAGCGCGAGATTGACTTCGGCGGTGGCGTACGACTCCGTCAGGTGCTGTTCAACTCCTCAATGCGGGCGTCGAGTTCGCTCCGGAGAGCGGTGATCCACTGTCGCTCCTGCATCCCGGGCCCTCCCGCGATCTCGTGGCGTGCCGACCTGCCGACGGATCGTAGGCGGGGGCAGCCGAACCAAGCATCCCACCGGAACCGAACCCGCCCAATGATCTACACCAAGTCATCGGCCGCCGGCCAGCGCGAGTACCCCACTCGTCATTCACACCAGACCCGCGACCTGCAACTTCGCGATGCACACCGCTCACTGGGGCGGGCCGTCCAAATCCCGGTGCGGACATCTGGGCGCGGTCCAACGCGACTAGGGCTTGTGTGGTGTCGTGATCAACCTTGCCGAACCGGGTCCACCAGGAAGGCGGTTCCGGCAGGAAGATGGCCATGACACGTAGGCAACTCACCGACGAACAGTCTGGACGCCTGCCGCTGGAGCGGGATCACAAGCGACCCGTTCCAGCACGCACCCCCAGCGAGCAGCTGATGCGACTATCAGCCCTACGAACGAGC
>NZ_JBFALC010000146.1:0-6164 GCF_040656035.1 Streptomyces sp. NPDC050211
GCCCTTCGGCGATTCGGGCCGGGGTCAGGCGATGACCACGCAGGAAGCGGCGGTGACCTCGATCAGCCCGCCGGGGCGCGGGAGGCCGGTGTTCGGGTCGATGGTGAACCAGGTGACGTCGCCGGAGCGCTCGTTCGCGGCGTAAAGGAAGCCGTTCGCCGCGGTGAGGGCCCGTGGCCAGTGGCCGCCGCAGGTGACCGTGCCGACCAGCCGCAGTTCCTCGTCCTCGACGGCGAACGTGGACACCACGTCCTCGCCGCGGGTGGCGGTCCATACGAAGCGGCCGTCGGGCGACGCGACGATGCCCGACGGGTAGGCGTCACCGGCCGGCTGCCCGGCCAGCACCGGGGTCTCGGCGAGCGGTTTCAGTGAGCCGTCCGCTGCGTCCCAGCGGCAGACGGTGATGGTCGGGGTCAGTTCGTTCAGCACGTACGCGTACGAGCCGCGCGGGTGGAAGGCCAAGTGCCGGGGCCCGGAACCGGGGCGCAGGGCGATCTCCCGGTGCACTGCGAGGCTCCCGTTCGTCAGCGTGCACACCCGTACGGAATCCGTGCCGAGGTCCACACTGACGGCCCACCGGCCGCTCGGGTCGGGCTGCACCTGGTGGGCGTGCGGGCCCTGCTGGCGCGGCGTGTGTGGGCCGGAGCCGGTGTGCCGGAGCACGCCGGACGCGGCCGGGGCGAGGGTGCCGTCGGCGCGCAGGGGCACGGCGGTGACGCTGCCGGAGCCGTAGTTGGCGGTCAGGACGTGGCCGGCGAACAGGCTCAGGTGCGTGGGGCCGCTGCCGTCGACCGGCACCGCAGTGCCGGCCGGCTCGGGCTTGTCGCCGGTCACGCGATACGCGGCCACCGTGCCGTCGGCGGTCTCGCTGACCGTGTAGAGCGTGTCCCCGTCGGGCGACAGGGCGAGATACGAGGGGTCGGGCACGGTCTCCACGCTGCCCAGGACGGTGAGCGCGCCGGTGTCCGGGTCCACGGCCGCCGTCACGATCCCGGCGCCCCCGGCCGCCGTGAACGACCCGATGAAGGCCCGCCGCTGCCGCCTGCCGCCGTCTGCCACCGCTGTCCCCTCTCGGCGCCCTGTGTTGTCGGGGGTGACGCTAACAGTCGATCACGATCGGTCTAGACCAAATCGGGGGGCGCTGGGGATTTCAGGCTCCGACTAGGGGCGAGCGCGACGGTGCCCGCAGCGGCTTCGCGAGGTCCGCGAGGGCCCGCTCCACGCCGTGCAGGTGGGCCAGCGCCGGCTCCGTCGCGGTGGCCTCGATGGCGGACTCGGGGACATCGCCACCGCCGGTGAGCGCCTCGACGCCGGCCTCGACGCGCCAGCAGGCAGCGGCGAGGCGTGCGTCGTGCGAGGCCTCGGGGTCGGCGGCGACGGCGGCCAGGCCGCGGATCTCACGGGCGCAGTCGTCGAGCAGGGCGAGCACGCGGCGGGCGCGCCGCTTGCGGCCGAGCATCGGGTTGAGCGGGTGGACCAGTGGGGCGACCGAGAGCCGTACGCGGCCGATCAGCTGCTCCAGTTCGGCCACCCGGGCGGTCGGGTCGGCGCCCTCGTCTCCGGCAAGGCGGGCGGCGGCCTCGGCGGTGCAGGCGTGGACGCAGCGCAGAGCCCGCCGGATCCAGGCGTCGGTGACGGTGTGGGTGGTGACGGGCAGCACGAAGAGCACGGCCAGGACGGCGCCGAGCGCCCCGACACCGGTCTCGGCGAACCGCAGCGCGAGCAGCGCGGGGTCGAGGACGCCCAGCAGGCCGTAGAGCAGCTCGGCGAGCACCGTCACTGAGAGCATCATCCAGGTATAGGACACGGCGGCCGTGTAGAAGATCCCGAAGACGCAGACGGCGAGGAGGACGGCCGTGGGGACGGCGGCCCCGTGCAGAGGGACGGCGACGAGCAGGCCGAGGCCGATGCCCATCACGGTGCCCAGGACGCGGCGGAAGCCCCGTACCAGGGTCTCGCCGCGCGAGGTGGTGTTGACGAAGACCCACCAGGTGGCGCCGACGGCCCAGTACCAGCGCTCTCCGGACAGCAACTGGCCCACGACGAGGGCGAAGCCCGCGCCGGTGGTCGCCTGGATCGCCTGGCGGGTGGTCACGCGGGCCAGGCCGGTGCCGGGCGGCGGGGCGGGCGCGGGGGCCGGGGGCAGCCGGCGCTCGTAGCACCACAGTCCGAAGCGGACCGCCGAGGCGGTGAGGACGGAGAGGAGGACGGCGGCGTACAGCTCGGGCAGTTGCCTGGGGGTCGCGTGCAGGAACTGCGCCACGAAGTAGGTCATGAACGCGAACACGCCGAGGCTGTGTCCGCGCGGCCCCCAGCGGCGTACGTACACGCCCGCGCCGACCACGGCGAGGAAGGTGAGGTCCCGGGCCACGGGCTGATCGTGCAGCTCGGCCGCGGCGGCGAGGACGGGCAGGCCGACGGCGGGCAGCAGCACGGTGGTGACCGCCTGCCCGCGGCCAGTGGCGTCGGTGACGGTGAACAGGGCGAGCAGCGCGGCGAGTCCGCCGGTGACGGCACCGGCGAGGGAGTGGCCGGCGAGGCCGCAGACGACGACCGCGAGGCCGACGCCGAGGACGGCCCGGGCGGCGAAGCGCAGCCGCAGCCGCCCCGGGTCCGGAGCCATGAACACCCTCTTCAGCACTGCTTCCCGCCCCCTTGGACAACGGCATGAAAAAGGCGCCGCGGGATCCGCAGCGCCATCGACGGGTTCATTGCAGCATCAAGGGGCACCCTGGCTCAAGTGGCGCGTGGAATGCTGGACCATTGGCACAGACATATCGGATCCGGTTCGTCCATCGACGAGCCAACGGACCAGGGACGAGGAGGCCGAGCGCCATGGCCGTGGACGAGCTCGACACCCGCATCCTGCGGCTGCTGCTGGAGCAGCCCCGGACGAGCGTGCGGGAGTACGCCCGTATCCTCGGCGTCGCCCGCGGGACGTTGCAGGCCCGTCTGGACCGGCTGGAGCGGGACGGCGTGATCACCGGGACCGGCCCGACGCTCTCCCCCGCCGCGCTCGGCCATCCGGTGCTGGCGTTCGTGCACATCGAGGTCACGCAGGGCCATCTCGACGATGTGGGCGACGCGCTGGCCGCCGTACCGGAGATCGTGGAGGCCTTCTCGATCACGGGTGGCGGGGATCTGCTGACCCGGGTGGTGGCGCGGGACAACGAGCATCTGGAGGACGTGATCCAGAAGCTGATCAGCCTGCCGGGCGTCGTCCGCACCCGGAGCGAGGTGGCCCTGCGCGAACGCGTTCCGCACCGGCTGCTGCCGCTGGTGGAGTCGATCGGCCGCGCGGCCGGGAAATGACGGTGGGCATCCTGGAACCATGAACAATCTCGGCCCCACCGCGGTCATCTTCGATCTCGACGGAACACTCGTGGACAGCGAGCCCAACTACTTCACAGCGGGCCGTCAGGTCCTCGCCGAGCACGGCGTCCCGGACTTCACCTGGGCGGACCACGAGCGGTACGTCGGGATCAGCACGCAGGAGACGGTGGCGCTGTGGAAGGAGCGATACGGCTTGCGCGCCTCGGTCGCCGAGCTGCTCGCCGCGAAGAACCGTGCCTATCTGGAACTGGCCCGCACCGCCACGCGCGCGTACCCCGAGATGCGTACGTTCGTGAAGCTGTTGGCCGGTGAGGGCGTGCCCATGGCCGTGGCCTCGGGTTCGTCACCCGAGGCCATCGAGGCGATCCTGGCCGGCACCGGCCTGGACGCCCAGTTGCGCACCGTCGTGTCGGCCGACGAGGTCGAGCGCGGCAAGCCCGCCCCCGACGTCTTCCTGGAGGCGGCCCGCCGGCTCGGCGCGGCCCCGGCCGACTGCGTGGTCCTGGAGGACGCCGCCCCGGGTGCCGCTGCCGCCCACGCGGCCGGGATGCGCTGCATCGCCATCCCCTATGTCGCCGCGCAGGCCGACGCCCCGGAGTTCGCGACCGCGGGGCTGCTCCTGCGCGGCGGCCAGATGGAGTTCACGGCACGCGCCGCGTACGAGTGGCTCATACGCTGAGCGCTCCGCTGGAAGGCCGGCCATGAACCCGCGGGCCGGTGGGGGCTGGTCGCGCCCGCGCGGCGGAGGCGCATATCGATACAGCCCCGCGCCCCTACGGGGCGCGAGGCCTCTCGCCTGTTCAACCGCTCAGGGCCGCGCCTCGTACCGCGGTTTCGGGGCGGGGTGGATGTTCTGGTTGAGGCGGAAGACGTTGTCCGGGTCGCGGTCGGCCTTGATTCGGGCCAGGCGGTCGTAGTTGCCGCGGTAGCTCGCGCGGACCCGCTCCTGGCCCTCGTCCATCATCATGTTCACGTAGGCGCCGCCCGCCGAGTACGGGTGCAGGGCCTCGAAGTAGTCGACGGTCCACCGCTTGACGAGGTCGGCGTTGGCCGGGTCGGGGTCGACGCCCGCGTAGACGGAGGCCCAGCGTGCCTCGCGGTAGGCCCAGGGGGTGTCCGTGGGTCCGACGTCGTGGGCGGCGCCGTCGATCGGGTAGAGGTGGATCGTCGACTGCATGGTGGGCACCTCGGCGCCGAACTTGGCGTGTTGTTCGACGGCTTCGTCGGGGATCTCGTTGACGAAGTCGGCACGCCAGTACCACTGGTGGCCTGGCGGGTACAGGCCGTCGAACATGGACTGCAGGTCTGGGTGGGGCATCGGGCCGGGCGCGTGCAGCAGGGGCGTCGGCAGGGCGTCGAGCAGCGGGGCCATCTCGCGGGCGGCGGCCTCGGTGTCGTCGCCCGTGTAGCACCACACGACGCCGGCGATCTTGCGCAGGTGGAGTTCCTCGGGGAACGGCGGGGCCGGCGGGACCGTGCCGTGCAGGAAGAAGCCGTTGAGTTCGCGGGGTGCGTTCGGCAGGAAGTCCCGGTAGGCGGTGAGGACTTCGGCGCTGATCTCGACGGGCCAGAAGGTCGGTCCTGCGACGACGGTGCTCACCTCGTGCAGCCGGAACAGGAACGACGTCACGACGCCGAAGTTGCCGCCGCCTCCGCGGATCGCCCAGAACAGGTCGCTGTTCTCGTCGGCGGCGGCCCTCACCTGCCGGCCGTCGGCCAGTACCAGGTCGGCCTCCAGCAGGTTGTCGATGGTCAGCCCGCACTTACGGGTCAGGTGGCCGAGCCCGCCGCCGGTGGTGAGGCCGCCGACGCCGGTCGTGGAGATGATGCCGCTGGGCGTGGCGAGTCCGTGCGCGTTGGTGGCGCGGTCGACCTCGCCCCACACGCAGCCGCCGCCGACCCGGACCGTCCGGGCCCCGGGGTCCACGTGGATGTCCTTGAGCGGCGACAGGTCGGCGACGACACCGTCGTCGACGGTGCCGAGCCCGGCTCCGTGATGGCCGCCACCGCGGACCGCGAGGGGCAGGTCGTGGGCGCGGGCGAAGCCGATCACTCGGGCCACGGCGTCGGCGTCGGCGCAGCGCGCGACGAGTGCGGGACGTTTGTCGATCATGCCGTTGTAGACGGCGCGGGCGTCCTGGTAGCCGGAGTCGTCGGGTCCGGTCAGATCACCGGTGAAGCCTGTCAGTTCGCGGCGCGCTGCCTGGGCGGGTGTGCTGGACATGCGGTTCCCCGTTCCTGTGTCCGAATACAGCCGGATTCGCATGTTTCTAGTGCGATACGGCCTTCCGGGCATCCGTGCGGGTCACCCAGCTCGGCGCGATGACATACCTACGTTTCGGGTCCCGCCAGCAGTCCCAGCTCGGCCGCACGCGCGGTGGCCTGGCGTCGGGTGTGCGCGTCGAGCTTCTCCAGGACGGCGCGTACATGGTTGTCGACCGTGCGCACCGAGACGACCAGCCGGTCGGCGATCTCCGGGTTGGTCAGGCCCTCCGCCAGCAGCCGCATGACCTGGAACTGGCGTTCGGTCAGGCCGGCCGGGTTGCCCCGGGTGACCGCGAGCGGGCCGCGGGGGATCCGGCGGACGCCTAGGTGACGCAGTTCGGCGCGGATCAGCCGGGCCAGCGGCTCGGCGCCCAGGGTGTCGAGGGCGGCGAGCGCAGTGAGCTTGTCGGCCGGGTCGGGGCTTTCCGCAAGGGCCGCGGCATGCTCGTACGGGCAGCCCGCCACCCGCCACAGAGCCGCCGCCCGGCGCCAGTCTCCGGCGGCCTGCACGGCGTACGGATGGTCCGAGCCGTCGGCCGGGACGCGGTGTCCGGCCTTGGCGAGCC
>NZ_JBFALC010000147.1:0-5993 GCF_040656035.1 Streptomyces sp. NPDC050211
CGCCTACCTGTACGCCGTCGACAGCGCCACCGGCGAGACCGTCGCGCGGATCACCATGACCGGCGTGGGCGCCCGGTCGCTCTTCGCCGCGGCCCGGCCTGCCCTGTGGGCCGGCGCCCGGCGGATGCGGCGTGGCCGGGTCGCCGGCGGCCTGCTCGAGGTGGTCAGCGTGAACGCGTCGCCGTCTGCGGCCCCGTGGGCCCCTTGAGTCCGTGGCCGTTCTTGCGGCCCAGGCAGCCCGCGCCGACCAGGTCCGCGAGGGCGGGTGAGGGCGCGTAGGCGGGGGTGGTGAAGTGGGCGTGGAGGCGTTGCTGGATGGCCAGAGCGACGTCCAGGCCGATCGTGTCCAGCAGCGCGAAGGGGCCCATGGGGTAGCCGTAGCCGTGCTGGACGGCCGCGTCCGTGCGCTCGATGAGGGTGTCCTCCGCGCCGGGGCGGTCCAGGAGGGCCAGGGCCGCGCCCAGGTAGGGGAACAGCAGCCGGTTGACGATGAAGCCGGTGCGGTCACCGCACTCGACGACGCTCTTGCCCAGGCCCCGGCAAAAGGCGCGGGCCACGGCGAGGGTGCGCGGCGCCGCGGTGTCCGTGCGCACCAGCTCGACCAGGCGCATCACCGGCGCCGGGTTGAAGAAGTGCAGGCCGACGACGTCGGCGGGCCGGCCGCAGGCCTCGGCGCAGGCGGTGACGGACAGGCTGGAGGTGGTGGTGGCGAGCACCGTGCCGGGGGCGCAGGTGCGGCCCAGGGCGGCGAACAGGGCGCGTTTGACGGTGAGTTCCTCGGCCGCGGCCTCGATGACCAGGTCGCAGTCGGCCAGCGCCGCCGTATCGTCGGCGCCCGTCAGGCGGCCCAGGGCGGCGGATTTGGTGTCGGGGGTGATCCGGCCGCGGCGCACCGCGCGCGTCAGCGACGCCTCGACGGCGTGCACCGCGCTGTCCGCCTTCGCGGTGCTGCGGGCCACCAGCACGGTGGGGTGGCCGGCCGTAGCGGTGACCTCGGCGATGCCGCGGGCCATGGCGCCGGAGCCGAGCACGCCGACGCGGCCCACGCCCGCGGCGTCGGTGTCGGGGGCCGGCCCGTCTCCCGGGAGCGGGGCGCCCCTCTCGTCGTAGGTGTAGAAGCCGTGGCCGCTCTTGCGGCCCAGCTGTTGGGCCTCGACCATCCGGCCCAGCAGCGGCGCGGGCTGAAAGGAGCTCTCGCCGGTGCGCCGCCACAGGTCGGTCAGGGCGCTGTGGGCGGTGTCCAGGCCGATGCGGTCCAGCATCTCAAGCGGCCCGGCCGGCAGGCCGCAGCCCAGCCGCAGCGCGGTGTCGATGTCGTGGTGGCCGGCATAGCCCTCCTCCAGGAGGTGGACCGAGCGGTTCAGCAGCCCCAGCACCAGCGCGGTGGCGTCGCCGGCCGGGCCGGCGCCGACCTCGACGGGGGCCAGGCCGGCCGCGGCCACCAGCGCGTCCAGCGCGGCCGTGGCCTGGCGGGAGGCCAGCGGCGTGGCCACCGGCTCGACGGGCCCGCCCGCACAGGGCGGGGTGAACAGCCGCAGTCCCACCAGGTCGGCGGGGCGCCCGGCGGACAGCGCGAGGCGGGTGACGGGCAGCGCGGCCGTGGTGGTCACCAGGGTGGTGCCGGGCGGGCATACGGCGGTGACCTGGCGCAGCACGCCGGCCTTGGCGTCCGGCGTGTCGGGTACCGCCTCGACGACGACGGACGCGCCCCGCAGCAGGGCGTGGTCGGCGGTGAACGTCACCGCGCCGGGGCCGGGGCCGTCGCCGTGCACGGCCTTGACCCGCCGCGCGGCCCGGGCCAGGGCGTCGGGGTCGGTGTCGACGGCGACCACCCGGTGGCCCGCGGTGAGCAGCAGATGCAGCAGTGATTCGCCGACCGAGCCGAGGCCGGCGATGCCCGTCGGCGGCGCCAGGGAGCGCGGGGCCGGGGCCGGGGCCGGGGCCGGGGGCGGGGGCAGGTGGGTCATGAGGGGGGCGCCTGCCCTTCACGGAAGCGGTTGATGGCGGCCAGGTGCTTCGCGCGCAGCGCAGGGTCGCGCACGCCCAGGCCCTCCTCGGGGGCCAGGCACAGCACGCCGACCTTGCCCTGGTGGAGGTTGCGGTGCACGTCGTAGGCGGCCTGCCCGGTCTCCGCCAGCGGGTACACCTTGGACAGGGTGGGGTGGATCTTGCCCTTGGCGATCAGCCGGTTGGCCTCCCAGGCCTCGCGGTAGTTGGCGAAGTGCGAGCCGATGATCCGCTTCAGGGACATCCACAGGTAGCGGTTGTCGTACTCGTGCCGGTAGCCGGAGGTGGAGGCGCAGGTGACGATGGTGCCGCCCTTGCGGGTGACGTAGACGGAGGCGCCGAAGGTCTCGCGGCCGGGGTGCTCGAAGACGATGTCGACGTCCTCGCCGCCGGTCAGCTCCCGGATGCGCTTGCCGAAGCGTTTCCACTCGCGCGGGTCCTGGTGGTGCTCGTCCTTCCAGAACCGGTAGCCCTCGGCGCTGCGGTCGATGATCGCCTCGGCGCCCATGGCCCGGCAGATCTCCGCCTTGCGCGGCGAGGAGACCACACAGATCGGGTTGGCCCCGCCGGCCAGCGCCAACTGGGTGGCGTAGGAGCCCAGTCCGCCGCTCGCGCCCCAGATCAGGACGTTGTCGCCCTGCTTCATGCCGGCGCCGTTGCGGGAGACGAGCTGCCGGTAGGCGGTGGAGTTGACCAGGCCGGGGGCGGCGGCCTCCTCCCAGGTCAGGTGCTCCGGCTTGGGCATCAGCTGGTTGGACTTGACCAGGGCGAGCTGGGCCAGGCCGCCGAAGTTGGTCTCGAAGCCCCAGATGCGCTGCTCGGGGTCGAGCATCGTGTCGCCGTGCCCGTCGGCCGATTCCAGCTCCACCGACAGACAGTGCGCGACCACCCGGTCGCCCGGCTGCCACCGGTTCACGCCGGGCCCGGTGCGCAGCACCACCCCGGACAGGTCGGAGCCGATCACGTGGTAGGGCAGGTCGTGGCGGGCCGCCGCCGGGGACAGCGGGGCGTACCGCTTGAGGAAGGAGAAGGTGGGCAGCGGTTCGAAGATGGCCGACCAGACGGTGTTGTAGTTCACCGACGACGCCATCACCGCCACCAGCGCCTCACCCGCCGCGGGCTGCGGCACCGGCACGTGGCGCAGCTGCAGCGACTTGCGCGGGTCCTTGTCGCTGGAGGCCATGCCCTCGAACATCGCCACGTCCTCTTCGCGCAGCACCGCACCGAGGTAGGAGGCCGGAAGCCGCAGGGCCGCGACGTCCCGCGGCGAGACGTCCTGCGGCGAGATGTCCTGGGCGAGAACAGCGCTGACGATCTCATCCATGTGAGTTCCCTGATTCCCTGTGAGAGGCGCGGGGCGGGCAGCGTCCACGTGCCGCGTCAGCGGGGTGCGAGGGCCGCTTCCGCATGCTGCTTGGCGAGGTGGAGGGTGGCGGTGGAGTTGCGGCCCAGCGCCTCGCGGACGTAGCGGCGGGCCTGTTCGACGGTGGCGTCCGCTCCGAGCACCCGGCCGATGGCCTCCTCGCGCAGGACCACATCGTGCCGGGAGGTGACCCTCACACCGGCCTCGTCCGCCACCACGGACCAGGCGCCGGTGTGGGCGTCCATCAGGGCGGGCGTGGCGGTCTGCTTGTAGACGATGCGGCCGGCGCCGGGAAAGCAGACCCGGATGGACTCGGTGGTGTGCACCGAGCCGTCGGCGGTGCGCGTGTCCATGGCCATGACCTGCACCCCGGGCATGTCCTCGGTCAGGTCAAGGCGGTCCACGTGCGGGAGCAGCCGGGGCCAGTCACCGACCCGGTGGAGGAAGTCGTAGACCGGCTCGGCCGGGCCCTCGATGTGCACGCTGTCCTCGAAGGACAGCACCAGCGCGTCCAGCCGCGGCCGCAGCTCCGCGAGCTCCTTGACCCGGCCCAGCTCCGCCCGGCTGTTGGTGTCCGTGGCCCGCTCGACCCACGCGGCGTCCCCCCGGCGGTCGCCCACCGTGAAGTCGTGCAGCAGGACCAGCCGGGAGCTGCTCTGGCCCCGCTCCTCGACGATCCAGCTGCCCCCCATCCCGGTGAGCGGGGCGGCCGGCACCTCCTGGCGGAAGTCGATGCGGCGCCCGGCGCCGTCCAGCCGGCGCCGCGACGTCCACGACTTGACCGTGCCGTTCGCCGTCGCCCACATCCGCAGCCGCTCGTCGGTGCCGTCCGACTCCAGCTGTTCCACGTGCACGTTCGGCGGGAAGAACAGCGGCCACTTGACCGCATCCGAGATCAGCGAGTAGACGACCGCCGCGGGCGCGGCGATCTCCACGTCGTGCGTCGTGCGGTGCACCTGTTCAGCCGACACCTTCACTCCCTCTTCCCTCTGCGTCTGTCTGCGTCTCGTACGTCTGACTGCGTCTGTCTGCGGATGCCGGTAGGGGGTCAGAAGTTGCCCAGTCCGCCGCACACGTTGAGCGCCTGGGCGGTGATGGAGGCGGCGGGTTCGGAGGCCAGGTAGCCGACCAGGGCGGCGACCTCCTCGGGGGTGGAGTAGCGGCCCAGGGGGATCTTCGCCTCGAACTGCTCCTGGACCTGTTCCTCGGTGGTGTCCCAGGCGGCGGCATAGCCCTGGCGCACCCGCTGGGCCATGGGGGTCTCGACGTAGCCGGGGCAGACGGCGTTGACGGTGACGCCGCCGGGGGCCAGCTCGCGGCCCAGGGCCTTGGTGAAGCCGACGACGCCGTGCTTGGAGGCGCTGTAGGGGGCGCCCAGCACGACGCCCTGCTTGCCGGCGGTGGACGCGATGTTGATGATCCGCCCGTACGCCGCGTCGGACAGGCGGCCGCGGGCGAGGACCTCGCGGGTGACCAGGAAGACGCTGTTGAGGTTGGTGTCGATGACGTCGTACCACAGCTCGTCGGAAAGGTCGGCGGTCACCCCGCCGCCGCTGCGGCCCGCGTTGTTGACCAGCACACCGATCGGCCCGAACGCGGCGAGGGCCGCGGCGATGAGCGCACTGACCGACGCGCGCGAGCGCACGTCGGCCGCGGCGCCGTCGACGGTCAGGCCCTCGCCGCGCAGGTCCTCGACCGTCTGCTTGACCCGCTGCCCGTCCCGGGCGCACAGGAAGACCCGGTGGCCCAGGCGGCCCAGCTCCCGGGCGGCGGCCAGGCCGATCCCGCTCGTCGCGCCCGTGATCAGCGCGGAGGGCTTCGTCGTTGTCGTCATCGGTGTCCTTCCCAAAACGCCGTGGTGACTCACGACCGTCCCCCCGGCCCCTCGAGGTAGGGCGGAAGATCCCTCGACCGGCCCGGTGAGAGCGCCGCTTGAGGGATCTTCCAACCGGGTGCGAGAGGGCGCGCGCAGGCTGACCGCCCGGCCGCATCGACGACAACGACCGCATCGACGACATCGACGACACCGACGGAGACGCCATGACGATCGCACCCGAGCGCGCGCAGGCCCCTGCCTGGTCCGCCGCGCTGCACACCGAGGCGCAGCAGTTCTACGCCCACCAGATGCAGCTGTTGGACCTCGGCGAGGCCGAGCAGTGGGCGCACACCTTCACCGACGACGCGACGTTCGCCGTGCCGACCCTGCCCGAGCCGGTCCGCGGCCGGGCCGGCCTGGTGGCGGCCACCCGCCGCACCGCGGCCGAACTCGCCGCCGCCGGGCAGCGCCACCGGCACTTTCTGGGCATGCTCGACGTCCGCCCGCGGCCCGACGGCGCGCTCGACGTCCGCTCCTACGCGATCGTGTACGCCTCACAGATCGGCGGCGACTCGCGGGTGCACCGGGTGTGCGTGTGCGAGGACGTCCTGGTGCGCCAGGACGGCGAACTGCGGGTGGCCGCCCGCACGGTGACCCGCGACGACCTCGCCTGAGCGGGGCTCCACCCGCACCCGGCCGCCTCTCCACCGCGCCGGGCCAGCCTCGGCACAGCCGCAGGGGTGCGGCAGGGCCTAAGCGCTCCGCGGGCTGTGTCGATATGCGGCTCCGCCGCGGGGCCGCGATGGG
>NZ_JBFALC010000148.1:0-5193 GCF_040656035.1 Streptomyces sp. NPDC050211
CAGCCGGGGCGGCAGGAGCCGGTGCAGCGGCGGCGGGGGCCGGAGCCGGAGCCGCCGGGGCCGGGGCTGCCGCCGGAGCGGCACCCGCGACGCCGATGACGGCCAGCTTGGCGCCGACCTCGGCCGTCTCGTCCTCGCCGACCACGATCTCCAGCAGCGTGCCGGAGGTGGGCGCCGGAATCTCGGTGTCGACCTTGTCCGTCGACACCTCCAGCAGCGGCTCGTCGGCCTCGACGCTGTCACCGACCGACTTCAGCCAGCGGGTGACGGTGCCCTCGGTGACGGACTCGCCGAGCGCGGGCAGGACGACGTCCGTGCCCTCGGCGGTACCGGCGCCGGCAGCAGCCTCGGCGGTGGGAGCCGGGGCCGGAGCCGCCTGCTCGGTGGACGGGGCAGCGGCGGCCGGGGCGGGCTCGGGAGCCGCGGCGGGCTCGGGCTCAGCGGCCGGGGCCGGAGCGGCAGCCGGCGCACCGGTGCCGTCATCGATCACGGCAAGCTCGGCGCCGACCTCGACCGTCTCGTCCTCGGCGACCTTGATGGAGGCCAGGACGCCGGCGGCGGGGGAGGGGATCTCGGTGTCGACCTTGTCGGTGGAGACCTCGAGCAGCGGCTCGTCGGCCTCGACGCGCTCACCCTCGGCCTTCAGCCAGCGAGTGACAGTGCCCTCGGTGACGCTCTCGCCGAGCGCCGGAAGGGTTACGGAAACCGCCATGGTTTCGGTTGCTCCTTACGAATTGCGGAAGTCTGAGTCGTCGCTTCGTCGACCGAGGGTCAGTCGTGCGAGTGGAGCGGCTTGCCGGCCAGGGCCAGGTGGGCCTCGCCGAGCGCCTCGTTCTGCGTCGGGTGGGCGTGGACGAGCTGGGCGACCTCGGCAGGCAGCGCCTCCCAGTTGTAGATCAGCTGGGCCTCGCCCACCTGCTCGCCCATGCGGTCGCCGACCATGTGGACGCCGACCACCGCACCGTCCTTGACCTGGACGAGCTTGATCTCGCCCGCGGTGTTCAGGATCTTGCTCTTGCCGTTGCCCGCGAGGTTGTACTTCAGAGCGACGACCTTGTCCGCGCCGTAGATCTCCTTGGCCTTGGCCTCGGTGATGCCGACGGAGGCGACCTCGGGGTGGCAGTAGGTCACCCGCGGGACACCGTCGTAGTCGATCGGAACGGTCTTGAGACCGGCCAGACGCTCCGCCACCAGGATGCCCTCGGCGAAGCCGACGTGCGCGAGCTGGAGCGTGGGGACCAGGTCGCCGACGGCGGAGATGGTCGGGACGTTGGTGCGCATGTACTCGTCGACGAGGACGTAGCCGCGGTCCATGGCGACGCCCTGCTCCTCGTAGCCGAGACCGGCGGAGACCGGGCCGCGGCCGACGGCGACGAGCAGGACCTCGGCCTCGAACTCCTTGCCGTCGGCGAGGGTGACCTTGACACCGTTCGCGGTGTACTCGGCCTTCGAGAAGAAGGTGCCCAGGTTGAACTTGATGCCGCGCTTGCGGAACGCGCGCTCAAGGAGCTTGGAGGAGTTCTCGTCCTCGACCGGGACGAGGTGCTTGAGGCCCTCGATGACGGTGACGTCCGTACCGAAGGACTTCCAGGCGGAGGCGAACTCGACGCCGATGACACCGCCGCCGAGGACGATCGCCGACTGCGGCACGCGGTCCAGGACGAGCGCGTGGTCGGAGGAGATGATGCGGTTGCCGTCGATCTCCAGGCCCGGCAGCGACTTCGGCACGGAGCCGGTCGCGAGGAGCACGTGGCGGCCCTGGACACGGCGGCCGTTGACGTCGACGGAGGTGGGGGAGGAGAGCCGCCCCTCACCCTCGATGTAGGTGACCTTGCGCGAGGCGACGAGCCCCTGGAGCCCCTTGTACAGACCGGCGATCACGCCGTCCTTGTACTTGTGGACCCCGGCGATGTCGATGCCCTCGAACGTGGCCTTCACACCGAACTGCTCGCTCTCGCGGGCCTGGTCGGCGATCTCGCCCGCGTGCAGCAGGGCCTTGGTGGGAATGCAACCCCGGTGCAGGCAGGTACCGCCGACCTTGTCCTTCTCGATCAGGGCGACGTCCAGGCCCAGCTGCGCCCCGCGCAGCGCCGCGGCGTAACCACCGCTACCACCGCCGAGGATCACTAGGTCGAAAACGGTGCTGGCGTCGTTCGCCACGTCACGTCCTCCATGCATGTGCGCCGTACGCCGGTCTGCGGTGACCGGCAGGCGGCTGGTGTCCGGCCGCTACTCTTCGGCCCTTCGGTGGGGCCCTGTCCTGCCGTGCCCCATCTTCGCACTTGTCAGCACAGGACGAGACGCGGGGCCGGGGTGTGAGACGCAGCACCTTTGAAGGAGCGCCAAGGGAAACGCCCCTTCAGGGGCGCGGGGAACTGCGCGACCAGCCCCCACACCCCCGCAGCCGCGATACGACGGACAGGACCGAGCTGCTAGGCGACCGTCACCCGAGATCCCCCGCAGCCGTCAGCTCGGCAAGCCGCACCAACGTCCGCACAGCCGACCCCGTACCACCCTTCGGCGTGTACCCGAAGGGCCCTTGCTCATTGAAGGCCGGCCCCGCGATGTCGATGTGCGCCCAGGTAATGCCCTCGCCGACGAACTCCCGCAAGAACAGACCGGCGACCAGCCCACCACCCATCCGCTCACCCATGTTCGCGATGTCAGCGGTGGGAGAGTCCATCCCCTTACGCAGGTGCTCAGGCAACGGCATCGGCCACGCAGCCTCACCGACCTCCTCCGCAGCCTCGTGCACCGCGGAGCGAAACGCCTCGTCATTGGCCATGACCCCGAACGTCCGGTTCCCCAGCGCCAGCACCATCGCCCCGGTCAGCGTCGCCACGTCGACGATCGCGTCCGGCTTCTCCTCGGACGCGGCCCACAGCGCGTCCGCGAGCACCAGCCGCCCCTCCGCGTCGGTGTTGAGCACCTCCACGGTCTTGCCGCTGTACATCCGCAGCACGTCACCCGGCCGCGTAGCCGTGCCCGACGGCATGTTCTCCGCCAGCGCCAGCCAGCCGGTGACATTGACCTCGAGCCCGAGGCGCGCGGCGGCGACGACGGCGCCGAAGACGGCCGCCGCACCGCTCATGTCGCACTTCATCGTCTCGTTGTGCCCGGCAGGCTTCAGCGAGATGCCGCCCGAGTCGTACGTGATGCCCTTGCCGACGAACGCGAGGTGCTTCTTCGCCTTGGCGTGCGTGTACGACAGCTTGACCAGCCGGGGACCGGCGGCCGACCCCACGCCGACGCCCAGGATGCCGCCGTAGCCGCCCTTCTCCAGGGCCTTCACGTCGAGCACCTGCGCCTTGATGCCGTGCTCCTTGGCCGCGGTCTGGGCGACGGCGGCGAAGGACTCCGGGTTGAGGTCGTTCGGCGGGGTGTTGATCAGGTCGCGGGCGCGGTTCAGCTCCTCGGAGACGGCGGTGGCGCGCTCGACGGCCGCCTTGTACGCCTTGTCGCGGGGCTTGCCGCCGAGCAGGGCGACCTCGGCGAGCGGCGCCTTGCCGCTCTTCGCGTCCTTGCCGCCCTTGCCGTTCTCCTTGTACGTGTCGAAGGAGTACGCGCCCAGCAGCGCGCCCTCCGCGACGGCACCGGCGTCGGCGGCGTCCGTGAGCGGCAGGGCGAAGGCGGCCTTCTTGGATCCGGCCAGGGCGCGGGCGGCCGTACCGGCGGCCTTGCGCAGCGTTTCGCCGTCGAACTGGGCGTCCTTCTCCGGCTCGGCGCCCAGGCCGACCGCCACCACGAGCGGTGCCTTGAAGCCGGACGGCGCGGGGAGCTTCGTCACCTCGCCCTCGGCACCGGAGGCACCGAGGGTCTCCAGGACGCCGGCGAGCCTGCCGTCGTAAGCCTTGTCCACGGCCTCGGCGCCCGGTGCGACGACGGGTCCCTTGGCGCCCTTGGCGACACCGATCACGATCGCGTCGGCCCGCAGGCCGGGCGCCGCGGCGGTGCTGAGAGTGAGAGCAGTCACGGTGGTGATATCTCGCTTCCGATGTGAAGTTGCTGTGGCCGATGGGAGTGGGTCGACCGGGCCCGTCGGCCGACCCTAGACCTGGCCTGAGGGTTGGACTCGTCCGGGGCCTTCCCCCTGTCGGCGAACACCCGGGACCGAGCCTACGCGCGTATGAGCGTTCGCTCTGCCCGCGGGCGTTCACCCGTCGGTGGCGTCATGGCAACTTCCGGAGGCTCACCACCCGTGGGGTGCGTCGCCGTACGTGCCGACGGCCGGCCGCTGCGTCCCGGACGTGCCGAGCCCGAGGCCCGTGACCTCCGTGCCGGCCAGCCGGTCGGCGAGGGAGCGGCAGTTGGGGCCGAGGACGGGCAGGGCGTTGCTGAAGAAGAGGGCGACGGCGAGGGCCCACACCAGCACGGAGAGCACGAACTGGCCTTCGATCAGCAGGACGCAGGCGAGCGCGTACACGACGACGTCCGCCGTGGTGGTGACCGCGGCCCGCAGCGCGGCCCGGCGTCCCGCGCGCGGGGTGACCTTCAGCCCCGTCAGGGCCTTGCCGAGGGTGCGGCCGAGGAAGGTCAACGTGGCCCACTGGTACAGGAAGGTCACCACGATCAACAGCCCGAAGGCCTGCTCGACGTAGAGCACCGACTTGTTCCACACGGAGAGTCCCAGGTTCTCCGAGGCCTCGATGACGTCGCCGCGTGAGGTCAGCAGGTCGAAGCCGCTGTGCGTGGCGAGTTCCGGTACGTCGGTGACGAGCGCGGATATCCGGTTGAAGGTGAGCACGGCGAGCCCGGTGGCCAGCGCGACCACCAGAGCGAAGTCGATGAGCCAGGCCGCGGTACGGCGAAGTTTCGGCATGAACGGTCCCCCGATGACGGTCACTTGTCGGTTTCGGCGGACGAGACTAGTGGCGGGGCATGCGGGACCGAAGGGCTGAGCGGGATTTCGAATCATCCCGTGACAGAAATCGAGTCACCCCAGCGACAGAACGACGAGCGCCGCCGTCGCCGCCGTCTCCTCGAGCCCGCCGAAGACATCACCGGTGACCCCGCCGAAGCGGTGGACGCAGTGCCGCAGCAGCAGCTCGGCGGCGCAGAGGGCGAGGACCACGGCGGCACCCGCCTGGACGATGCCGTACGCCCCGAAAGCCGCGCCCGCGCCGGCCGCCAGCGCGGTGACCGCGAGGGCGACCAGCACCGCCCCGCGCACCGGCACGACTCCGGCGACCGCGG
>NZ_JBFALC010000149.1:0-5124 GCF_040656035.1 Streptomyces sp. NPDC050211
AGGACCCTCAGCAAGTCCTATCGTTGCAGGTCAAGGGCACTTTCCGTGTTTCTGATCAGCGCTTGGACAGCCCACCTCGTGAAAGCGCGAGGTTAAAGCCACCGACAGCGACTCGACGCCCTGCCCGTGCACAGCTTCCTCGGCGACTGGCACTACACCCTCCATCCACGACCTTGTGACACCGCCCGCGCAGCCAAGAACCTGCTGTCGGCCAACGACCCGTCCGCGCAGCCCTTCACACGGCGTCTGCGAGACCCGGGTCTGACCGGCATGCTCGAACCGGTGCTGGACGGACTTCGTCTACCAACTAGCCCAGAAACTAGATGAGTTACGTGAGCAAGGACGGTAGCAGCGAGGAGGTGAACGCATCCGTGTTTGCGGCGCAAGGACGGAGGACAAGCTGACCATCGTCGACAGATTCCTGGCCACCATGCTCTACCTGCGCAAAATCGGCCCCTGAGACCTGCGCGCCCAGCTCTTCGGAGTCAACGGCAACACAATCACCAGAGCCGTTCAACAAGTCCAGTTATCCTGGCCGAGCACGGCTGCACCATTCCAGCCTCGGGCAGCCCGGTTCCGCGCGCCCGCTGACGTCACCGCGTTCCTCGCGAACAGCAGCCCCACGGAGATCGAAACCGCACGTTGATTATCGGCGAGCCCTTACTGAGCTTGAACTCGTGGTGCCGGGATGAATTATCCGGGCCGGAGAGCGAGTCCGGTTTCTGCGAGGCTGCCGTCGAGGAGTGCGGGGCGGTACTGGATCTTGCGGAGGCCCTCGCGGACGGTGCGGATGAGGTGGTCTGGGCTGGTGAAGGCGACGTTGGCGGTGTAGCCGCGTCGCAGCAGCGACCACACGCCTTCGACCGGGTTGAGCTCGGGCGCGTAGGCGGGTAACTGGAAGACGGTGAGCCAGTCTTGGCTGTCGATGAACGCTCGCATGTCCGCGCACACGTGGGTGCCGAGGTTGTCCCAGATGAGGACGATGGGGGCACCGAGCTGGCGGTGCGGGGCGTTCAGCAGGTCGCGGTAGTCGCTCCAGGTGAAGCTCCTGCGGTCGCCGCGCCGATGGTTGTGCCGTCTGGGCCGATAGATCAGGCGGGGCCGTTCACCTGCTCTGTAGCAGGCCAGGGCGGCGACGGAGAGCTGGCGGGAGGTGCGTCCGCGGACCCGGATGACGGGCGTGTACCCCCGGCGGGCCCAGGTGCGTGCGGTCGGCGGCGTCATCGAGAAGCCGGCCTCGTCCTCGAAGACGATCCATGCCCCGAGCGCCGCCGCGGTGCTTCCGCCTGCGGCCAGGTTTCCTTCACCCAGCCGCAGATCGCCTCCTCATCACGCTCCACTGCCCGTCTGGCCGGCACCTGGCAGGAGAAGCCGTGCCGGAGCAGCAGCTTGCGCACCCCCTGGAGGGTGTAGCTCTTGTGGAAGCGTCGCCCGATCACGGTCGTGACCCGCGCCAGCGTCCACCGCTGATCGAGCCAGCCGTGCGCGACCGGTCCCTTGGCCAACTCCGTTTCGAGTGCGGCGAACTGGGCCTCGCTCAGCCTGGGAAGCGAGGCCGAACCCGCCGACCGCAGAGCCCGCGGGCCGTCTTTGTCCCAGGCCCGCCGCCACCGCTGCACCGAGCGAACACTGACCCGTAACTCCTTCGCGATCGCCGAACTCGGCTCGCCCGCGGCGAACTGCTCGGCGGCCATCATCCGGACGCCCTCGCGGAACTCTCGGCGTTCATCCGTCAACCCGCCGCCCTGCGCGTACCTCATAACTACGGGGTAGCGCGAGGATCAAGCCCTGTCAGCGGCCACGACAACCCGAGTTCAAGCTCAGTAGACGACAACGCCACCTGAATGCCCGGCCCTCGCAATGTCGAAATTTCGGATCAGTAAAACACCACACACAATGGTGAGTGTAGAAGGGTCTTCAATACTCCGGAAATAAATGAAAATCGCCGGAGCGCCCAAAGGAAAGAGGGCGGTCCGGCGAAATTATGGCCGCTCAGTGAGTCGGCGCGGTTTGAACCATGCTAGCCACAGTGTACTCCCGTGTTGACCCAGCGTTGCGCCAAACTTCCGTCGGTACGCTTAATTGTTGAGTCTACGGAAATGCAATGCCCTGCGGCGCTGACTTCTACGGGGCCGGCGTAATACGCATAATTTCCTGCGTCGTGATCCTGTACGGAGGTGGTGGTACATCCGTTACCGGGCGTGGTCTCAGCGCACTTGTAGAGGTTGACGTTCATCCAAGCGGACGTGCCGTAACCGCCAGCGGAAGTGCGCACAGAGGCAGCGCAGTTCTTTCCGGTAGAGGAGTCGTAGTAGAGGAAAATGGTTCCGTACTGCGTTCCTCCGCTGGTCTTGACTGTGTAACTGTCTATCTGAGATCCACTGCACCCGTATCCGCCTGCATGAGCAGCCGGGGCAATGGAAACGCACCCCGCCGCAATAGACGCTACCACTGCGAACCGGGCCAGACTTTTCTTAAATTTCATAATTTACCCTTTCCATCCGTGCTCGATGATGAAGGTTATCAGTGTGGGTTGATCTTGTGAAGTACTTATCCCGGAGGGATTTTTTATCGTTTTGTCCTGATTGAGCCTTTAGGTGCACAATATCTTATTTTGCTGTTATTTAACTAGCCATTATTTGAAATCTTTAATGAATTCAATTGTCTAGGTTAATGGCATGGATATTCTCCCCCTATTGCAGGTTTCCACCAGGCATCCATCAAGGCGCCAAACCTGAGGACAACCTTTCAGGCCGCGTTCGACGTAGTGACGTGTTTCCGTGTGCTGGTCATTGGCTATGAAATGGGCCTTCACCGAACGCGCCCACGCCTCCGGCCTGCTGCCCTCAATCACGGCAGCTGTAGTTCCAGCGTCTGCGCTGGTCAGCGTGTTGCCGGGGTGGGTGCGGGCATGAGTACGGCCACCGTGATCATGAACGTTTGTGACGACCTATCAAGACGCGGGGGCCGTGGAAGCAACGATAGCCGAGCGGGCGTGGGGCGAGGCGTTCGGGAGGGCGATGCGGGCGGTCGCGGGCTGCTTCGCGCGACGTGAAGCCCGGGCGACGGCGGCGGAGTTGGTCGCGGGGCTGTTGCTGGAGATGGACACGCGGAACTGCTGGGCGCTCCCGCAGATTCTGGGACATCCGGGCCAGCACCGGCTGCAGCACCTGCTCTCGCGCGCCCGGTTCGACCATGAGCGGGTTCGGCAGGAGATCGCCTGCCTCGTGATCGTTGAACTTGCCGGGTAGAGCGTGGTGTTGGTGGCGGATGAGACGGGGGATGCGAAGTCGTCCACGGGACTGCGTGGGCGCCTGCCGGCAATACCCCTGTGCAATCGGCGGGGTCGGACTGTGTCAGGTGGCGGTGCACCTGGCGGCGGTCACCGCGACGACGAAGGTGATCACCGATCGGGCCCTGTAATTCCCGGCGACTGGGCTGCGGACGAGGAACGCCGCGAGGCCGCCGGAGTGCCGGAGGAGATCGCCTTCGAAGCCGCAGCAGGCGCTGGCCATGGTCACCGACGCGTTCGCCGCCGGGCTGAAAGCCCGCTGGTTCGCGGGCGACGAGGTGTACTGCGGGTGCGAACTCCGCCGGGGGCATACGGGCGCTGGGGCTTGGCTACACCGTTGGCATCGCCGCCACCTACCAGGTCATCGACGGGACCGGACGCCGGTGGGAGGCCCGCAAAATGATCAACAAGGTGCGGCCCGGGCAGTGGATGCGCCGACAGACCGGACACGGCACCGAGGGCACCCGCGAGTACGACTGGGCCTGACTCGATTGCGAGGTGTCCTACTCCGCAGCTGGGCACCCGGCGACGTCTCGCTCGGCACGCTGGTGGCAGTGATCTGTCGCAGGTGGCGGATCGAAGAAACCTTCCAACTCTCCAAGGGCTTCACCGGACTCGACCAGGGCCAGGTTACCTGCTGGAACTCCTGGATGCGCTGGTCACTGTTCTCCCTGATCGCTGCCGCTGTCCACGACGCCGCCGAGGACGAGCCCGCACTCGTGCCGCTGAGCTGCCCCGAGCTCATCCGGCTCCTGCGAGCCCTCGTGCTGCCGGCACCCGTCCGCGACCGCGAGCACGTCCTGCACTGGACCGCCTGGCGACGCGATCACCAAGCCGTCGCGACCGCTTGCCACCAGCAATGACACCACCGTCACGACCAACCGTGATCAAGAACTACAGCTGCCGTGTCAATGGCTCGATCGGCGACTGCGAGGACAACGCGATGAGGGATCCTTCTGGGCCCGGGTCCAGGTCGAACTGCTCGATCGCTGGCGGTGGCGCACCCGCCTGAAGCTGTCCACCGCACTGTTCGAGTACCTGGAGATCTTCCACAACCGGCAATGCAGTCACTCCGCCCTGGGCATGCTCGGCCCGGTGGAGTACGAACTATGCGCAACACCTGTAGCGTGAAATCAGCTATCCCAACTCCACACAACGCGGGGCAGGGCTCCGACTCCACGAAACTCGGCGCAAGCCGGAGCCTCCACCGATCCTGGAGCGGTTCATCGCCCCTGTCTGGGGCAGTCTTGTGGGTGGTCAGCCCAAGGGCAGTGCCAGGGGACTCGCTTCCTGAACTGGCGATGAGCCGCCGCTCGGCAGGCAGCACTTGGTTGCACGCGCAGCCTCGCTTGTGGCCAACGATCGTCTTTGAGACGAAGGACAAGTGGTACGTCTACAAGGCCTCCGCCGTCCTTCCCGAGACCTCGAAGTACAACGTCAAGGTCGTGTCCGCCACCCCGAAGGAGTCGGGCAAGGAGAAGGCCGGCAAGTACATCACGCTGACGACCTGCACGCCGGTGTTCACGTCTCGGTATCGGTATGTGGTGTGGGGGGGAGTTGGAGCGGGTGGAGAAGGTGGATGGGGAGCGGACGCGGCCTAAGGAGTTGCAGTGAGGTGACTGCCCCTCTGAAAGGGGGCCAGTCGCCTAGCATGACGGAGGCCCGAAGCCGCAACTATCTCTTGCGGCTTCGGGCCTCCTCACGTCACACCGTGGCTACTCCAGGACCTTCAGCGGTTCCCCGGCGCTCCACTCCTCCAGCACTCCGCGGTGTATGGCGGTGATGCCGGTCTCGGCGGCGATGCTCAGGGCCTCAGGGGTGAAGGGGCATGT
>NZ_JBFALC010000150.1:0-5079 GCF_040656035.1 Streptomyces sp. NPDC050211
CGCCCGGGCCGGCGCGCTGACCGCCCGCACCGTTCCCGTCGGCCTCCTCGACGCCGCCGCGCGGACCGTGCCCGGAGCCACCCCGTTCATGACACTGCTGACCGCCTGGACGCGGGTACTGCACCGGCACAGCGGCCGGCCCGAGATCATCGTCGGCTCGCCCGCCGCCACCCGCGACCGCGCCGAACTCGCCGGTGTCGTCGGCTGCTTCGTGAACGCGCTGCCGCTGCGCCTCGCGCCCGGCGC
The DNA here is from genome assembly GCF_040656035.1 of Streptomyces sp. NPDC050211. Lineage (NCBI taxonomy): Bacteria > Bacillati > Actinomycetota > Actinomycetes > Kitasatosporales > Streptomycetaceae > Streptomyces > Streptomyces sp. NPDC050211. Next base: position 247 of record NZ_JBFALC010000150.1, read on the forward strand.
CACCGCCACCACCGCCGACCTGCTCGCCCAGGTCCGCGACCGGGTCCTTAAGGCGTACGAACATGCGCGCTTCCCGTACGACATCACCGTGACGGAACTCGTCGACCGCCCGCCGCGGGGCCGCCGACCGGTCTACGACGCCGGGCTCAGCTGGGAGTTCTCCGAGCGGGCCACCGACGGCTGGGAGTTCCTCCAGGTGCCGCCCGAGCAGCTGCCCCTCACCGACGACCTGAGGATCTACGCCACCGCCCGCGACGGTCTGCTGCGCCTCGAACTCGTCCACGATCCGGCGCTGTTCACCCCGGACACCGCCGCCGCACTGCTCGACGAGGTGGTGGACACGCTCACCGCACACGACCGGTGGCACACCGACACAGCCGATACCGCAGGGAGCGTACGGCCTTGACTTCCTCCCCCTCCTGAAGGAGGGGGATTCCTACGGCTCGTGCCGTAGGGGTTCCTGCTTCATCGCCGACTGCCCCGTCCGGGAGGACTCCCGTTGAGGTCTTACACCGGCTCCACAGGCCGACACCGCCAGCCCGGCGGCCAGGAGGTTGTTCGCCGCGTTGACGTCGCGGTCGTGGATGATGCCGCAGTCGCACGTCCAGGTGCGGACGTTCAGCGGCATCTTGTCCTGCAAGGTTCCGCAGGCCGAGCACAGCTTGGAGGAGGGGAACCAACGGTCGACCGCGATCACTTCGCGGCCGTACCACTGGGCTTTGTACTCCAGCATGCTGCGGAACTCACCCCACGCCGCATCACTGATGGCGCGGGAGAGTGTGCCGTTCTTGAGCAGGTTGCGAACGGTGAGGTCCTCGATCACGATCGTTTGGTTTTCACGAACGAGCCGGGTAGTGATCTTGTGCAGGGTGTCGTGCCTGCGGTCGGCGATGCGCGCGTGGATGCGGGCGACCTTGCGCCGCGCCTTGGCCCGGTTCGCACCGTCGCCCTTGGCCTTGCGGGACAGCTCCCGCTGGGTCTTGGCCAGGCGGGCGCGGTCGCGCCGCTCGTGCCGGGGGTTGGTGATCTTCTCCCCGGTGGACAGGGTCAGCAGGTGGTCGAGTCCGGCGTCGATCCCGACCGCCGTGTCCGTGACGGGAAGCGGTTTCACGCCGGGGTCCTCGACGAGGAGGGACACGTACCAGCGTCCGGCCGCGTCCTGGGAAACGGTCACCGTGGACGGCGTGGCGCCCTCTGGGAGGGCGCGGGACCACACGATGTCGAGCGGATCCGCCATCTTCGCCAGCGTCAGCTTCCCGTCATCAAACCGGAACGCGCTGGTGGTGTACTCGGCGGACTTGCGGGACTTCTTGCGCGACTTGAACCGCGGGTACTGCGCCCGCTTGCCGAAGAAGCTGGTGAACGCCGCCTGAAGGTGGCGCAGGGCCTGCTGGAGCGGGACGGAGGAGACCTCGCCCAGGTAGGCGAGGCCCTCGGTCTTCTTCCACGCCGTCAGCATCGCGGAGGTGGCGTTGTAGTTGACCCGCTCCTGCCGAAGCGTCCACGCCTGCGTGCGCGCCGCAAGTGCGAGGTTGTAGACCTTCCGCACGCAACCGAAGGTGCGCGACAGCTCGGCTGCCTGCGCATCGGTCGGATAGAAGCGGTACTTGAACGCCCGCTTCACGTGAGTGGTCTTCACGTCTCACAAGCTATCGCATCAACTTGTGACTTCATGCCGGTAGTTGGAGTCAGACGCCGGTCCGCCCTGGCGGCGAACCGGCTTTCCTTGCCCTGCTCCGCAGGAGTCCGTTTCCTCCCCGGCCTGAAGGTCGGGGAATCCACGGAGGAGATCCGATGACCGCCCAGCCCGTGATCACGCCCACGACCGCCGGGTCCGCCACCGCGCGCGTGGCGGTCACCGGACTTCGGCCCCGGCTGACCGTGCCCGGCGCCCCCGGACACGGTCAGCGCACGCTGGAGCTGACGGCGCCCGCCCGCGCGGCACTGGCCGCCGCGGACCGCCGTACCCTGCTGGCCGCCGCGACCGCGCTGGCCGCGGCGGCGGCCGAGGACACGGGCAGTGCCGCCGTCGTCCTGGACGACAGCACCGCCGTACGCATCGACACGGCCGCGGCGCACACGGTCGGCGACCTCCTCACGGGCGTGACGACAGCGGCCCCCGCCGGACCCGAAGAGCGCGTGCTGCTTCTCGAACTCGACGGTCAGGACACCGTGCTGCGCGCCGCGTTCGACACCGGACGGTTCGAGGGCTGGTTCGCCGACACCCTGCTGCGGAGCGTCGATCACCTTCTCGGACAGCTCGCCGAACCGGCCCGCCCGCTCGCAGACCTCACCCTGGTCAGCGCCGCCGACCGGGACGCCGTCCAGGCCTTCGGGCACGGCGGTTTCGCGCCCCCGGCCGGCCCCGTGACCCTGGTCGAGCGGCTGGAGCGCGGCGCCGCCGCCGGCGGCACCCGCACCGCCGTCGTCACCGCGGACGGCGTCCTCGGCCACGACGAACTGCGCGCCGAGTCGCTGCGCACCGCCCGCCGGCTGCACGCCGAGCACGGCGCGGGGCGCGGCGCCCGCGTGGCCCTCCTGGCCGGCAAGGGCCGCTACGCGCTCAGCGCCCTGCTCGGCACCGTCCGATCCGGCGCCGCCTACGTCCCCCTGGACCCCGCCCAGCCCGTCCAGCGTCTCGCGGAGGTCCTCGCCGACACCGGCGCGGCCGCGCTGGTCGCCGAACCCGCCCACCTCGCGCTCGCCCGCACCCTCACAAAGGCCACCGGCACCCCGCTGCTGTCCGCCGCCGACCTCGCCGCACCCGGCGGCCCCGCCGGCGCCGCCCCGCCGCCGCCGCGGCCCGACGACGCGGCATACGTCATCTACACCTCCGGCTCCACCGGGCAGCCCAAGGGAGTCGTCGTACGCCACTCGGCGATCTGCTCCTACCTGGCGTGGAAGGACGAGTACCACGCGCTGTCGGCGGCCACCTGCCTGCTGCAGATCCCCGCGCTGTCCTTCGACAGTTCCGTCTCCGACGTGTTCTCGGTGCTCGGCGCGGGCGGGCGCCTCGTCCTCGTCGAGGGCAGCCGCCGCCTGGACGGCACCCATCTGCGCGCGCTCGCCGAACGCCACGGCGCCAGTCATGTCACGCTCGTGCCGAGCCTGTACCGGGGCGTCATCGACGCGCTCGCCGCGGCCGGCACGCTGCGGGTGGTCACCGTCGCCGGCGAGGCCATGCCCGGCGAACTGGCCGCCCGTCACCGGCTGCTGCTGCCGGGGGTGCGGCTGGTCAACGAGTACGGCCCCACCGAGAACTCCGTGGGCGCCACCGCCTTCGACTACCCCGGCCACCCCCTGTACGGCACGCCGATCGGCCGGCCGCTCGGCAACACGGCCGTGTCCGTGCGCGACGCGGCCGGCCGCCTGGTGCCGCCCGGCTTCCCCGGCGAGATCCAGCTGGCGGGCCCCGGCCTCGCCGACGGCTACCTCGGCCGCCCCGAGCCCACCGCGGCGGCCTTCGTACGCGATGCCGGCGCCCCGTCGGGGCGCCGCTACCGCACCGGTGACCGGGCCTGGTGGCAGGGCGACGGCACCCTGCAGTTCCTCGGCCGGGCCGACGACCAGGTCAAGATCCGCGGCAACCGGGTCGAACTGGGTGACGTGGAGGCCCACTTGGCGAGTGTCGAGGGCGTCACCGCGGCCGTCGCCCAGGTCGTCGGCGGGCCGGACGGCCGGCCCTCGCTCGTCGCCTGGGTCACGGGCCCTGCCGCCGCCGACCCGGCCCGTGTGCGCGCCGCGGCCGCCGAGATGCTCCCCGCGCCCCTGGTGCCGGACCGCGTCCTGCCCCTGGACAGCGTCCCCCTGACCACCAGCGGCAAGACCGACCGGCGGGCCCTGGCGGAGCGCTGCGCGGGAAGTGCCGAGCGCTCCGCAGGTGGTGCCGCGCCAGGTGGTGGATCGCCTGCGGGTCCGTCGGGGCTGGTCGCGCAGTTCCCCGCGCCCCTTCGGGGCGCCGGTGAACCGCCAGCCGGGTCACCGGCTGCTGCCGGCAGGGAGCTGGAGGACATCGTGTCCGGGCTGTTCTGCGAGCTGCTCGGGGTGGACGGCGTCGGAGCCGACGAGGACTTCTTCGGGCTCGGCGGGCACAGTCTGCTCGCCGTCGACCTCGTCGGCGCGCTCGAGGAACGCCATGGACTGCGCCTGGAGATCGACGAGTTGTTCGACGGGCCCACGGTCGCCGGGGTCTGCGCCGCGCTGCGCCGCCGTACCGATGCCCCCGCGGGTGCCGCCGCCCCTCACGGCCCGGAGGGCACGACGCCCGCCGACCACCCGCTGTCCGCCGCGCAGCGCCGCCTGTGGACGCTCACCCGCCTCGGCGGCCCCGGCGCGACGATCCACCACCTCACCGACGTGCTGCACATCGACGGCGCCCTGCACCCGGACGAGGTCGCCCGTGCCCTGGCCGAGGAGGCCGCCGAGGCCGAACTGCTGCGCGCCCGCTTCTTCGTCCGCGACGACGAGCCCCGCCAGCGCTTCGTCGCCGGCGACCGGCCCCCGCTGACCGTGGTGCCGCTGGAACACGACCCGGCCCCGGAGCGGCTCGCCGAGACCGTGCGCGCCCTGGCCGCCCGGCCGTTCGACCTGGAGCACGAACCTCCCGTCCGGGCCGCCCTGCTGACTCTCTCGCCGACCCGCTGCGTGCTCGTCCTGACCGTCCACCACATCGTCTGCGACGGCACGTCCGCCGCGGCCCTGGTGCGCCGCCTGTTCGCCCGTGTCCGCGCGCTGCGCGACGGCACGCCCCCGCCCGCCCCCGCCGCCGGCCGCTACACCGACCGCATCGCCCGGGAAAGGGCCCGGCTGGCCGGGCCGCAGGGCGCGGCCGAC
>NZ_JBFALC010000151.1:0-4667 GCF_040656035.1 Streptomyces sp. NPDC050211
CCCCGTGAACGTCTCCACCCACACCCGCTCAGCGCGTAAGACCCCGGCCATACAGAAGAGATGCCCAGCTCAGAGCCTTGTGCAACACCCTTTAAAGGCAATGCCGTTGCGTTAGCTCGCGGGCGTACGCTGCTGTGTAGTGCTCCCGGGGGGTGGTTCGGGTGTCTGCGAGTGTCGGCGAGTTATCCGGGTTAGGCCTGCTGACCTGGGTGTATCCACCGGGTCTGGTGGATCGTGTGGTGGCCGCCTGTGGTCGTGCGGAGCATCGCAGGCGCCTGTTGCCGGCTCGGCTGGTGGTGTACTTCGTGCTCGCGCTGGCCCTGTTCTCGCCAGCGCCGTATCTGGAAGTGATGCGGCAGCTGGTCGAGGGCCTGCGAGGTGCGGGGTTGCTGGGTGACTGGCACGTGCCGGCGAAGTCGTCGCTGTTTCGGGCCCGCCAGCGGCTGGGTTCGGAGCCGCTGCGGGTGTTGTTTGCCACGGCCGCGAAGCCGATGGGGACCGAGGCCACCCCGGGAGTGTTCTGGCGGGGGCTGCGGCTGCTGGCGGTGGACGGGACCTGCTGGGACGTCGCCGACAGTGCGGCCAACGAAGCCGCCTTCGGCCGGCCCGGCAACCCCCGCGGCCACGACAAGTCCTGCTTTCCCCAGGTGCGGATGGCCTGCCTGATCGAGGTGGGTACGCATCTCGTGCTGGACGCGGAACTGGCCGGCTGCCGCACCGGCGAGGTCACCCTGGTCGGCCGCCTGCCCCGTTCCTGCCAAGAGGGCCAGCTCGTCCTGGCCGACCGGGAGTTCCTGGGTGTTCCGTTGTGGCGGGCCTTCACCGACAGCGGGGCCGATCTGTTGTGGCGGGTGCCCGCCAACCGCGTCCTGCCCGTCGACCGGCAGTTGCGGGACGGATCCTGGCTCTCGCGCATCCACGCCACCAGCGACCGCAGCCACCGTGATCCGGTCACGGTGCGGGTAGTGGCCTACCAACTGCACGGCACCGCCCGGGTGGCCGAGGACTACCGGCTCGTGACCACCCTGCTCGACGCCCGCCGCTATCCCGCCCGCCAGTTGGCCGCGCTCTACCAAGAGCGCTGGGAGGCGGAAGCCGTGTTCGCCGAGCTCAAAACCCATCAGCGCGGAGCCCGCGTCGTGCTCACCAGCAAGACCCCCGACGGCGTCCTGCAGCAGATCTGGGCGCACCTGCTGGTCCACCACGCGCTGCGCGAGTTGATGGTGAGAACCGCCGCCACCCGGGGCCTGGATGCCGACCGGATCTCCTTCACCGAAACCCTGCGCTCCGCCCGGCGCAGTGTGACCGTCACGCCGGGCAGCTTTTCCCCCTGACCTGCTGGTCAGAACACTCGTCCTGCTCCAGCACGACCTGCTGGAACGGCTCCTTCCCGCAAGACGCCTGCGCAGCCAGCCCCGCGTCGTCAAACGCAAGATGTCCAACTATCGGCTCAAACGGGCCGAACACCACGCCTGGCCCCAACCCACCCACACCGGCACCCGAGCAGTCCGCATCCAACGGCCCCAACCAGCAACTGCCTAACGCAACGGCATTGCCTTTAAAGGTTGTCCCGCAATCTCTGGCTGGTCGTTACAGAAGGCGCCCTATGGTGCGGCGGTCGACGCCTGTTGGGTTGGGGGCGTAGTTTCCTGGCCAGAGATGTCCAGCCATGTGCCGATGCGGGTGACAGCGTCTTCCACAGTGGCGCGCGGGGCGCCGGAAGCTTCGAGCGAGGTACGGGCCACGGCGGCGAGTTGGGTGTCGGTAAGGGATAGCGCCGTGCGGGCTGTTTCGTACTCCTGCAGCAGACCCGGACCGAACAGCAGAGGGTCGTCGGCGTTGAGGGTGCACCGGACGCCTGCTTGCAGCAGCAGCGGCAGGGGGTGCGCTGACAGGGACGCGACGACCCCGAGGGCGACGTTGGAGGTGGGGCAGACGTCGAGGACTATGCCTTCCGCGGCCAGGCGGGCTAGAAGAGCCGGGTCTTCGATTGCCCGTACGCCGTGGGCGATCCGTCGGGCGCCGAGTACATCGAGTGCGGCGCGCACGCTGGCCGGGCCGGCAAGTTCCCCTGCATGCGGGGCGGGAATCAGCCCAGCATCGCGGGCGATGGCGAACGCCTCAGCGAACGACTCAGGGGCCTGGCGGGTCTCATCTCCGGCCAGGCCGAAGGAAACCACCCCGTTACCTGATCGTCTGGCCGCGAGGCGGGCGGCCTCGACTGCATGTGACGGGTCCGCGTTGCGTCGGGCGAACACCAGGATGCCGAAGCCGACGCCCAGCCGGGCGCCCGTGCGGCGGCCCTCGTCAATCACCTCGTCCAGCAGGTCGAGCGCGGCGTCCGGATCGTCGTCGTAGGTCAGGGGGTTGAGGTGCGGTTCGATCCATACCGCTCCGTCCGCGGCAGCATCCTCGACCACCTCGCGTACCAGCCGCAGGAGGTTCCTGCGCGGGCCCTCGCGCACCAGCCGGGCAGCGGCGCCATGCAAGGCGTTGAAGTGCTCAAACGAGGTGAGGCCGCCGAAATGCGGCGGCCGTTGGTTACGCTCGCCCGCCAGCTCCGCGAGCGTGGCAGGACGCATCGCGCCTTCGAGATGAAGATGGAGATGGGCTTTCGGCAGACAGTCCAGGCTTCGCACGGGGCCTCACTCTATGGCTTCCCCCGTGACGGCTGTTGGGAGATGTAACCATCACGGCGTGGCTGGTGTGATTACGGCGTCGGTGCCGTCCTGGATAGAGCCCTTCACGGGGCTGACCCCGCGCTGCTTCGCCAAGCTGGTAGCCGAGATACGACGCGAGCAGGCTGCAGATCAACAGCGCGGGCGTCCCTGGAGTCTGCCGCTGGAGGACCGAGTTCTGCTGGTCACGGCATACTGGCGCACGAACTTGACGATGCGACAGCTGGCTCCGTTGTTCGGGATTTCCAAGTCGGCCGCAGACCGGATCATCGACCACCTCGGTCCGATGCTGGCGCTCCGGCAGCGAAGGCGCTTCCGTAAGGACACTGTGCTCATCGTGGACGGAACCTTGGTGCCGACCCGCGACCGCACGATCGCCGCGCAGTCCAAGAACTATCGCTACTCCACAGCCCACCAGGTCGTTATCGACGCCGACACCCGCCTGGTCGTCGTGGTCGGCCGACCCTTGCCCGGTAATCGGCACGACTCCCGCGGTTGGGAAGAGTCCGGAGCCAAGGCCACCGTCGGTACCACCAAGACGATCGCCGACGGCGGATACCAGGGGACCGGCCTATTCATCCCACACCGACGCGAAAAGGGAAGCGACCTGCCTACCTGGAAGGAGGAACACAACCGCTCCCACAAGCGAGTTCGCGCCCGCGTCGAGCACACCTTCGCCCGAATGAAGGGCTGGAAGATCTTGCGCGACTGCCGCCTCAAAGGCGACGGCGTCCACCTCGCCATGCTCGGCATCGCCCGCCTACACAACCTCGTCCTTGACGGATTGGCAACGAACAGCTGATCCCGCCCGCACTAACTCGAAGATCACTTTACGGGACAACCTTTACGACCTCGTGCATGGTTGGCCGTGGCTCGGGACCCAGGTGGCTCGTTGAACTGTGCGTGGTGGGGGCTGGGGCGCGTGAGTTGATCGTGGCGGAGTACCGGGTCACTGGGCTGTCGCCGGAGGTGATCGGTGAACTGATCGCTGAGGTTGGGCCGTTGTGGCACGAGCGGCATCAGGCTCGGCTCACGGCTCGGCGGCGTCAGCGGGCTGTGGGAGCCGGGGCGAAGCACAAGCTCGTCTTTGTCGACCGCCTGCTTGCCACCCTGGTTAACCTGCGCCACGGCACCACCCATGACGTGCTGGCCTGCTGGTTCGGTGTGGACCGCTCGACCATCACCCGCGCCATCGGTGAGGTGCGACCGCTGCTGGCACAACGGGGCTGCACTGTCGCGCCGGCGGTCCGGCTGCGTACGCTCGCCGAGGTCATCGAGCACCTGGGCACCGGCGGTCAGACCGGGATCATCGACGGAACGGAGATCCGCGTCCGACGCCCGGCCGCGGGTCGCAAGGACCGGGACACGTTCATCTCCGGCAAGACCAAGCAGAACGCCGTCAAGACCATGGTCGTCACGGACGTCGAGGGGAGGGTGCTGTTCTGCAGCCCGGTTCGGCCGGGCAGTTGTGCCGACATCACCCAGGCCCGGCAGCTTGGACTGGCCCAGCTTCTGGCCGACGGCCCGTTCCTGGAGATCCTCGCGGACGCCGGCTATCAGGGCATGGGCGCGCAGACCGGTGGGCGGGTGGTGACGCCGCCACATCGCAAGTTCAAGAAGAACGCTCCCAGCTGGTACGAGGAGCGGCACGAGCAGCAGCGCAAGGCGCACTCCTCACGGCGCATTCGCGTCGAGCACGGCATCGCGCACCTGAAGAACTGGCGGGCTCTCGCCCGCCACCTTGGCCGTCGCGAGCACATGAGCGACATCGTCCAAGCCGTTGCTGGACTGCTCTCACACCAGCAGACCGCCGTCCTCGCCCGCGGCCATCGAGCGTGACCGCCCTCAGCGCCGCAGCTCTCGACGTGCCACGGCCAACCATGCACGAGGTCGTTAAAGGGTGTTGCACAAGGCCGTGTTCGGGCAGGTCAGGGCTCGTGATTGCGGACTTCTGGTCATGATGCGAGCGCGAGGTTGTGCATGTGAGCG
>NZ_JBFALC010000152.1:0-4472 GCF_040656035.1 Streptomyces sp. NPDC050211
GGCCAGTTGACCCGCACCGTCCTGGACCGGGCGCTGGCCCCGCTGCGGCCCGCCGCCCCGCTCGCACCGCAGGCCCGGCGCGAGCCGGCCCCCGGCCTGCCCACCCCTGTCCCTCGCCCAAGGAGCACTGATCATGACCGGTGAGCGTGTGCACCGTACCTCCCACTCGGCCGAGGTGGACGCCCCGGCCGGGGTCGTGTACGGGCTGATCTCGGACGCGGCGCGCTGGCCGCTGTTCTTCCCGGAGAACGTGCACGTGGAGCGGCTGGAGTTCGACGGCACCAACGAGCGGCTGCGGATGTGGGCGACGACCGGCCGCGGCGTCAGGTCGTGGATCTCCGAGCGGACCCAGGATCCCGGCACCCGGTGCGTTCAGTTCCACCAGACGCATCCGCAGCTGCCCGTGACGACGATGCACGGCACCTGGATCGTCGAGGAGCGGCCCGACGGGACCAGCCGGCTGACCCTGCTGCACGACTTCGCGGTGCTCGGCGACAGCGCCGGCGACCTGGCCTGGGCGGAGCAGGTCCTCGAGCGCAACGCCCGGGCCGAGCTGGCGAGTCTGACCTCGCTCGCGGAGCGCTGGCGGCGCTTCGACGACCTGGTGCTGTCCTTCGAGGACACGGTCCGTATCGATGCCCCCGCCGAGCCGGTGTACGACTTCCTGTACCGGGTCGGCGACTGGCCCGAACTGGTTCCGCATGTGACACGGCTGGAGCTGACGGAGGACACGCCCGGGGTGCAGATCATGGCGATGGACACGCGCACCGCGGACGGGGCCACCCACACCACCGAGTCCGTGCGGATCTGTTTCCCGCACGCGGGGCGCATCGTCTACAAGCAGACCCGCACGCCCGCGCTGATGGAGGCGCACACCGGGGAGTGGAACGTCGTCTGCGACGAGCACGGGGTCAGCGCCGTCGCGCAGCACAGCGTGGTGCTGCGCGAGGAGGCGGTCGAGCGGGTGCTGGGGCCGGGGGCGGACCTCGCCCGGGCCCGGCGCCACGTCCGCGAGGTGCTGGGCCGCAACTCCACGGCCACCCTCCAACTGGCCCGGCAGTACGCGCAGTCCGTGACCCGGGCGGCCTGAGCCGCCTGATGAGGACGCAGGCAGGAATGAGCACGGACCACAGGGCCACGATCGCGGGCCCACCTCTCCCGCTTCGCTCCCTCGGCGCCTTCCTCACCCGCAAGCTGCCCGCCCCGGTGCCCCGCTAGCGCCGTGACCGGCCCAGCCAAGGCTGCCGCGCCTCCCGGACGGGAGCGCGGCAGCCCCCTTTTTTTCACGCCCCGGTGTGCTCGGGGGACGCTCGCACACCTCCCGGGTGCCGCTCGAGCCGTGCCCGGGCGGCACTCGAGAAAGAAACCGCACACACGGTCTGTTCTGCGGTTTCCGGTCGCCGGCTCCCGGCCCGCCCCTCGATTCGTGGACGCCGTCTTGAGCACGGCTCCAGCCGCCTGCGAGCCGCGGCCGTCAGGGTCGGGCGTACAGACGTGACAGGTATGTACCGCGACCAAGGAGCTGACCGACGCCGCCATGACCACCACAGCCGAGACCGTCACGACGGCCGCGCCCGGGCGGGGCCGCTGGGAGGCGCACGCCCTCGCGCGCGCCGCACGGCTGGAGGCCCTGCTCGGCGATCCGTACGACGTGGCCAACCCGCACGGTCTGCGCGCCCTGTTCGCCGCCGACCACCGGCGCACCCCGCCCGCCGCGACCGAGGCCCTGCTCGACGAGGTGGGCCTGGCCGCGGAGTTCGTCCCCCTCGAGCACGGCGGGCGCCTGACCCGCGCCGATCTGCTCGCGCGCACCCTGCGCCCCGTCTTCAGGCGCGATGTCGCGCTCGGCTTCGGGTACGGCATCACCTCGCTGTTCGCCACCGGCGCCGTCTGGGCGGCCGGCACCCCCGCCCAGCGCCGCACGCTCGCCGACCTGCTGCTCGACGGCAAACGCGCCACGATCCTGCACCACGAACTCGCCCACGCCAACGCCATCCTGCGCCACGAGTTCACCGCCCGGCCCGCGGCGTACGGCGGGCTCAGCCTGTACGGCCGCAAGGACCTGATCATCAACGCGGCGCGCGCCGACGCGCAGATCGTCTACGCCCGTACCGACGCCGCGCGCGGACCGCGCAGCCACTCCGTGTTCCTCCTCGACCCCGCGCGGGCCGAACCCGGCACCATGCGGCACCTGCCGCGGATCGAGACCTCGGGGATGCGCGGAGCACTCTTCTCCGGCCTTCAGTTCGAGGGCCGCACGCTGGACGACGACGCCCTCGTCGGCCGCGGCGGCGACGGCGTCGCGCTGGCGCTGCGCACCTTCCAGGTCAACCGCAGCGTCATCTGCGGGGTCGTCACCGCGGCCGCCGACACCGTCCTGCACTCCGCGGTCAGGGCCGCGACCACCGGCCGCAGCGGGCCCGTCGCCCGCCGCTGGCACAAGCCGCTCACCGGCGTCTTCGCCGATCTGCTGGCCTGCGACAGCATGGCCACCGTCGCCCTGCGCGCACTGGGCCTGCTGCCCGACCGGGCCCATGTGCTGGCCGCCGCCGTCAAGTACGTCGTGCCCGACCTGCTGCGGGAGAACCTGGAGGAACTCTCCACCGTGCTGGGCTCGCGCGGCTACCGGCACGGCAGCCCCCAGTACGGCGCCCTCGACAAGCTGGTGCGGGACCTTCCGGTCGCCGGGCTCGGCCACGCCGGCACCGCCGCCTGCCAGGCCGTGATCGTGCCGCAGCTGCGCACGCTCGCCGAGAGCGCCTGGTTCGCCGAGGACGAGCCGCCGCCCGAGCTGTTCCGCACCGGCGCCGACCTGCCGCCGCTCGACTACCGGCTGCTGGGCATCGCCGGCGGCGGCGACTTCATGGCCGCCTCCCTCATCGGCTCCGCCGGCCGGCTCGCCCCCTCCCGCCAGGTCGGCGGCCAGATCACCGCGCTCGCCGAACTCGCCGAGGCGTTCGTCGCCGAGCTGCGCGCGCTGCGCGAGACCTGCCGGCGGCTGCCGCCGGCCGGGGCCGCCGCCCTGGGCGATCCCGCGGTGTGCGTGCTCAGCGACCGCTACAGCCTGATCGCCGCCGCGGCCGCGGTCCTGGGCATCTGGGAGGGCCAGGACGGCACGGACCCGTTCCTGGCCGACGCGGCGTGGGCCGTGCTCGCGCTGTCCCGGATCGGCGAGCGCCTGGGCATCCCGGTGCCCGACCTGCCCGACGGCTGCGCGGCGTACGTCATGGACGAACTGGTCCGCCGCTACCGGGCCGGACTCAGCTGCGATCTGGACGCGACACCGCTCGCCCAGTGACCGGCACAGGCAAGCAGGGAAAGGGGGACAGGAGCATGAGCGCAGGGACAGGGGCCAGGCCGGCCCCGCCGGCCGAACCGGTCGCGGTGCCCGCGTCGGCCTTCGACGCCGACCGCATCAGCGAACCGGTGCACGTCAGCGGGCCCGACGGCCCGTGGCACCGGGTGCGGGAGGGAATGCGGCTGCGGGGCAACGCCGTCGTCTACACCACCTGGGGGCAGTGGCTGGCCACCGCCGTCACCGATCCCGCGTTGCGGCCGCTGCTCGGGCGGGACTGGACGCGCTACCGGCGCACCGCCGACCCGGTCGTGCGTTTCAGGTTCGTGGCCTCCCGGCTGGCCACCAAGTTCACGGCCGCGGCGGCGCTGGACACCGAGGCGGCCGACCTCGACCTCGCCTACAAGATCGGGGGCCGGCCCTATCTGCGCGGGCTGGACCAGATCGACGTGAGCCTCACCCACACCGACGACCTCATCGCGGTCGGGGTCAGCCGCAACGGGCGGATCGGCGTCGACGCGGAGCCCGCCGCACGGACCATGGCGTTCGACCTGATGCAGGAGCATGTGTGCACGCCCGCCGAACGGCTGGGCCTCGAGCGGCTGCCGGAGGCCGAGCGGTCGGCCGGGCTGCTGCGGCTGTGGACGCTGAAGGAGGCCTACACCAAGGCCCTCGGGCAGGGACTGCGGCTGGGCTTCTCCGAGTTCGGCTTCGGCATCGGCAGCGGAGGGCTGCTGGCCCCGGACGGCACGCCCGCCGCGCGCGGCGAGTGGGCCTTCAGCACGCACCAGGCACTGGGCCGCTACCTCATCAGCGTCGCCTGCCACGACACCGGCCTGGACACGTCCCGGGACACGGCGCCGAGCACCATGCTCGACGAGGGCTTCATGGGCGCGGTGGCGGACCTGCTCGACGGCCCGGCGGACCAGCGGTGACACCCGGGGCACGCTCAGGCCGGGGCCCAGGCCGCGTCCAGGACCGGTCGAGGATCCACACCCCCGTGCCCGTACGACCGGGCGGCCCCGGCCGGGCCGGCTGCGGCTGTGCGGCGCCGGACCAAGGGACGCGGGGCCTGGGCCCACGTGCGGTGCCCTTGTCGCGTGGGTTCTGGAGCGTCGGTCGGCGGGTGGACTCCTTCACGCGGGCACACCGTCTGACGGTTCCAGGCCGACATCGT
>NZ_JBFALC010000153.1:0-4263 GCF_040656035.1 Streptomyces sp. NPDC050211
GCGGTCGGCCCGTGCGGCGTCCACCCGCAGCCTGCGTACGGTGGCGCCGCGGGCGGTCAGGGCCCGCTCGGCGGCGTCGGTGTGCGCGTCGTGGGGGTGCGTGGGGTGGATGAGCAGCCAGGTGCCGGTGAGCCGGGCGCCGGCCGGCTCGGGCAGCGGCTGCCAGGTGACCTGGTAGCGGCGGGGGCCGGTGCGCTCCCGGCCGGCGCCCCGCGTGGTGGGGACGATCCAGTACCTGCGGTGCTGCCAGGCGTACACCGGCAGCGGGATGCGGCGGGCGCCGGTGCCGGTGAACAGGCGGGCCCGGTCGAGGGCGGCGCCCCGGGTGTGGGCGGTGGCCACCGCGTGCAGCAGGGTGCTGGTCTCGGGGCGGCCGCGGCGCAGCACGGGCACCACGACGGGGCGTTCGCCGGCGGCCCGGGTGCCGGCTGACTGGGCGGCGAGGATCTCCTCGGCCATGGAGCACAGCACCCCGTCGGGGCCGAGTTCGACGAAGGTCTCGGCGCCCAGGTCGCGGGCGGCGCGCACGCCGTCGGCGAACCGGACGGTGGCGCGGACGTGTTCGGCCCAGTAGGCGCCGGTGCGCAGCTGGTGGCCGGTGGCCCGGCGGCCGGTGACGTTCGAGACGACCGGGATGCGGGGGGCGCGGTAGGTGAGCCGGTCCGCGATCGTGCGGAACTCCTCAAGCATGGGGTCCATCAGCGGGGAGTGGAAGGCGTGACTGACGGTGAGCCGCTTGGTCTTGCGGCCCCGTGCGGCCAGTTCCCCGGCCACGGCGTCCACGGCGGCCTCCTCGCCGGACAGGACCAGCGCGCGGGGGCCGTTGACGGCGGCGACGACGGCCCGGCCGTCCAGCAGCGGGATGACCTCGTCCTCGGTGGCCCGTACGGAGAGCATCGCCCCGCCCGGCGGGAGGGCCTGCATCAGCCGGCCGCGGGCCGCGACCAGGGTGCACGCGTCGTCGAGGCCCAGGACGCCGGCCACGTGGGCGGCGGCGAGTTCGCCGACCGAGTGGCCCAGGACGACGTCGGGCCGCATCCCCCAGTCCTCCAGCAGCCGGTACAGGGCCACCTCCACAGCGAACAGGGCGGCCTGGGCGTACTGGGTGCGGTGCAGCCGCTCGTCCTCGGGCGCGTCGAGGACGGCGGCGAGCGGGCGGTCCAGGTGCGGGTCCAGCAGGGCGGCGATCTCGTCGAAGGCGCGGGCGAACACCGGGTGGGCGGCGTGCAGTTCACGGCTCATGCCGGGGCGCTGGCTGCCCTGGCCGGTGAACAGGAAGGCGGTCTTCGCCTCCCGGCGGCGGACCCCGCGGACGACGGACGGTGCGCCCACGCCGTCGGCCAGTGCCTGCAGGCCGCGGGTGAGGTGCTCCCGCGAGGTGCCCAGGACGACGGCCCGGTGTTCGAACGCGGTGCGGGTGGCGGCGAGGGAGTAGCCGGTGTCCACCGGATCGGCCGCGTCGGCGGTGCGGGTGAGGTGCTCACGCAGCCGGCCGGCCTGGGCGCGCAGGGCCTCCTCCGAACGGCCGGAGACGAACCAGGGGGTGAGCCGCGAGGCGGGGGCCGGCATGCCGGTGAGGGCCGGCGCGTCGGTGGGAGCCGGGGCCGCCACTGGGACCGGCGTGCCCGTTGAGGCCGGGGCCGACAGGGCAGTTGGGGCCGGGGCCTGCTCCGGGAGGACCGGTGGGGCCTCCTCCACGATCACGTGGGCGTTCGTGCCGCCCACGCCGAAGGCGGAGACCCCGGCGCGGCGGGGGGCGGCGGCGGGCGGCCAGGGCACCGGGGCGGTCAGCAGGCGGACGTTGCCGGCGCTCCAGTCGACGTGCGGGGTGGGGGTGTCGGCGTGCAGGGTCGGCGGGAGCAGGCCGTTGCGGAGCGCCTCGATCGTCTTGATGACGCCGCCGACCCCGGCCGCGGCCTGCGCATGCCCGATGTTCGACTTGAGCGAGCCCAGCCACAGCGGCCGTTCACGCTCCTGGCCGTAGGTGTCGAGGAGCGCCTGCGCCTCGATCGGGTCGCCGAGCCGGGTGCCGGTGCCGTGCGCCTCGACGGCGTCCACGTCGGTGGGGGTGAGGCCGGCGTCGGCCAGGGCCTGGCGGATGACGCGCTGCTGGGACGGGCCGTTGGGGGCGGTGAGGCCGTTGGACGCGCCGTCCTGGTTGACGGCGGAGCCGCGGATGACGGCGAGGACGGGGTGTTTGTTGCGGCGTGCGTCGGACAGCCGCTCCAGGACCAGGACGCCGACGCCTTCCGCCCAGCCGGTGCCGTCGGCGGCGGCGGAGAACGCCTTGCACCGGCCGTCCGGCGCCAGCCCCTTCTGCCGGGAGAACTCCACGAACGCGGCGGCGTCCGGCATCACCGCGACCCCGCCCGCCAGGGCCAGCGCGCACTCGCCGCGGCGCAGCGCCGTGACGCCCAGGTGCAGCGCCACCAGCGAGGAGGAGCAGGCCGTCTGAACGGTCAGGGCGGGGCCCTCCAGGCCGAGGGCATAGCTGATCCGGCCGGACAGCACGGCATCCGCGCTGCCGGTCAGCAGATACCCCTCCGAACCGGCCGGGATCCGCTCGAGGTCGGTGGCGTACTCGGCGTGCGCCGCGCCGATGTAGACACCGGTGCCGGTGCCGCGCAGGGTGCGCGGGTCAAGGCCGGCGCGCTCCAGCGCCTCCCAGGAGGTCTCCAGCAGCAGCCGCTGCTGGGGGTCCATGACGACGGCCTCGCGCGGGGAGATCCCGAAGAACGCCGCGTCGAAGTCGCCCGCGCCGGCCAGGAATCCGCCCTCGTTGCAGTAGGTGGTGCCCGGCGACTCCGGGTCGGGGTCGTAGAGGCCGTCCAGGTCCCAGCCGCGGTCGGCGGGGAACGGCGCGATGGCGTCCGTGCCCGAGGCGACCAGGTCCCACAGGCGTTCGGGCGAGTCGACCCCGCCCGGGTAGCGGCAGGCCATGCCGACGACGGCGACGGGCTCGTGGGCGGCCGAGGTCAGCTCCCGGTTCAGCCTGCGCAGCCGCTCGGTCTCCTTCAGGGAGGCCCGCAGCGCCTCCATGAGCCGTGCGGGAGACTCGGGAGACTTCGCCATCGGTTCAGGTCCCTCTCTGGGTGGGGCGGACGCGGCCGCTCAGACGGCGCTGTCGCGCAGGGCCAGTTCGATCAGCGCGTCGCCGTCGAGGTCGTCGATGCTGTCGGGCCCATCGAACCCGGCCGCGCCTGAGGACGGCTCGGGCGCCGCCACGGCCGGGGGCGCGGCGCCGGCCGCGAGGGCGAGGAGCGGGTCCAGCAGCCCGGCCTCCCGCAGCGCCGAAAGCGGCAGCGCGGCCAGCGCGGCCCGGATCCGGCTCTCGTCCGCCGCGCCGCTGCCCGCCGGGGCGGCGGGGGTGAGGAGTGCGGCCAGATGGCCGGCGACGGCGGTGGCGGTGGGGTGGTCGAAGACGAGGGTCGGGGGCAGCTTGCGGCCGGCCGCGCGGCTGAGCCGGCCGGCGAACTCGCCCGCGGTCAGGGAGCTGAACCCGAGGTCCTTGAAGGGCTCTTCGGGATCGACGTCCTCGGGTCCGGCATGGCCGAGCACGGCCGCGACGGCGTGCCGTACCGCGTCCAGGACGATCTCGTGCCGCTCGGCGGGGTCCGCGGCCGCGAGCCGGGCGGGCAGGTCCGCGCCGGCCGGGTCGTCGCCGTCCTGCGGTGCGGTGCCCGGCTCCTGCCGTACGCCGGGCAGGCCGGCGATCAGCGGGCTCGGCCGGAAGACGGTGAAGCCCTGCGCGAACCGCGGCCAGTCCATGTCGGCGACGGCGACACACACGTCGTCGCGGTCCAGGGCCCGGCCCAGTGCCTCCACAGCCCGCAGCGGGTCCATGGTGCGCAGGCCGCGGCTGCCGAGGAACTCCTCGCCGGCCCCGTCGCCCATACCGCCGCCGCCCCACAGGCCCCAGGCCACGGACGTGGCGGGCAGGCCCGCGGCCCGCCGGTTCTCGGCGAGCGCGTCCAGGGCGGCGTTGGCGGCGCCGTACGCGCTCTGCCCGCCGCTGCCCCACACCCCGGCACCGGACGCGTACAGCACGAACGCGTCGAGCTCGCGCGCACGGGTCAGCTCGTGCAGGTGCAGCGCGCCCGCGACCTTGCCCGCGTACACGTCGGCGAGCGAGTCCAGGCCGGTGTCGAGGAAGGCCGCCGAGTGCGGGACGCCGGCGGTGTGGAAGACGGCGGTCGGCGGGTGCGCGGCAAGGAGCGCGGCGAGCGCGTCCCGGTCGGCGACGTCACAGGCGACGACGCTCAC
>NZ_JBFALC010000154.1:0-3944 GCF_040656035.1 Streptomyces sp. NPDC050211
CCCGCGCCGTGACCGCGGCGGCGACGGTCGTCGTCCTGGCCCTCGGCGGCACCGTCGCCTACGCCGCCACCTCGTCGGGTTCCGGCGAAGGCGCCACGCCCGCCGCCACCGGCACCGCCTCGGAGTCCTCCTCGCCCGACGACCGCCGCCCCTGGCGCGGACCCGGCATGTGGTTCGGCCTCGGCGGCGAGGCCGCGCACGGCGAGGCGACCGTCAAGGACCGCGACACCGGCGACTGGGTCGTCCGGATCTGGCAGTGGGGCACCATCGAGAACGTGGACGGCGACCAGGTCACGGTCAAGAGCGAGGACGGGGCCGAGTGGACCTGGACGGTCGACGAGGACACCACGGTCTGGCACGACGGCTCGTCCGAATCCGGTGCCGATGAGCTGAAGGAAGGCGAGTCGGCGCACCTCGCCGGTACCCGTTCCGACGACGACACCCGCACCGCCGCCCGTGTCATCTCCGGCAGTCGGGACGACAAGGACGACGAGGGCTGGGGGCCGGGCGACCGGCACTTCAAGTTCCCCGGTCACCGTGACGGGAAAGATCCGGAGCCCTCGAAGAGCGGCGGCGCCACGACCTGACCCCGCGTCAGAGCGTGCCGATCACGACATTCGCGTACCACTCCTCCGACACGGCCAGACGGGCCGTCAGACCACCGTCGGCGAAGGCGTCGACGGCCGCCGGTACCTGGGCCTCGCTCGTCTCGACCAGCAGACAGCCGCCCGGCGCGAGCCATCGGGGCGCATCGGCGGCGACGCGGCGCAGGACGTCCAGTCCATCCGCGCCGCCGTCCAGCGCGACCAGCGGCTCATGGTCCCGGGCCTCCGCGGGCAGCAGGCCGACTTCGCCGGTGGGGACGTACGGCACATTGGCCGCGAGGATGTCGACGCGGCCCCGCAGTTCATCTGGGAGCGCCTCGAACAGGTCGCCCGTGTGCACGAGTCCGCCCAGCGGGGCGATGTTGCGGTGAGCGCAGCGTACGGCCGACGGGTCGATGTCGGCGGCGTGCAGGTCGACTTGCCCGAGCGCGGCGGCGAGGGCTGCGCCGACCGCTCCGGAGCCGCAGCACAGGTCGACTACGACGGAGGCGCCCGGCGCCTGGGCCAGAGCCTGTTCGACGAGGAATTCGGTACGGCGGCGAGGCACGAAGACGCCAGGTTCGACCGTGATCCGCAGTCCCCGGAACTCCGCCCAGCCGAGGACGAGTTCAAGGGGCAGACCGTCCGCGCGACGGCGCACCATGGCGGCCAGTTCGTCGGGGTCGTGGGCCGCGCCCAGGATCAACTGGGCCTCGTCCTCGGCGAAGACACAGCCCGCTGCGCGCAGGGCGGTGACGACAGCGTCGTACGAGGACAGGGAAGAAAGAGGTGGCATGAAAGCCGAGAGCCTTTCGGGAGCCGAAGGGCGCTCTCGCGGTCACCTAGCGTCGGCGATCCGCGCCGGTTCGAGGGGCGAGCACCCGAGCTGACACAGCGGTAATGGGTCTCACCTCCTCAGGCGGTCACGGCCGGGACACTCCGCAGCCGGACGGCAACATTACCCGGATCGGGCGAGCGGTTGTCACCCTGCTGCTGAAATGCAGCTAAGTTGCACTATGCAACCAGCAGGGCGAGGGAGGTTCCGTGAACGCAGCCGACGTGACCGATGAGCCGGTTGGCCACTCCGGCGGGCCCGGTGCGGACACGGCCGTGGAGACCATCCAGCGCGAGATGACCGCCTTCGCCCGCCGGGCACGGGCCTCGGCGGGACGTATGCACCCCGAGTTGTCGCTGGTGTCGTACACGCTGCTGGGGCACCTGGAGGAGAGCGGCGGCTGCCGCGCCACCGACCTGGCCGCGCACTACGCCCTCGACAAGTCCACCGTCAGCCGCCAGGTCGCCGCGCTCGAGCGGACCGAACTCATCGAGCGGCGCCTCGCCCCTGAGGACCACCGCGTGCAGGTACTGCACCTGACGGACGCCGGCCGGAACATCCTCGCCCAGGTCACCGAGAGCCGCCGGACGGCATTGCGGGAACGGCTCGCGGACTGGCCGACGGAGGATCTGGAGCGGTTCGCCACGTATCTCGTGCGCTACAACGGGTGGACCGGGGCGGGTGCCGAGGCTTTGCGGCCTTCATGAGCGCGGGGCCCGCCGCCCCCCGGGACCGGGCAGGTCCGCAGGCCACGTACGGTTGACTGCGTAAGCACCCATAACGTCCGACCCACGGGCCGCCACGCACGTACGCACGGCGACCTGGAGGCAGCACCCGCATGAATGTCACCCGAGGCTTCACCGGACGTCCGCGCGTCGACGACCCGGGGCTCCCGCCCGGCCAGTACGACGCGGGCGACGACTGGCCCGTCCTGTCCGCGGAGGTCACTCCCGAACTGGCGCCCGCCGACTGGACCTTCCGTGTCGACGGCCTGGTGGACAAGCCCCGCACCTGGAACTGGGAGCAGGCGCACGAGCTGCCGGCCTCGGCGTACGAGGGTGACATCCACTGTGTGACGAGCTGGTCGAAGTTCGGCGTGCGGTTCGGGGGCGTCTCGCTGGACGCCTTCCTCAATGTGGTGCGCCCCCATGTGGCCGCCACACATGCCGTCGCCTACTCGCACACCGGATACACCACGAACCTGCCGCTCGCGGACCTGACCGGCGGACGGGCCTGGATCGCCTGGGAGTACGACGGCCGGCCCCTCGCGCCCGAGCACGGTGGTCCGGCACGCCTGCTGGTGCCGCATCTCTACTTCTGGAAGAGCGCCAAGTGGATCGCGGGCATCCGGCTCCTCGACCACGACGAGCCGGGCTTCTGGGAGCAGAACGGCTACCACGCCCGCGGCAACCCCTGGGAGGAGCAGCGGTACTCCGGTGACTGAGACCTTCACTCCCCCGACGCGCTTCGCCGTGCCCGGGCGGATCGCCGTGAGCAACCAGGCCGCCGCCGTGTGGCAGACCGCCACGATCACCGAGATCCGCCGCGAGACCCCGCACGCCGCAACCTTCCGGCTCGCCGTGCCCGACTGGCAGGGGCATCTCCCCGGCCAGCACCTGATGCTGCGGCTCACCGCCGGGGACGGCTATGCGGCCCAGCGCCACTACTCCCTCGCGTCCGCGCCCGACGACTCCGGGCATATCGAGCTGACCCTCGATCACGTCGAGGGCGGCGAGGTCTCGGGCTGGTTCCACACCGTGGCCCGGCCCGGTGACCGGCTCGAGGTGCGCGGGCCGCTCAGCGGCTTCTTCGCCTGGCCCGGCGACCGGCCCGCCCTGCTGATCGGCGCGGGATCCGGCGTCGTACCGCTGATGTCGATGGTGCGGCACCACCGGGCGCGGGGCCTGTCCGTGCCGCTGCGGCTGCTGGTGTCGGCGCGCAGTCCCGAGGAGCTGATCTACGGGCGGGAGTACGGCGCCGAGACGACGCCCGTGTTCACGCGGAGCGCGCCACATGGCGTACCTGTGGGTCGTATGACGGCCGCACATGTGGCCCCGCTCCTGGCCGACCGGCCTCCCGGTGGGTGGGAGGCCTATGTGTGCGGCTCCAACGGGTTCGCCGAGCACGCCTCACGGCTGCTCGTCGCGGCAGGCCAGCCGGTCGACCGCATCCGGATCGAGCGCTTCGGCTGACCGGCTCCGATCTCCACAGCCGGCGGCCGTGTCGGCCCGCTTAGGTCACTCGATGTGGGCACTCGTAGGCGTGACGGCGAGGAGGTCGACATGCGAACGCGGGTGCGCGGCTGGCGCTGGCGGCCCAGCCCGCTGCGGCGCCGGTCGGACATCGTGGAGGCGTGGACGGTGGTGGTCGTCGCCGTCCTGCTGTTCGTGGGCGCGCCGCTGGCCGGGGCGGCCCCGGCAAGGTGGGCGGGAGGGGGGGGACGGGACACCGCGGCGGCGCAACGCGCCGAGCGCCGCCAGGTGCGGGCCGAGGTGGTCGGCGCCCTCTCAGGCTCGTTGGCGACG
>NZ_JBFALC010000155.1:0-3907 GCF_040656035.1 Streptomyces sp. NPDC050211
ACCAGGGCCCTGCGCCCTCGTCGCTCCTGGCGGGTTCACCGGGAGCCGTGCGTGGATGCGGCCGCGAGGCGGGTGCCCTGTCGCCAGACAGCGCGAATCGACAGGCTGTCGTTGATGGTCGTGGTGGGATCACCGTCGACCAGGACGAGATCTGCCCGCAGGCCTTGCTCGACGCGGCCCCGATCGTGGAGGCCGAACCGTCGTGCTGTCAGTGAAGTCGCCGAGCGCAGGGCTTCGGTGGGGCTGAAACCGGCCTGTACGAGCAGTTGCAGCTCGCCGTGCAGACTTGCTCCGTGGGTCACGCCGCGCACGGCCAGAGCCGCGGCGTCGGTGCCTGCGATCACGTCGACCCCAGCCTGGCGCAGGGCTGCGATCGTGGCCAGTGCCATGTCGAAGTGCGAGGCGGGCAAGCCGCCGAACGTGTCGGAGAGGTGCGCCCGCAATTCCGGCGCAAGCTTTCCCGCAACGCGTGGATCTTGCGCCAGGTCCGTGCTGTGCGACAGCCCGACGATGGAGGCAAGGGGAGTCAGAGTCGGCACCACGAACACGTTCGCGCTTGCGATGCGGTCGACGATCTCCGGGGTGTGGGCCGTGTCGGCGAACAGATGGGCGAGGCCGTCGGCGCCGGCGTCGACCATCTGTTCGGTCTCGTGCAGCGTCATGGCGTGGGCCATCACCATCTTCCCGCGAGCGTGCGCCTCGGCGATCACGGCGGCGTGAATCTCCAGTGGTACGTGCGGCAACTGGAAGCCGAACGCCCCGCCACTCTCGGCTATCAGCTTGATGTAGTCGGCGCCCTCGCTGATCCGATCCTCGACGAACCCGGCCGCCTCCGCCACGGTGGTCGCGGTCGGCCAGACCGGATCGTTGAGGCCCTTCCGGAACTGATGAGGGTGGCCGTCTAGGTGGGTGAGCGAAAAAGAGGCGCTCCGCACGTCCGCGAAAGTCCGGTCGGCCTCGACCTCGGCGCGCAGCGGAATCATGGTGGCGGGGACCGAGCCCATGTCGAGTTCGGTGGTGACACCGAAGGTCAGTGCCTGGCGCAGCATCGCGGCGTCTGTGTGGGTGTGTGCGTCGATCAGGCCCGGCAGCAGGGTTGCGCCGGTGGCGTCGACGACTTCCACCCCGGTGACACGCGGCCCGCCCACCGAGACGATGACGCCGTCGGCGACGTGCACGTCGACCTGGCCCAGGTTCTTCTCGCCGTCGAACACCTTCGCACCGACGATGACGAACTCGTTCATCGGACTCTCCTCGCAATGCTGGACATGTACTGGTTCGGGCTTCACGGCTACGACGTCTGCCGGACCGGCACGATGACAGCCGAAGGGTGTCCGGGGGCGTGGCGACCGTCTGTTCGGCCAGGTGGGCGACGGCGACCCCACGGGGGGTCGCCGTTCCGCACAGACTGGGCCTACCGGCCCCGTCGTGCGGGTGGGAGGGGAATCGGCTCGACTCCTGGCACGACGCGGGTGGTCAGGGTGCCGAGTTGTTCGACGGTGACGGTGACGACGTCGCCGGGTTGCAGGGGGCGGTGGGCGTTCAGGCCTTCGCGACCCCACAGTTCGGCGAGGCAGCCGCCGCCGCAGGTGCCGGAGCCGAGGATGTCGCCGGGGCGGATCTCGGTGCCACGGGAGGCGTAGGCGATCATGTCGGCGTAGGAGAACGCCATGGACGACCACCGGTCCTGCCCCAGCCGTTCGCCGTTGATGTCGACGGTCATCGTCAGGTCGAACGAGGTGTCGGTGCGCCAGGGTTGCAGCTCGTCGGGGGTGACCAGGACCGGTCCGAGGGTGGTGGCGGTGTCCTTGCCCTTGGTGGGGCCGAGCCGGACCTGCATCTCGGCGAACTGGACGTCGCGGGCCGACCAGTCGACGAGGATGGTGTAGCCGGCGACGTAGGCGTCGGCGTCGTCGGGGTGGATGTCGCGGCCGGTGCGGCCGATGACGGCGGCGACCTCCAGCTCCAGGTCGAACATCCGGCTGCCGGGCGGTACGGGGACGTCGTCGGCGGGGCCGAGGATCGCGTAGGGGTTGGTGAAGTAGAACGCGGGTGCCTCGTACCAGCGTTCGGGGACGGTCGCGTCGGTTCCGCCGAGTCTGGAGACACCTTCGACGTGCCGTTCGAAGGTCATGAAGTCCCGTACAGCGGGAGGATCGGGGATCGGCGCGCGCAGCCGAAGGTCGCCGACCGCCCGGGTCGCGGCAGGCGCGGCCAGGGCCTGCTCCCCGGCCGACCGCAGGGTGCCGTCGCGCAGGAGGCCGAGCATCGTGACGCCGCGACCCAGGGGATGGACCTGGTCGTGGTGGAGGACGCCGACCCGATCACCGTCGTCGTCGGCGTAGGTCACGAACCGCACAGTCGCGCTTCCCTTCAGACGGAGGTGTGCATCGGGCGGCCGAGCCAGGCGACCGCGTCCCCGAAGGCGGTGATCACGTCGAGGTCCCGGCCGGCGTGGTCGGCGTAGGCGCGGTGCAGGTTGAGCACGACCCGTTCGGCGTCGCCCCAGTCCGTGAACTCGCCCAGGTCGACCTGGCGGGCGGCCTGCAGGGGCGTCAGACCCCGGGAGAGCCCGTCCTGGGCGGTGTCGAGGATGAGCCGGTAATAGCGGCGGTGCTCGTCCAGGACCCGGGTGATGCCGGTGCCGGTGAGGACCGGGCCGTGGCCGGGGACGATGACGTCGGGCTGCAGGGACTCCAGCCAGTCGACCGCGGCGAGGGCCCCGTCCACCGAGCCCATGAAGGCCAGCGGGGTGAGTCCGGCGAACACCAGATCGCCGGAGAACAGCACGCGTTCTTCGGGCAGCCAGGCGATCAGATCTCCGGTGGTGTGCGCCGGGCGGCCGGGGTGCAGCAGCTCGATCCGCCGACCTGCGACGTGCAGGGTGAGTGCGGAGCCGGCCGAGATGTCGGGAAGCCTGCGGGTCACCGGCCCCCAGTCCGGGACCGGGTTCCACAGCGGTGGGCAGCCGTCGATGACCGGGTCGGCCTGAAGCCCTTCCCGCATCCGGCTGTGCCCGACGATCACTGTCATGGAGGGGAGGAGGCTGTTGCCGTAGGTGTGGTCACCGTGCTGATGGGTGTTCACCCCCAGCCGGACGGGCGCCCCGCCGGTGGCCGTGTCCACGGCGTCGAGAAACCGGCGGGTGCGAGCCGCGGTGGCACAGGTGTCGATCACCAGGACCCCGTCGTCGCCGGCCACCGCGCCGGCGTTGTTGACCCACCAGGTCCCGTCCGGCTGCACCCAGGCGTGGATCCCGGGAAGCAACTCCTGGAGTTCCGCCGCGTCCGCTGTGGGAGGAGGAGCGGAGTTCGTGTCCGGGGTGTCGGTCATGACCCGGCCTGTCCGTCGTCCTTCACGGTGGCGACGCGGCTGCGGCCGTGCTGTTCGTACGTGGCGAAGCGCATGGCATTCCTTGGGAGCTGGGTGGGTTGACGCGGGCCGGGGGCTCGGCGCCATGGCAGGGTGGGGGAGTGCGCCGGGCCCCCGGTGTCATGGGGTCAGACCGGCGGAGCGACGAAGACACCGCGGTCGACGTCGTTGAGCATTTCCTTGGCGACCATCTCGTTCATCGGGTTGGACGTGCCCCACTGGTCGGCGTTCTCGGGCTACGTCAGGTCGTAGATGTTCGTCCAGTGCCGTATGCAGGTCGAGCGCTCGGCCGTCCGGGGCCATGAGGCCCGGGAACCTGGTCTCGCCCGCTGCCGAAAAGGTGCCGATGGCGAACGGTCCGGAGAAGGGATGAAGGGTGCCGACGCGGCTGCAGATGTCACGGAGACGTCCTCCCGATTGCGGTCCCACTAATCTGGCCCCTAGATTGCAATCAGGGAAATCGATTTCCTGTATACAGGAATCCAGCCGCTGAATACTGGTGGCGCCGGCCCCGGAATTGGGGCACGGCCGTGGC
>NZ_JBFALC010000156.1:0-3729 GCF_040656035.1 Streptomyces sp. NPDC050211
TTGCCGCGCTTGAGGCGGCCTTTGCGGTCGGTCTTCATCGCGAAGCCGAAGCCGCGGCACTTGCGGCAGTCGCCGAACGGGCTCGCCGCACACAGACTCGCGTAACCGAGAGTGACGGCGAGTAGGCAGGCGCTAGCAAGGAGGATGAGGGTCATGAGGGTGCCTTCCAGGCGGGTTTCCTGGGTTCTCGCAGGTCGGATGCTAGGTGCGAGTTTGCTGATCAGGGCCGGTTTGGGGTGCTAGTGGGGGTGCTAGGTCTAGCAGCGCGGGCTGCTAGACCTAGCACCCGTGCGCGGTCAGTCCGAGGACCGCTTTCCGTCACGTAGGGTGATGGCTTTGGTGATGTCGGCGCGGGCGATGCCGCGGCGGGTGGTGCCTTTGCCCTTGTCGGTGGTGCCCCACACGTCCTGTGCCGCGATGCCGTGCGGGCGCAGGTTCGTGGTCACCGTCTCGGCCTTCCAGCCGCCGTACATCTCCGGCCGCAGGCTGGCGAGGCGGGCGGCGACCTTCTCGTTCCACACCTTGTCTTCGTCCGCGGCCACCACCTTGACGATGTCCGCGAGCAGATCGAAGGCGGGCTCGCCGCTGTCGGGCGTCTCGCCGATGGCGTGGCCGGTGATGTTGCCGTACGCCTCGCGCATCTTCCGCGCGCGGACGACGACCTGTTCGGCGCCGACCGCGTCGACGAACGCGCTCGCCACGATGCGCGGGTCGTCGCCCTCACCGGCCATCCAGCAAATCCCGCGGTCGGTGCGGGAGAACATGGTGGCCCGGTATCCGGCCTTGTACATCGACGTACCCAGCACCATGTCGTTGGCGGGCTGCCCCATCACCTTCAGGCAGAACCGCAGCACCGCGTTGGAGCTGATCCCGGTGGGCAGCGACTTCGCGTCCGGCCGCTGCGTGCCGAACAGCATCGTCATGCCCAGGGCGGGACCGCGCTTGCCCAGGTCGGTGGCGATCTCTTCGATCTCCGCACCGTACTTCTCGTGCTCGAAGGGGACTTGGCACTCATCGAACCCGGCGACGATCGGGTGCAGGCCAAGGGACTTGTCGTTCGCCAGCTCGGGGGTGACCTTGGACTCCGGGCAGCGCGAGCGCGGCAGGGACTTGATGACCTTCGCCCGCCGGCGCAGCTCCGCCCGCAGCTCCCGCAGCGATTCGAGGACGTACAGGATGTCCTCGTCCTCGTCTCCGGCCCGGTAGCGGTGGCAGACCGGCTCCAGGGCGCCGAAGTCGCCGGTGCCCTTGAAGTCGAACGCGTACAGCGCCGCGCGCGGGTCCAGGGCGGCGATGAGCAGGAACAGCCGCATCAGGAACGTCTTGCCCATGCGCGGGATGGAGCCGACCACCACGCTCGCGAACATGAGCGTGACGGACACGTCGGCCATGCGCTGGTCGTTGCCGAACACGACCGGCTTGAACAGGTCCACCTGCCCGGACTTCAGCAGCGGCCATGCCGGCTTGGTCGTCTCGTTCATGGGCTTGTCGCCCACCCACAGGATCAGCCGACCCTCGTGCTCGGTCGGGTCGGCCGACGGCCACACGCAGCCGACCTTGCGGCGCAACCCCGAGGCCAGCGACTTGCGCTCCTCCATGATGTCCTCCGGGGTCACACCCCAGGGCAGGTCGAGATCGGCGCGGTAGCCGGGGCCGTCCCGGGTGATCTCGGAGGTGAAGCGCATCCCGTTCATGTCGCCGCCCTTCTTGATGGCGGCCGTCAGCTTCGGGTTGCCGATGTTGTCCAGCGCACGCAGCACGATCGGCCCGGTGAGCTTCTGGATCTCGGTCTTGAGCACCGCGGGCCCGATCACGGGATGGTCCTGCGGAGCGCCCCAGAACCCGCACACCAGCACCGCGGCAGAGGCCAGCACACCCAGCCAGGCCGGGGCCATCACGTACAGGGTCAGGGCGAACGCGGTGCCGAAGACGAGCGCCACGGTCGACACGAGCACGCGCAGCCGCACCCGGCCGTCGCGCTGCCGGGACAGCTTGAGGTATTCGGCGGTGTTCTCCCTGCGCACCTCGTACTCGCGCAGCGGAGCACCCTCGGCATCCCACACCCACCGGTTCGTCTCGCGCACCAGGCGGGCCGCGCCGCGCGGCGCGAGCCGGGTCAGCCGCAGGGCGTACCAGGGGGTGCGGATGCCGTGGTAGGCGGTGGCGTAGAAGGCGTTGCCACTCGCCCGCTGCACGGTCGAGACGAACCCCGGCTTGGACGTCAGCCACGTCGGCAGGATCGGCCGACGCTTGTACGTGGTGACGCCCGGCGCGGGCAGGTCCGGCCGGTCGACCGGTCGGGCGACCCGGTCGCCCGACTCCTCATCGTCCGCGTCGGCCGACTCGGCGCCCGACTCGGTCGGGCGGAAGTGGGGCATCGGGGCGGGGTCGGGGTCGGCCGCCCCGTCACGGGCCGACCGTGCCTTGTCGAGGTCGACTACCTCGGCGCCCATGCCGACCGGCTCGTCCGGGGGCGGGAAGGGGGTTGTTTCCGTCACGATGTATCTGCTCCTCACGGGAGTTGAAGGGCCCGGCCGGTTGCTGTGGAAGGCGGGCGGCCGGACCCTTTCGAAGGCCGCTACAGTCGCGGCATGGGTGGGGATTCACAGGGCAGAACTCGGCCGTGCAAGTGGTGCCATGAGCCGGTCCAGCAGCCTGGACGGTGGCGACGGCGGCGTTTCTGCAGCCGTCAGCACCGCTGGAAGTACCGGGGCACGTCATCCGTCCTCCGGTTCCTGGACAGCCTGTAGCCACTTCGAGGCGTGCGGCCGAGGTCAGAGGTCGAACAGGCCGCACTGATCCGTAGCGGCCGCGGGCAACTGCTTCCGGGCGAGCCGGGCCGCTCCGGCGCGGCAGTCGGGGCACCAGGCCCGCAGCTCACTCGCCGGGAGGCGGGCGGCGGCGACGTCGGAGGCGAGCGGGTCGACCGGCGCGGCCATCAGCCGCACCAGGCGCCCGTGCTTGCTGGTGTAGTGGTCGTGCTCGTGCTGGCAGCGGCCGTCGCCCTTGGTGTGGGGCTGGCCGCACTCGCCGCTGCACTGGCAGCGGTGGCCGGCCGCCTGCATGACGGCGGTGAACACGGCGGCGCCGACGATGGGTTGGGACTTCATGCCGCGGCCCTCCCCCATGCCGGGGGCTCGGACCGGTCGAGCAGGAAGCGGAGCGCGGCGAAGGCCTGTTGCGGGACCACGCCGTTGCCGAGCGCTTTGAGCTGTGCGGAACGGGACAGGCCGGGGACGGCGGTGACGTGCCCGACGTCGAGGCCCATGAGCCATTCGACGAACGGCGGGTTCAGCCGTCCCACAGCGTCAACTGGCCCGGGAGCGGGGCGGCCGATGACCTGCGCCCACCTTTCGACCGCCGTGGCGTACTGGCCCCAACGCTCCGGGCCGCGTCCGTCAGCGTCTGTCCATGTCCCCAGTCCGGATTCGCTCCGCTGCTGCTCTTCGAGTCCGTCGCGGTCGGTGTCGGCAGCAGCTCCCCCACTTCGGCGGCCAGGCTCTTGCCGTGCGTGCCCGCTTCCTGTGAAGGACTGCGTTTGGTCTGCCGGTTCTCGTTCTCCGACGCGCGCGGCGTGGGCAGCAGGGAGACGACGTGGCGCAGGTTCATCCCGCCCTGCGCCGCGTGCCCGGGACCGGTGTTCTCCGAGGTCGACGGGGTCGGCAGGAGCGAGCCGACGGCGGTCGGGAGCTGTCCCCGCTGCCCGCCGCCCTTCCAGTCCCGCGCGGC
>NZ_JBFALC010000157.1:0-3719 GCF_040656035.1 Streptomyces sp. NPDC050211
GCCTTCTCGTGGCCGAGGGCCGCCGGCTGCGAAGCGAGGTCCACCGCGTGCAGCGGCCGGCCGGCGGGCCGCGGCGGCCCGAGGAACTCGCCCGGTCCGCAGGCGGGTTGATTCGCCGGACCGCGGGACGGCAGGGCGGGACTGCGGCCGCCGGCCGAGGGCGGAGCCCCGGGTGTGTAGGTCACGGGCACTGCCCTCGCCTTCGCTCGAATGTCGTCGTCATTTCAGGTTCCGGTGAGCCGGCACCGGCCGATGGTGTGCCGTCACCCGCTCACGGCAGTAGCTCCGCCTCGTCCGGGTCCGGCACGATCACCGTGCCGACCCCGTCGTCGGTGAACAGCGGCAGCAGTACCGAGTGCGGGATCCGTCCGTCGATCACCCGGGCCGCGCCCACGCCGCCCCGCACGGCATTCAGGCAACCGGTCATCTTCGGCACCATGCCGTCGCTCAGCTCCGGCAGCAGCTTCTCCAGCTCGCAGGCCGTCAGCCGCTGGATGACCTCGGCCTTGTGCGGCCAGCCCGCGTACAGGCCCGCGACGTCGGTCAGCATCACGAGCGCCTCGGCGCGCAGCGCGGTCGCCAGCGCCGCCGCCACGGTGTCGGCGTTGACGTTGTAGACCAGGCCGTCCTCGGCGCTGCGGGCGAGCGGCGAGACCACCGGGATCCGGCCGTCCGCCAGCAGGCTGTCCAGCGCGCCGGTGTCCACGCCGGTGATGTCGCCGACCCTGCCGACGTCCACCGGCTCCCCGTCGATCCACGGCGTGTGCCGTACCGCGGTGAGGGTGTCCGCGTCCTCGCCGGTCATCCCGACGGCGAGCGGGCCGAAGCGGTTGACCAGCCCGACCAGTTCACGCTGCACCTGGCCGGCGAGGACCATCCGCACCACGTCCATCGCGGCCGGCGAGGTGACGCGCAGCCCGGCCTTGAACTCGCGCTCAAGACCGCGCCGGGCGAGCTCGGCATCGATCTGGGGGCCTCCGCCGTGCACCACCACGGGCCGCAGCCCGGCGTAGCGCAGGAAGACGATGTCGCGGGCGAAGGCCGCCGTGAGGTCCTCGTCGACCATGGCGTGGCCGCCCAGCTTGATGACGACCGTGCGGCCCTGGTGGCGGGCCAGCCACGGCAGGGCGTCGCCGATGGACCGGGCCTTGGCCAGGGCCGGGTGCGCGCTGACGGTCATGAGAACCTCGCACGCCGGGAAACGAGGCCGGCGACCGGGCAGTTGGTGCTCACAGGCACGACTCCTTCTGTGGAGGGCCCCGGCCCCGGGAGAGCCCCGGTGACCGGTGAGGACGGCGTGGATCTGGAGTGGATCGAGAAGCGGCGGCGTGCGCCCCGCGCCGAGCCGCCTCAGGCGGCCGAGGACGCGGTCTGCACGGGGCAGGTACGGCCCAGCTCCCGCTCGGTGCGCCGCAGCATGATCGAATCGGCGATCTCGCCGCTGCGTACCGCGATGTTCGACAGCAGGGCCGAGGACAGGCCGTGGGTGTGCTCGGTGCCGCCCTGGAGGTAGACGCCGCAGGTCAGTCCCGATGCGCTGACGAGGCGGTAGTCGCGTTCCACCCGGTGCCGGCCCGCCGCGTCGCGCAGGAAGTGCCGGTCGAAGTCGCCGAGCAGGCGGGCCGGGTCCAGCCCGTCGTAGCCGGTGGCGAACACCAGCGCGTCGACGGCCAGTTCCTCCGTCCGGTCGTCGAGCACCGAGCGCAGGACCACCCGCGTCCCGCTCCCGGCGCGCTGGACCTCTTCGACCCGGGTGAGGTTGCGGAAGTGCAGCCGCCGGCTGTCGCGCACCTGCTCGTCGTAGGCACGCCGGTACAGGTCCCGGATGACGTCGGCGTCGACCACCGAGTAGTTGGTGTTGCGGTGGTAGCGCCAGAACGACTCCCGTGCCCGCTCGGCGCCGAAGTAGTACTCGTCGACCGCGCCGGGGTCGAACACCTGGTTGGCGAAGGGAGTGTCGTCGGCGATGGAGTAGCCGTACGACGGCATGATCGCGCTGACGTCGGCGTGCGGCAGCTCGTCGTGGAAGAACCGGACGATCTCGGCCGCGCTCTGCCCGGCGCCGACCACCGCCACGCTCTTGAGGTCGTCCGGGGCCTGTGCGTTGAACCGCTGGAGGAACTCCGAGCTGTGCCACACCCGTTCGTCGGACGTCACCCCCTGCGGCAGGCGCGGCACCAGGCCCGTCGAGATGGCCACGTTGCGTGCGGTGACCACGCTGGTGGTGCCGTCGCTCTCGCGCACCTCGATCTCGAGGAGGTCGGGCGCCGGGGCCCCGGCCACGGCGGCGGGCCGGATCGCGGTGACCTCGGCGCCGTAGGTGACCCGGTCGTCCAGGCCGGCGGCCGCCCACTCCAGGTACTGGTGGAACTCCTGCCGGGTCGGGAAGAAGTCCTGGTTGTTCACGAACTGCACCAGCCGGTTCGTGGCGTGCAGATACGAGACGAAGCTGAACCGGGACATCGGATTCCTGAAGGTCGCCAGGTCCTTGAGGAACGAGATCTGCATGGTCGTCGACGGCAGCAGCATGTTCCGGTGCCAGCCGAACCTGGGCTGCCGCTCGAAGAAGTGGGACCTGACCGGATGCTGCGGAGCGCTCGCCCCGTGCTCCTCCAAGGCGATCGCGAGCGACAGGTTGGACGGGCCGAATCCGATACCGACCACGTCGTAGATCTCTTCGCTGCGCCTGCCCTTTATACCCATAGAAATTTCTCCCCGATCGCGTCTGGAAAACTCGGCGCCGGTGGCCCGAGCGACCGTTCAGCAGTCTTGTCCGGAGCGCGCCTCGAAATCAACTGGAAGGCCGCTGGAAGACAACATGAGCGCCACTTGAGCGCGTCTGGAGGCGCTCTGGATCCAAAAGCGTTGTCCTGTCGACGGGACGGACGTTACGGTCGGCGCGGATTTTCGAAGTCTCCGCATGGCGCGGCCGGTGGCCCAGGGCCCGGAGCAATGCGATCAGTCATGCCCCGATCCGGCGCCATGTCTTGAGTCAATAGCCGAAAGGGAGAATCCAGATGTTCGTGCCCAGCTTTTACCGTGAACCGGACAGTTCATGGATGGTGGATCTGATCCGTGGTAATCCACTGGCGCTTGCGGTGGTCAACGGCAGTCCCGAAAACGGCCCGTTCGCCACCCATCTGCCGGTCATCTTCGACCCCGAGACATCGGGCGACTGGTCCGGCGAGCTGCCGGGCGCCACGCTGCTCGGGCACATGAACCGGGCGAATCCGCACTGGGCGGCACTGCGGCCGGGCGGCGTCCTGCTGCTGACGTTCACCGGTCCGCATTCCTATGTGTCGCCCACCGCGTACGAGGTGACCCCGGCCGCCCCGACCTGGAACTTCACCGCGGTGCATGTCCGGGGCGTGGTGGAGAAGATCGACTCCACGGAGGAGACGCTGGGCGTGGTGCAGTCCACCGTGCGCGCCTTCGAGGGGGCGTTCGGCAACGGTTGGGACATGACCGGGTCGCTCGACTACTTCCGCAAGATCGTGCCCGGTGTGGGGGCCTTCCGGTTCACGGTGACCGGGGCCGAGGGCATGTTCAAGCTCAGCCAGGAGCAACCGGGCGAGGTGCGCGAACGGGTACGGGAGTCGTTCGGCAGCAGCGCGTGC
This sequence comes from Streptomyces sp. NPDC050211, assembly GCF_040656035.1. NCBI lineage: Bacteria > Bacillati > Actinomycetota > Actinomycetes > Kitasatosporales > Streptomycetaceae > Streptomyces > Streptomyces sp. NPDC050211. The sequence continues at coordinate 3,618 of NZ_JBFALC010000157.1, forward strand.
ACCTACAAGCGCGAGACCGCCGGGCTGATGAGCCGGCTGGCGTGAGGCGCGCCGGGGCCTCGGCGCCGGGCACTCAGGCGCTGATGGCCACCGGCCGGGTCC
>NZ_JBFALC010000158.1:0-3661 GCF_040656035.1 Streptomyces sp. NPDC050211
CGCTCGCCGCCGGCCCGCACCGGCCCGCCGGCGCCATCGACGTCCTGGGCGCCGACCAGCGGGCCGAGCTGGAAGCCCTGGCCGAGCTGCCCGTCCCGGGCTCGTTCGCGCCCGACACCCTCACCTCGCTGGTGGCCGAACAGTGCCGCCGCAGCCCGGACGCCGTCGCCGTCACCGGCGAGGGCCGCACTCTGACGTACCGTCAACTCCTCGACGAGACCGAGCGCGTGGCGGCCGCCCTCGCCGCCGGGCACGGCATCGGCCCCGGCGACCGGGTCGCCGTCCTCGCCGACCGCGGTGCCGGACTCGTCGTCTCCTTCCTCGCCGTCCTGCGCACCGGCGCCGCCTTCGTCCCCCTCGACCCCGGCCACCCCGCTGCCCGCCTCACCCTGCTCACCCGCCTCAGCGGCAGCCGCATCGTGCTGCGGGCGACGGACGAGGGCTCCGGCGGCGACGTCCTGGCCGTGCCCGTCGTGGACCTCGACGTGCTGCGTGCCGCCCCGGCAGCGCCCGTGTGCCCCGCCTCCCCCGGGCCGCAGGACGACGCCGTCGTGCTGTTCACCTCCGGCTCGACGGGAACTCCGCGGCCCCTCGCGCTGCGTCATGACCAGGTGGCCCACAAGGTGCTCAGCGGTGCGCGGGAACTCGGTGTCGACGCCGCGACCCGCACGGCGTTGCTGTCCGCGATCACCTCGGACGCCACCACGTTCCAGATCTTCGCGACGCTGCTCGCCGGCGGCACCCTCGTCGCCGTCGGCACGCCCGACCGCATCGAGCCCGCCGCCCTGTGGCAGCGGGTGCGCGAGGGCGAGGTCACGCTCGTCAACTGCGTGCCGGGGCTGCTGTCGGCCCTGTTGCGGGGCCTGCCCGACGGGGCCGAACTGCCGTTGCGGCACCTGCTGCTGGGGGGCGACACCATTCCCCGCGGGCTGCTGCCGCGCACCGCCGGCCGGCTGCGGGTGGGCACGTTCGCCAATCTGTACGGGCCGAGCGAGGCCACCATCGACGCCACCATGTTCATCCGCCCGGGCGAGAGCGCGCAGCTCCTCGACCGGGTCCCCGTCGGCCGCCCCTCCCCCGGCTACGGCGTCCTCGTCGTCACCCCCACCGGAGAGCTCGCCCCCCTCGGCGTCACCGGCGAGATCCTCGTCGCGGGCCCCGGGGTGGCGGCCGGCTACCTCGGCGACGAGGAGGCGACCGCGGCCCGCTTCACCACCTCGCCGCACACCGGCGACGCCCCCGTGTTCCGTACCGGCGACCTCGGCCGCCTGCGCGCGGACGGTGAACTGGAGTTCCTGGGCCGCGGCGACGGCCAGGTCCAGATCTTCGGCAACCGCGTCGAGACCGGGGAGGTCGAGCAGACGCTCGTACGCCGGCCCGGCGTCACCGAGGCCGTCGTCGTCCCCCGCGTCATGGACGGGCAGACCACCCTGCACGCCTGGTACACCGGTGCCGGCGCGGCCGAGGACCTCGCGGCGGCGTTGCGTGCCGAGTTGCCCTCCCACATGCGCCCGGCCACCCTGCGCCGTCTCGACGCGCTGCCGCTGACCGCGCACGGCAAGGTCGACAAGCGGGCCCTGCGCGGCGGGCTGGAGTCCGGCGACCGCCCGCACTGGCGGCCCGCTGATCCGCTCGGGGTGCTCGTCGCCGACGCCTGGGCGGAGGTGTTCGGGCAGCCGCCGCGCAGCGGCGAGGACGACTTCTTCGCCGCCGACGGGCACAGCCTGGGCGCGATGCAGCTGGTCGGCATCGTCTGCGAGGCGACCGGCCGCCCGGATGCGCTCGCCGTCCACGACGTGTTCGACCTGCGCACACCGGCCGCCCTCACCGCGGCCCTGCGCGCACGCGGCGCCCGGCCCGGCGATACCGCCGCCGCGCCTGTCGCCGTGCCGTCCACCGGGCCGCTGCCCGCCACCAACGCCCAGCGCCGCATGTGGCTCCTGGACCGGCTCGACGACTCGCCGCTGCCGCCGTACAACATGGTCGAGGCGTACCGCATCGAGCATTCCGGCACCCCTGTGGACACCGGTCTGCTCGCCGACCGCGTCGACGAACTCGTCGCCCGCCACGAGGCGTTGCGGACGGTGCTGCGCGACGGCCCGCACGGGCTGGAGCAGAGCGTGCTGCCCGCCCCGTCCGGTGTGCTCACCGTCGAACCGGTACCCGCGGGCACCGACCCCCACCAGGCCCTGGAAGAGGCCTACGCGCGCGAGTGCGCCTGGCGCTTCGATCTGGCCCATGGCCCGCTCACCCGGGTGACCTGGCTGCCCGACTCCGGCGGCGGCACGCTGCTGTTCAACATCCACCACGCCGTGTGCGACGGCTGGTCGTACGCCGTCCTGCTGCGGGACCTGGTCGACTCGCTGCGCGAGGACGCCCCCGCGGCGCCGCCCGCGCCCCAGTACGCCGAGCACACCCATGCGCTCGCCGGCCGGCTCGCCGGACCGCTGGGCGAGGCCCACCGCGCCTACTGGGCGCAGGCGCTCGCCGACCTGCCGGAGCCGCTGCTGCTGCCCACCGACCGGCGCCGCCCCGCGGTGCGCGGCTTTGCGGGTGGCAAGGTGCGCCTGCCGCTGCCCGCCGAGCTCACCGACGCGCTCGCGGCGGCCTGCCGGGACATGGCCGCGACCCCGTTCATGGGGGTCGTCGCCGCGGTACGTGTGCTGCTGCTGCGGTTGTGCGGACAGGGCGACGCCCTGCTCGGCACGGTCGTCGCGGGCCGTACCGGGCGCCGGGCCGCCGGGACGGTCGGGCTGTTCGCCAACACGGTCGTCCTGCGGACCCCCGTCGACGCGGACGGTTCCTTCCGTGATCTGCTGGCCGCGGTGCGGGCCACCGCCCAGGAGGCCATGGCGCACGAGGAGTACCCCTTCGAGCAGCTCGTGGAAGACCTGCGGCTGCCGCGCGACGCCGGCCGCAATCCGCTCTTCGACGTCCTGGTGGAGACCGCGCTGTCCGGGACCACGGTCGCCGCGGGCGCCGACGCGCCGGGGGTGCGGCATCTCGAACTCGACCCGCCGGTCAGCGACTTCGATCTCGCCTTCAGCTTCCTGGAGCCCGCCGCGGACCGGCCGGGCGAGCTGTGGGTCGCCTACACCGACGACCTGTTCGACCGCGCCAGTGCCGAGCGCATCGGGGAGCGCTTGCTCACCCTGCTGGCCGGGCTGCTCGCCGACCCTAACGCGCCGGTACGGCGGGCGCCGGTGCTGCCGAAGGAGGAACGCCGGCGGCTGCTGCACGACGTCAACGACACCGCGGCCGCCTTCCCGGACGGCGCCACCCTCCTCGACCTGGTGGCGGAGCAGACCGCCCGCACGCCGGACCGGACGGCCGTCGTGCACGGCGCGGTCCGGCTCACCTTCGCCGGGCTCGACGCCCGCGCCGAGGCGCTGGCCGCGCGGCTGCGTGCCGCCGCGGATCCGGCGCCCGGACGGCTGGTGGCCGTCGTCATGGAGCGCACCGAGTGGATGGTCGTCGCCGTTCTGGCCATCCTCAAGACCGGCGCCGCGTTCCTGCCGCTCGATCCGGAGCAGCCCGCGGACCGGCTCGCCCAGGTGCTCGCCGACAGCGGTGCCGTCGCCGTGCTCGCCGACGGCGCCCACCGCGCCCGCGCCACCGCCGCCGCGAGCGTCCCGGTCCTCGACCCGCGCACCCCCGGGCC
>NZ_JBFALC010000159.1:0-3335 GCF_040656035.1 Streptomyces sp. NPDC050211
ACCCGGAAGCTAAGCCTTACAGCGCCGATGGTACTGCAGGGGGGACCCTGTGGGAGAGTAGGACACCGCCGAACAAAACTTGAGAAAACCCCCGTGCTATTCAGCACGGGGGTTTTCTGCGTTTGGGGCGGTTTAGGCTCGTAGGTATGCGCTATGACCTCGTGATCTTCGACAACGACGGAGTGCTCGTCGACAGCGAGCCCATCTCCAACAGGCTGCTGGCCGCCTATCTCACCGAGCTCGGGCATCCGACCTCGTATGAGGACTCCCTTCGCGACTACATGGGCGCCGCCATGCACCGCGTACACGATCTGGTGGAGGAGCGGACCGGGCGGCGGTTGCCGGCGGACTTTGATGATGTGTTTCATGCTCGGGTGTTCGCGGCGTTCGAGCGGGAGTTGAAGCCGGTGGACGGGGCCGTGGAGGTGCTCGAGAAGCTTGCGGAGGACGGGGTGCCGTACTGCGTGGCGTCGTCGGGGAGTCATGAGCGGATTCGGGTGGGGCATCGGGCGACCGGGCTGGACCGGTGGTTCGATGACGGGCGGATCTTCAGTTCGGAGGATGTGGGGCGGGGGAAGCCGGCGCCTGATCTGTTTCTGTACGCGGCCGAGCGGATGGGGGTCGCGCCGGAGCGGTGTGTGGTGGTGGAGGACAGTCCGTTGGGGGTGAAGGCGGCGGTTGCGGCCGGTATGGACGTGTATGGGTTCACCGCCATGACTCCTGTGGCGAGGCTGGCGGAGGCGACTCACCTGTTCGCCGGGATGGGGGAGTTGGCCGGCCTTCTCGCCGCTGACGCCCCTTCAGGCAAACTTGAGGGAAATTCATCTTTGGCTTGATATACCCAGCGGTAGCCCTGGGCCTTACGCTCGCCGCCATGACTGATGTGCTGCGGCGCGGTAGGGCCTCGTTGGCGTTCGGCTTCTTCGTTCAGGGTGTTGCCTTTGCGCTGCTCGTGACGCGCATCCCTGCCATCCAGGACCGGTACGGCGTCTCCGATGCGCTGCTGCCTGCCTTCCTGGCGGCTGTGCCGATTCTCGCCGGGGTCGGGAGTGTCACGACCGAGCGGCTGGTGAAGCGAATACGGCCCAGTGTGGTGCTGCGGTGGTCCCAGCCCGTGGTGCTCCTGGCGCTGCTCGGGGTCGGAGCCGGGGACCGGACGGTCGAACTGGGCATAGCGCTGGCCGCGTTCGGGCTCGCCGTGGGGGCGCTGGACGCCTCGATGAACATGCTCGGGGTGAGTCTGCAGCGGTCGTACGGGCGCAGCATCATGCTCAGCTTCCATGCCGCGTTCAGCCTGGGTGGGATTCTCGGGGCCTCGCTCGCGTGGGTGGGGGCGCACTGGGATCTGGCGCTGTTCGTGTCGTATCTGCCGGTTGTGGTGGTGCTTCTGCCGGCTGCGCTGGTGGGGAGTCGGTGGTACGTCGACGGGGTCGCGGAGGAGAAGGCGGCGGACGTCGAGGGGGGTGGGGGTGGCGGCGTCGGCTTCAAGGTGCTGTTGCCGCTGTGTCTGGTGATGACCTTCGCGTACATCGGGGACTCGACCGTCTCCAACTGGAGTGCGAAGTATCTGCAGGATGTGCTGGGGAGTTCGGAGCAGCTGGCCACCGTTCCGTACAACGTCTACATGGTGACGACGTTGGTGGGGCGGGCCCTCGGGGACTTCGGGGTGCGGCGGTTCGGGGCCGTGGTGGTCGTGCGGGGTGGGGCGGTGGTGGCTGCTGTGGGGTTTGCCGTGGTGGCTGTGGCGCCTGGGGCCTGGGTGGGGATGCTGGGGTTCACCTTGTTGGGGCTGGGGTTGTGTGTGCTGGTGCCGCAGACCTTTGCGGCGGCCGGGCGGTTGTTTCCCGGGGCTTCGGATGCGGCCATCGCTCGGCTGAATGTTTTCAACTATGTGGGGTTCTTGATCGGTTCGCCGTTGGTGGGGGCGTTGGGGGATGCCTGGAGCTATCGCGGGGCGATGCTTGTGCCGATGGTGTTGGTGCTGGTGACGTTGGTGTACGCCCGGTCGTTCGAGGGTCAACCGGACCGATACGGTGGCGGGCATGAGCGGCCGCGCACAGCTGATGTGGGACGAGGCAGTAACGGGCTATGACTTCGGTCCGGAGCATCCGATGGATCCGGTTCGGCTTGCGCTGACCCGGGGGCTGGTGAGTGCGTTCGAGCTCGACCGGGATGTGGAGGTCGTGGCGGCGAAGCCTGCCGGGGAGTCGACGTTGCGGCTGGTCCATCGGGAGGATTACATCGCCGCGGTGAAGGCGGCGTCGGAGAATCCTGGGGCGGCGGACGGGTCGTACGGGATCGGGACGATCGATGATCCGGCGTTCGCCGGGATGCATGAGGTGTCCGCGTTGATCGCCGGGCAGTCGGTGGGGGCGGCTGAGGCTGTGTGGCATGGGGATGCGCTGCATGCGGTGAACTTCGCGGGTGGACTGCATCATGCGATGCCGGGGGGTGCGTCGGGGTTCTGCATTTACAACGATGCGTCGCTGGCTATTGCGCGGTTGCTGGAATTGGGGGCCGGGCGGGTCGCGTATGTGGATGTCGATGTGCATCACGGGGATGGGGTGCAGGCGGCGTTCTGGGAGGATCCGCGGGTTTTGACGATTTCGCTGCATGAGCATCCTCGGACCTTGTTTCCGCAGACCGGGTGGGCTGAGGAGACGGGGGCGGAGGGGGTCGCTGAGGGGTCGGCGGTGAATGTGGCGTTGCCGGCGGGGACCGGGGATGCGGGGTGGTTGCGGGCGTTTCATGCGGTGGTGCCGGAGTTGATTGCGGACTTTCGGCCGCATGTGCTGGTGACTCAGCATGGGGCCGATACGCATTTCGAGGATCCGTTGGCTCATTTGGCGGTTTCGCTGGATGCGCAGCGGGCGGTGCAGGTTGCTTGTCATGAGTTGGCGCATGAGTACGCCGGGGGGAAGTGGGTCGCGTTGGGTGGGGGTGGGTACGCGGTGGTGGATGTGGTGCCGCGGTCGTGGACGCATCTGGTCGGGATTGCGGCTGGGCGGGCTGTGGAGCCTGAGGCGGTGATTCCTGAGGGGTGGCGGCGGGAGGTGTTTGCTCGTACGCGGCAGTTGGGGCCGGTGCGGATGACTGATGGGCGGTGGCCTGTGGGCTTTGCTGCGTGGGAGGCGGGGTACGACCCTGCGGATCGGTTGGATCAGGCGGTGTTGGCTACGCGGAGGGCTGTGTTTCCGTTGCGGGGGTTGTTGGCGTAGGGGGATTCGCCCCCGCCGCCCCTACCCGTCCCATCCTGAAGGGGCTCCGCCCCTCCGACCCCGCCAGGGGGCTGCGCCCCCTGGACCCCCTGCGGGGCTTCGCCCCTGCACCCCACC
>NZ_JBFALC010000160.1:0-3180 GCF_040656035.1 Streptomyces sp. NPDC050211
CGCTCGGGCCGGTGGCCGTCAAGCACAGCCAGCCGGCCGTCATAACGCCCCAGCCGCCGAGGCCGTACGCGCCGCCGAGGGCGACGAGACGTACGGGCCCGGCGCTCGCCCGGAGCGCGACAACCGTGTCGAACCCGGCCGTCGCGAGAAGCGCGGCCGTGATCGTGAACCAACTCGCGTCGACCGCGATGGCCCAAAGGAGCAGGGGGAGTTGGGCCGCCGCCAGCGCGGCGGGAAGGGGCAGACGCATCTCACGCGTGCGCGGCAGGAACCCGTACGCCGCCCAGAGGCCCGCCAGCAGCGCCGCCGACGCCGCCGCGAACCTCGTACCGTCGGCCCCCGCGAAGGCCACCTCGTACAGCGCGTAGGCGTCCAGCACCGTCAGCGCCAGGCCCAGGCCCGCCACCGACTCGGCCGTGGAGCGCAGCCCGCGCTTCAGCAGGGGCAGCGGCGCGGCGAGGACGGCCGCCGTGACCGCGGCGAGCACCAGCGCCCGCCCGGTGACCCCCAGGTGCCGCCAGCTGACCAGCGTGAACGCCGTCGCGGCGAGGGTGAGCAGGATGCCGCCGAGCAGCAGGAGGACGTTCTGGACTCGCGGGGCGGTGGCCTCGGGGCGCGGCGGCGCGGCGGGTGGTTGCCGGTCCGGGTGCAGCGTGGCGACCAGCCAGGCCCTGCGAGCCAGCAACTGTGCCCGGCGGGCGTCCAGTTGCCACAGCTCCCAGTCGATGAGCCGCAGCTCCTCGGCCGGCGGTGGGATGTGCGTCATGTCTTGGAGTGTGGTCCGCGTCACGTCGTACGGCATGAGTGCGAATACTCAGGACGTACTCAGATGTGCCCTCCTCGCGCCCATGAGCGGGGCAGACTCGGAGTATGGACTGGTCCCATTACCGCTTCCGCAGCGTGTGGGTCCTGCACGCGCCGCCCGCCGCCGTGTACACCGCGCTGGAGCGGGCCGAGGACTACCCCGACTGGTGGCCGCAGGTCCGGCAGGTCGACGCGATCGACGATGTCAGCGGCGTCGTCAGGGTGCGGTCCGTGCTGCCGTACGAGCTGACCTTCACTGCGCGTGAGGTGGTGCGGGACCGTGCGGCCGGGGTACTGGAGATCGAGATGTCCGGTGACCTGGACGGCTGGGCGCGCTGGACGGTCCGTGCGCACGGCGCGGGCACCCTCGCCCGCTACGACCAGGTCGTCGATGTGAGCAAGCCGCTGCTCAGACGCTTCGCCGTGCCGGGGCGGCCGGTCTTCCGGGCCAACCACCGGCTGATGATGCGGGCCGGACGGCGGGGGCTGGCCGCCTACTTGGAAGCAGTTTGATGGAAACCCGCGGGGACCTGTATTGTTCAGTCCGTTCCCGGGCGATTAGCTCAGTGGGAGAGCGCTTCGTTCACACCGAAGAGGTCACTGGTTCGAACCCAGTATCGCCCACCGGGAAAAGGCCGGTCCGCCACAGCGGATCGGCCTTTTTGTGTGCGCTCGGTCGGTTCACGCCGCCGCTGGCAGGTCCGGACGCAGGGGCCACGCCGGGTCCACTGCCTCCTCGGTGCCGCTGCGGGCGAACCATGCCTGCAGGCCGCGTGCCTGTGCCGCGTGCCACACGGCCTGCAGGGTGTGCAGTTGGGCGGGGGAGAGACGCTCCAGCCGGGCGGCGAAACGGCGCCCCACCGCCCGTACGACATCCAGTGCGGCCACGGCATCGGCCGACGCGTCGTGCGCGCCGTCCAGGACGACGCCGTAGTGCGCACACAGGTCGGTGAGCGTGCGGCGGCCCTTGCGGTAGCGGTCGAGATGCTTGTCGAGGACACGTGGGTCGAGCACCAGCAGCGGCGACGTCTCGAACCAGTGGTCCAGGGACGAAGCCCGATGGCGCCGCAACTCGCGGTCCAGGATGGTCAGATCGAAGGGTGCGTTCATCACCACGAGCGGACGGCCCGCGGCCGCCTGCTCGGCCAGTTCACTGGCTATCTCATGCATCACCGGCGCCGGCCAACGGCCGTTGCGCTGCAGATGCTCGTCCGTCAGTCCATGTACCGCCGTCGCCCCCTCGGGCACCGGCACACCCGGGTTGACCAGCCACCGGCTCACCCGCGGCCGGGCACCCGGGGCATCCTGGACGACGACGGCGGCCGACACGATCCGGTCGGTCTCGACGTCCACGCCCGTGGTCTCCGTGTCGAACGCGGCCAGAGGGCCCTCGTACCAGCACGTCATACCTACACAACTCCTCGTTCACCCACGGCAGCTGACGCACCGTCTTCTGCCCGTTTGGTGATACCCGGGCTGTTTGCGGCGTACGCGGGCCGGACACAACAGGAGTGCGGGTCTTTGCAGTTCAGCGGGCCCGTTCACGGGGATTCACTTGCTCGGAAGGCTGTTGGTCATGGCGATAGCGCAGCCCGAACGGGGCGGGCTGCTGCCCGCTCGGACGGGCCCCCATCGCGGTTCACTCGCCACCACCGCCTGCATGGAGACACTGCAGGTGGGCTATCTGCACGCCGTCGCCGCCGCGGCGGGCTGTTCGCTGTCCCAGCCCTTTCCGGACAACGGCATCGACTGGCACGTCAGCCACAGCGCCGCCGGGCACACCGTCGACGACGAAGTGACCATCAAGGTGCAGCTCAAAGCGACGTACCAGATCCCGCCGAACCCTCCCGGGCGCTTCTTCTCCTTCACGCTCGACAACGACCACCTGGCGAAGCTCGCCCGCACGCCGGTGTCCGTGCACAAGATCCTGGTCGTGATGCTCGTCCCGCGGTCCCAGGACGACTGGCTGCGCGCCAGCCACGACCGGCTCGACCTCAGGCACTGCTGCTACTGGGTCAACCTGGCCGGCCACGCCATCACCGGTCGGCGCCGGACCACCGTGCGGATTCCGACCTCACGCATCTTCGACGACCGGGCGCTGTGCGAGATCATGACGCGGGTCGGGACGGGAGGCAGGCCATGACACACCGTTCGCTGGAGGAGCCGGTACGACCAGGGCGGCCGCATCCTGTGGATGCGCAGTGGAACCGGCCGCCCGAGCCCGGCGAGGTCGACCCCGCCGTGCTCAGCGCCCTGCTGCACCGCCACGGCTGGCAGCGCCGCGGCGGAGCCGCCGGACGCTACGGCCGCTGGACCCCGCCGGGGCCACGCCGAGCGGCGACCGACCGTGTGCAGCCGGGGAAACGTGCCCAACCC
>NZ_JBFALC010000161.1:0-2997 GCF_040656035.1 Streptomyces sp. NPDC050211
GTGGCTGCGGCCCGGGCCCGCAGCCCGGTGCAGCGGTCGGCCGTCTGCCGCGGATGTCCGGCCAGCAGGAGCCTGCGCGCGGTCCGCAGCCGGGGCGCGAACAGATCCGGGCACGGCGAGGGGGGCGCGTGACGGGTCATGCCCGCCAGTGAACCCGCCCCGGTGCGGGCCGGCCCTGCGACTCCGGCACGACTCGAGCCGCTCTGTGGCCGGCCTGGATCGCGGTGCGGCGGGACGGATGAAGTCCGGTGCACTGCAGCGCGCCCCGAAAGGGGCGCGGGGAACTGCGCGACCGGCCCCCACCGGCCCGCAGACAAACAACCGCCCCTCCAGCGGAGCGCTGCGGCGTTCTTCGAGTGAGGCTTCACCGGTTCTCCGGCGGCGCTTGGGACGGTGACCGGCAGTCCCCCTCGTCCGTCGTCAGGAGGCCGTCCATGACCGCGCAGGTGTCGGAGCAGTCGCCGGTGCGTGCCGCGCCCGGGCCGCGGGTGCGCAGCCGGGCGCGCGGCGCCGCCGCGCTCGCGGTGATCGCCGGGTGCAACGCGATGATCCAGCTCGACGACCCGATCGTGAACATCGCGCTGCCCGGCCTGCGCGAGGGACTCGGGCTGTCCGCGGTGGGCGCCTCCTGGGTGATCAACGCCTATCTGCTCACCTTCGGCGGGCTGCTGCTGCTCGGCGGCCGGGCCGGGGACATCCTGGGCCGCCGCCGGGTGTTCATGACCGGGGTCGCCCTGTTCACGGCGGCCGCGGCGCTGCGCGGCGCCGCCCAGTCCGGCGAGTTCCTGGTGGCGTTGCGGGCGGTGCAGGGGGCCGGCGCGGCGCTCGCGGCGCCCAGCGGGCTGGCCCTGCTGCTGAGCACCTTCGCGGAAGGCGCCTCCCGCAAGCGGGCGATCGCCGTGTGCACCACGGTGGGCGCCGTCAGCACCGCGGGCGGGCTGCTGCTCGCGGGGGCGCTCACCTCGCTCAGCTCCTGGCGCTGGGTGCTCTACCTCGACGTGCCGCTGGGCCTGGCGATCGTGGCGCTGGCGCCGTTCGTCCTCGACGAGACCGCCCGCCACCGCGGCCGCTTCGACCTGGCCGGCGCGCTGCTGTCCGCGCTGGGCTGCGCCTGCCTGGTGTACGGGCTGGCGCAGGCCGCCGAACGGCCCTGGAGCGACCCGGTGGTGGTGGGCTGCGTGCTCGGCGGGGCCGTCCTGCTCGCGGTGTTCGCGGCCGTCGAGCGGCGCGCGGCGCAGCCGATCGTGGTGCCGCGGCTGTTCGCCGACCGCGACCGGCGCCTGGCCTACCTGGGCACACTCGCGGTGCCCGGCGCGCTGATCGGCACCTACTTCTTCCTCAACCAGTACTTCCAGGGCGGGCACGGCTGGTCGGCGCTGACCACGGCCTGGGCGCTGCTGCCGCTGCCGGTCACCATGGCGGTGACGGCGGTGGCCGCGGTGCGTCTCGAACGCCGTTTCGGCGCCCGCCGGTTGTGGGCCACGGGTGCCGTGCTGCTGGTGACGGGCAACCTGTGGCTGTCCACGCTGTCGGCGGGCGACGGCTATCCGGGCACGGTGCTGCCGGCGCTGGTGCTGCTCGGCGTGGGCATGGCGTGCTGTGTGCTGCCGCCCACCGTGCTGGCCACCTCCAGGCTGCGCGGCGACGAGGCCGGCGCGGCCGCCAGCATGCTCAACGCCGTTCAGTCGCTGGGCGGTTCGATCGGCCTGGCCGCCCTCGTCACGGTCTCCTCGCACAGCGGCTCGATGACGGGCGGTTTCGCCACCGGGGCCGCCTTCGCCGGCTGCGCCCTGCTGGCGGCCCTGTTCCTGCGCCCCGCCGGCCAGGCCGCTCAGCGGCGGTAGGGGCCCGCCGGTAGGGCCCCTATCCCCGTGACGCCGCCGCGGGCGGGCTGCTGCGGGCAGGCGCGGTGAGCGGTGGCGTGGCCCGGGTTCAGCAGGCGGCCCTGAGCGGGGAGGCCTGGAGGTTGCGGTGGATGTCGAGTGCGGCGGTGGACTTGTTGAGCGTGATGTAGTGCAGCCCGGGCGCCCCCTCGGCGAGCAGCCGGCCGGCCATGGCGGTGGCGTGCTCGACCCCGATCCGGTGCCCGGCGGCGGGATCGTCGCGGGCCGCCTCCAGGCGGTGGGCGAGGTCTTCGGGGAAGGCCGCGTGGGACAGTTCGGCGAAGCGGCGGATCTGGGTCACGTCGGTGGCGGGCATGATCTCCGGGATGATCGGTATGTCGCAGCCCGCCGCGGCCACCCGGTCACGCAGCCGCAGATAGTCCTCCGCCCGGAAGAACATCTGGGTGATGGCATAGTCGGCGCCCGCCCGGCACTTGGCCACGAAGTGGCGGATGTCGCTGTCCCAGTCCGGTGAGCGCGGGTGCCGCTCGGGGAAGGCCGCCACGCCGATGGTGAAGTCGCCCAGGGACCGCACCAGTTCGACCAGCTCGATGGCGTGGGTGAAGCCGTCCGGGTGGGGGGTCCACGCTCCGCCCGGGTCGCCGGGCGGATCGCCGCGCAGGGCCAGCACGTCGCGGATGCCCGCGTCGGCGTACTGGCCGACGATGTGGCGCAGTTCGGCCGCGGAGTGGCCGACGGCGGTGAGATGGGCGACGGGCCGCAGCGTGGTCTCGGCGGCGATACGGCGGGTGACGGCGATGGTCCGCTCGCGGGAGGAGCCGCCCGCGCCGTAGGTGACGGACACGAAGTCGGGGCGCAGCGCCTCCACCCGGCGGATCGTGTCCCACAGGGTGCGCTCGCCCTTGCGGGTCTTCGGGGGGAAGAACTCGAAGGAGAAGGTCGTCACGGCCGTCCTCCCGCCGCCGGCTGGCTGAGGGCGGGGGCGAGCTGCCCGGCCGCCTCGGCGCCGTACGCCTGCTCGGCCGTATGCAGCAGGTGCTGCGGGTCGATGCGGTAGGTCTGCGGGCCGGCCGCCGCGAGTGCCTGCGCGGCGAGCACGCAGCCCAGGCGGGCGGCGGCGTCCCAGGGCAGCTGGCGGGCGAGGCCGGCCAGG
>NZ_JBFALC010000162.1:0-2830 GCF_040656035.1 Streptomyces sp. NPDC050211
GCTGGAGCAGCCCGGCTTCAGGGCCGGCGAACCGCTGCCGGCCAGCCTCGACGCCCTGTGCGCGGCCCACGCGCACACCCTCGCCCAGGCCACCGGCGGCCGGCCCTACGCCCTGCTCGGCCACTCCGCCGGCGCCAACCTGGCCCACGCGCTCACCCGCCACCTGGAGGCCCGGGGCGCGGGCCCCGCCGCCCTCGTCCTCGCCGACATCTACACCCCCAGCGCCCCCGGCCCCATGGCCATCTGGCGGGACGTCATGCTCCGCTGGGCCGCCGACCGCACCGTCGTCCCGCTCGACGACACTCGGCTCACCGCGATGGGCGCCTACCACCGGCTGCTGGGGGACTGGACCCCGCAGCCCACCCGCGCACCGGTGCTGCACCTGCGCGCCGGCGAACCGATGGCCGCCTGGAGGGACCCCGACGCCGACTGGCGGTCCGTGTGGGACGCCGCGCACACCGTCGCCGACGTCCCCGGCAACCACTTCACGATGATGACCGAGCACGCCCCGGCCACCGCCGACACCGTCGGCGCCTGGCTGGACGCGCTGCCCGGCGGTGACCCGATGACGAGGAGCCGCGCTTGACTTCCTCCCCCTCTTGAAGGAGGGGGATTCCTACGGCTCGCGCCGTAGGGGTTTCTGCTTCATCGCCGACTGCCCGCCCGGAGTTCTCCGTTGAGGTCTTACACCAGCTCCACAGACAGACGCCGTCAGCCCGACGGCCAGGATGTTCTTCGCCGCGTTCACGTCCCTGTCGTGGGTCGTCCCGCAGTCGCACGTCCAGGTGCGGACGCTGAGCGGCATCTTGTCCTGCAACGTGCCGCAGACGGAGCACAGCTTGGAGGAGGGGAACCAGCGGTCGATCGCGATCACTTCGCGGCCGTACCACTGGGCCTTGTACTCCAGCATGCTCCGGAACTCCGACCAGGCCGCATCGCTGATAGAACGGGCCAGGCTGCCGTTCTTCACCATGTTCCGAACGGTGAGGTCCTCGATCACGATCGTTTGGTTTTCACGAACGAGTCGAGTGGTGAGCTTGTGCAGGTGGTCATGCCTTCGGTCGGCGATCCGGGCGTAGACCTTGGCGACCTTCCGGCGGGCCTTGGCCCGGTTCGCGCCGTCGCCCTTGGCCTTACGGGCAAGCTGCCGCTGGGCCTTGGCGAGGCGCGCGCGGTCACGGCGCTCGTGCCGGGGGTTGGAGACCTTCTCCCCGTTCGAGAGAGTCAGCAAGTGGTCGAGTCCGATGTCGATACCGATGGCCGCGTCGGTGGCAGGGAGCGGCTTGACGGACGGGTCTTCGCACAGCATGGACACGTACCAGCGTCCGGCCGCGTCCTGCGACACGGTCACCGTGGACGGCGCCGCACCCTCCGGGAGCGGGCGCGACCACACGATGTCGAGCGGCTCCGCCATCTTCGCCAGCGTCAGCTTGCCGTCCTGGAACCGGAACGCGCTGGTGGTGTACTCCGCCGACTTCCGCGACGTCTTCCGCGACTTGAAGCGGGGGTACTTGGCCCGCTTGCCGAAGAAGTTGGTGAACGCCACCTGGAGGTGCCGCAGAGCCTGCTGGAGCGGGACGGAGGAGACGTCGTTGAGGTACACGAGTTCCTCGGTCTTCTTCCAGGCCGTCAGCATCGCCGACGTCTGGTTGTAGTTCACCCGCTCCTGCCGCGTCCACGCTTCCGTGCGCGCCGCAAGAGCGAGGTTGTAGACCTTCCGCACGCACCCGAACGTGCGCGACAGCTCCGCTGCCTGCGTATCCGTCGGATAGAAGCGGTACTTGAACGCCCGCTTCACGCGGGTGGTCTTCACGGTTCACATACTACTGCATCAGTTTGTGACGGCCTGCGGGTAGTTGGGGGTGGATACCGGTCCGCCCTGGCGCCGAACCGGCTTCTCCTGCCCTGCTCCGCAGGAGCTTCGTTTCCTCCCCCGGCTGAAGCCGGGGGTATCCACGAAGGAGAGCCCCAATGACCACCGTGCTGCCCACCCAGGCACCCGGACCCGGCCCGGCCCGCCGGGCCAGGAACAACCAGCTCACCCGCGCCGCACAGTGGTTCGCGGGCATCCAGGACGACCCCTACGGACTGCTGCTGCGGGCCGGCACCGGCGACCCGCACCGCCACGAGGAACGGATCCGCGCGCAGGGGCCGCTGTACCACAGCACCCTGCTGGACACCTGGGTCACCGCCGACCGCGCCGTCGCCGACACGGTCGTCACCGACCCCGCCTTCGACGCCCCCGGCCCCGGCGGCGACGAACTCCCGTACCGCAGCACCACCTTGTCCCTTGACCGCGCGCACACCGCCCGGCTCGCCCCGCTCACCGCCCTGGGCGGGCCGGTGCTGTGGGCCGACGAGGAGTGCCTGGGGAAGCGGACCGTGACGTTCGCCCGGACGATCCTGGCCGACCTCGGCGACCGCTTCGACCTCGCCGAGGACTTCGCCCGCCGCCTCGTCGGCCGGGTCCTCGCCGAGCAACTCGGCCTGCCCGAGGCCGCGTACGCGCACTACGCCCGGCTGCTCGGCGACTGCCGGACCGCCCTCGACGGCCTGCTGTGCCCCCAGCCCCATCCCGTCGCCTCCGCCGCCGAAGCGGCGGAGACAGAGCTGGCCGCCCTGCTCGGCCAGACCCTGGGCGATGCAGGAGGCGACGCCGTACAGGCCGCCCGCGTG
The DNA here is from genome assembly GCF_040656035.1 of Streptomyces sp. NPDC050211. NCBI lineage: Bacteria > Bacillati > Actinomycetota > Actinomycetes > Kitasatosporales > Streptomycetaceae > Streptomyces > Streptomyces sp. NPDC050211. Next base: position 2,677 of record NZ_JBFALC010000162.1, read on the forward strand.
GTGTCGGTCGGTGCCGCCGAGACCACCGCGGTGCTCCTCACCAACGCCGTCCGCACCCAGCTCGCCCGGCCGGACGCCTGGCAGGCGCTCGCCGCCGACCCCGCCCTGGCCGGCCCGGCCGTCGACGCCACCCTGCGCGTCGCGCCGCCCGTCC
>NZ_JBFALC010000163.1:0-2745 GCF_040656035.1 Streptomyces sp. NPDC050211
ATCCCAACTCGGCGACGAGCCGCGACTGCTGACCCACACCCGATGGTCCGTCCCGCACTCCTCGATACGGGACGGACCATTTCGCTTGCGGTCGTTAGGGTCGCGGGCATGATCCGCGCGGTTGAGCCCCATCCGTTGCTCAGCTTCTTCGTCGACGCAGGCGTGCGCACTCCCGGCAGGACGGCGGCCCTCCGTCCCGGGACCTGGTGCACACCCGCACTCCATCCACCAGGGCGTGGGCGTGGACCGGGTGCCGGCAGATCCGGCACCGGCTGACCGAGGCGGCCCGGCGCATGTGCCGGGCGGCGCGGCGGGCGGCCTCCATCTCCGCGAACACGTCGACGTGGTCACGCGAGAGTCGCGCCAGCACCTCGTTGAGGTCGCGGTAGGCCACCGGACCGATCAGAAGAACTGGAAGAACCAGCCCTGGGACTCGTGAATGCACGGTGTGGTGCTGTATTCGAGGTCCTCGGCCAACGACCGATAAAAGCGACACTCCTCCCAAGAGACGTAGGGCCCGGCCCACGTTTGGATGTGTACGGTGCCGTCCTGCTCGGTTCCCCGGTGCTCACTGGCAAGAGCTGATACCGGAGAGAGTGCGCCGCCCATCGCGCGGTCCCAGCTGGCCGGGCCGGCCTCGTCGCCGAGTATCGAGTGCAGCTTGGTTTCAGTCGTGTCCGCCTGCGCGGACGGGGCAGCAACCAAGAACGCCCCCAGAGCGATGCTGATCGCTCCGAGCAGAGCCATCATTTTCCGTAAGACAGGCATCTCCGTGCCTCTCATGTTCATCTGCTCTCCTTCGACGGAGGACGCATGGTTGTCCCCCATAGGCGATGGATGAGTAGCTCTCCGACCCGTCCACGGTGCGGCATGCATGTAGGCAGGAACCTTGCGAGAACCTTGCCTCACCGGTCAGCGCTGGCTTTACGTCCACCTTGGCCTGTGATGGTCCGGCTGAGACAAGGCGGTGTTCGGCCCATGGTCGGTGGCGACCATTACGTCGACCAGGCTCGCGCTCTTGTCGCGTTCCGCACCACTCCCACTTGCCCAACGGCCGTTCTACGCTGCCAAGATGTGCGGTGATCGTCGCTCCACGACGCCGACCTTGCCGACGCGGTGGCCACCCTGGACGCACTGCACACCCAGCGCGAGCACGCCCGCGCGTCCTCCCAGGTCGCACTACCCCCTTGAGCCGTTGCGGGGCGGGCACTCGGTCTGTCGGGACCGGTCAGCGGATGAATAGCGACACAACGCCCGTTGCAGCACCGGCCACACCGGTCAGCGCGCCGACCACTCCGAGGGGCCACCGCCGCGCCTTCAACTCCTCCACCTCCGTCCGCAGTGCGGTGATGGCGGTGTCTGTGTCCTCCCGAAGCTGCTTGAGGTCCTGCTCGTTCCGCGTCGATCGTTCAACGAGGACGGCCAACGCGCCCTTGACCTCAGCGAACCCGGTAGACACGGTGCCGCGTAGCCGCTCCAGTTCTGCGGCCACCGATGCCTCCGGCGCCTCCATGGACTACACCCCCTTGACCAGGGATGAGGAGTTGGCCGCATCCCGCAGACGAGCGAACAGGCCCTTCCCAACAGCGAGGATGGCGCGGACGCCGCCAGTGAACGACTGGAGGACCGTGGAGAGCGTGCGCTCGAGGAGATCTCTGCCCGACGTCGCCGCTGTCTTCACGACGGTTTCCCTGCGGGCGAGGTTGAGTCCACTGGACACGAGCGGGGTCCCTTCTCGGAGTGAAGAAGCTTCCAAGTGAGCGGGCCCGGGTATCCGTCCGGGTCCGCACGGAGCTCGGCGCGGGAGCGCTGGAAGTCCGCGACGTTGCGCCGGGAGTACTCGGTGAACCGCGGCCCGGCCTGGTAGCCGTTGCCGTCGTGGTGCCGGGTGAAGCCCTTCGCGATGAGCCGCTTATCCAGCTGCGTGACGGCCGGGTTCGTCTTGCCGAGCACGAACGCGCCTGCGCCGGGAAAAGGCGGGATCTCCTGGCCGCCGCCGCTGGATGCGTCGGGGATGTGAAGCTCCTGGCCGGGATAGATCGTGTACGGCGGGCGGAGCCCGTTGACCTTCGCCAGGTCCTGCCAGGACACGTCCAGGCGCCGGGCGATGACGGCCAGGGAGTCCCCGGCGCGCACCACGAAGACGTCGCCCGCCGGAGCCGGCTTACTCCCGCCCGGCCGGGGCGCGCCGCGCTGGACCCACCCGTACAGCCAGTCCCCGGGGCACTCGGTGGAGTAGCCGTCCCGGTGGCCGCCGATCCAGTCCCCGGCATCCCCGTCCCGGCGGAGCCATTCGATCGCGTCCCGGAGCCCGTGGAGCATGGCATCCGGTGGCACGGTGAGGCCCTTTGAGCCGAGGAGCGCGCACACGGCGTAGTCCCGGCCGTTGAGGTCCGCGGAGCCGTTTGCGCCGGAGCGCTTATGCGTGCCGCGGCCCTCGAACACGTACCCGTGCTGACACCCGAGCGCGCTGTACGCGATGTCCACGTAATTCTCCGCGGTGTTCGCAAGGTGTGCGGCGCGGATGCTTCTCAGGTAGTCGTCACACGTGGAGTGCGCGGCCCGGGAGCTGTAGATGTGACTCCACCCACGACTGAAGTCGCGGGCTTCCTGGATCGGTGGCTAAGCACCGTCGCAGAGGACCAGCCCAGCCCTGTGCAGGACGTTCAGCGCGCCCACGCGGTCTGCGTTCTCCACCAGGCCGCACTTGACGCACTCGAACTTCGCTTGGGTGACGCGGTTCCC
>NZ_JBFALC010000164.1:0-2711 GCF_040656035.1 Streptomyces sp. NPDC050211
GGCGCCGGCCGCGGCGCCGGGCAGCGCCGAGCGGCTCAGCCGGGTCGGCTGAGCCGCCCCATCCGTGTCACCAGGGCCCCTTCGCGCGGGCGAGGAGGAGAGGACGGGCGATGCAGGCCAGGTCGCAAAGGACGCGGCGCCGGCTGGTGGCGGCCGGCGCGCAGCTGTTCGACCGCCGCGGCTATGCCGGCGCGACCCTGGGGCAGATCGCCCAGGCCGCGGGACTGACGAAGGGGGCGCTGTACTTCCACTTCGCCTCCAAGGACCAGCTGGCCGACGCGGTGCAGCAGCAGGGCCATGCCGTGCTGCGCGACTTCGTGAGCGGGCAGCGGGCCGCGGATCTGGCGCCGGTGCAGGCGCTGATCGACCTGACGCACTGGCTGGCGTGGACGCTGTATGCCGACCCGGTGATCCGGGCCGGCTTGAGGATCACCAGCGAGCGCGCCGGGCGCACGCCGGCGGCCGGCGACTTCCACCAGGCGTGGATCACCGAGGTGCTGCTCCTGGCCGACCGGGCCCGCACGGCGGGGGACCTGCGCGGCCCCGCCGCCGCGGACGGGCCGCAGACGCTGCTGGCCGCGGCGGTGTGCGGGATCGGGGTGCTGTCCGGCAGGGGGATGTCCCCGGGCGAACTGCGGCGCCAGATGGGGGCGCTGTGGGACGCGCTGCTGCCGGCGCTCGTGCCGGCCGGGCACACCGGCCGCTACGACGTCCACGCCGCGGCGCTGACCGAGCACCTGGCCGGGGCCCTCTGAGAGCGCCCCCCGCCTCAAACAGACGGATCTTTGGAGTCACGCGATGCCCCAGGACAGCCAGACACCGGGCGCGGCGCCCGCCGCCCAGGCCGCCGACCTGATGAACGAACTCGTCGGCATGCTCGCCGCGGTACTGCGCCTGAGGCCCGAGAGGATCGATGCGGAGCAGACGTTCCGGTCGCTGGGCCTCGACTCGCTGCTGACCGTCGAGCTCGTCGCCACCGTCAACGCCCGCTACGGCACCGCGGTCAAGCCCGATGCGCTGTTCGACCACCCCACACCGCTGGAATTCGCCCGCCATGTGGCCCTCGAACGGGGCACGCCGGGCGCGGCGCCGTTCGAGGGGGCCCGCTCCCGGGCGGCGGAGCAGGCGGCGGGCGCCGGCGCCGTGCAGGGCTCCGGGGCGCCCGCATCGTCCGGGGCTTTGGGGACGTCCGGGGCTTCGGGGGAAGCGGTGCTGGACGTGCTGCGGGAGGAACTGGCCCGGATCCTGTGCTGCGATCCGTGGGACATCGACACCTCGGCCGCCTTCAACGTGCTGGGCGTGGACTCCATCCTGGGGGCGGAGTTCGTGGCGACGGTCAACCAGATCTACGGGCTGCGGGAGCGGGCCGTCACGCTGTACGACCATCCCAGCCTTCAGGCCATGGCCGCCTACGTCGTCTCCGCGGCCCCGGCCCGTGCGCCACAGCCCGCGGAACGCGCCCCGGAGGATGCGGATGCGGGTGCGGCCGCGGGCGGCGCGGTGATGGGCATCGAAGCCCTCCTCGACGCGGTGCGCCAGGAGCGGCTGTCGGTGGACCAGGCGCTCGCCCTGCTGCCGCCGCGCGCCTGAACGGGCGGGGGCCGGCATGGACGAACGCGAGATACTCACCCGGTTCAAGGCGGGCACGCTCGGGCGCAGCGAGGCGGCGCGGCTGCTGACGGGGCGGGCGCAGCAGACACCGCCGGCCACCGCGGAGCCGGCGCCGGCACCGATGCCGGACCCGCAGCCGCCGCAGCGGGAACCGGCACCCGTACGGGAGCCGGCACCGCAGCCGCCGCCGGAACGGGAACCGGTGCCGGCTCCGGTGCGGGAGGCGGCGGACACCGGGGTGCCGGTGGGGGAGGGGTGCGCCGTCGTCGGTCTCGCCGGGCGTTATCCGATGGCGCCTGATCCGCAGACGTTCTGGGAGAACCTGCGCGAGGGCCGGGACACCTCGAGCGAGGGGCCCGCCGGGCGTCCCGGCCCATCCCCGCTCGAGCCGGGACAGCGCGGCCACTTCCTGGACGCCGCCGCGGACTTCGACGCCGCCTTCTTCGCACTCACGGCTGCCGAGGGTGCGCTGATGGACCCTCAGGAGCGGCTGTTCCTCGAGACCGCCTGGCAGGCGCTGGAGGACGCGGGCTGTGCCGGATCCCGGCTGGACGCGCTGAGGGGCCCGGACGGCCGGCCGCGTGCGGTCGGGGTCTTCGTGGGGGTGAGCTCGAGCGACTACGCGCTGCTGGCCGCCGAGTCATGGGCCGCCCACGGGCCGCGCGAGATGCCCGGCCCCGGCCACGCGGGCCTGCCCGGCAGGCTTGCCGCGCTGCTCGGGCTGAGCGGGCCCGGGCAGATCGTCGACACCGGCGTGTGCTCCGCCCTCACCGCCGTCCACCTCGCCGTCCAGTCCCTGCGGCGCGGCGAGTGCGCGGCGGCCCTCGCCGGCGGCGTCGAACTCCTGCTGCACCCCTCGCGCGCCCGTGACGGGGCCGCAGAAGGCGTCGGAGCGGTCGTCCTCAAACGACTCGACCGGGCCCTCGCGGACGGCGACCGGGTGCATGCGGTCGTCCGGGACACCTCGAGCGGATTCCGGCAGTACAGCGCGGGACCGGCCCCCGGACGGCCGGGACAGGGCAGCGCGGCCCGCGGCGCACCGGTCCCCGGGCCGGGGCAGACGGGTGAGGCGGCCCGGCCGCGGGGCGCCGGCGGCGGGG
>NZ_JBFALC010000165.1:0-2691 GCF_040656035.1 Streptomyces sp. NPDC050211
GTCCCGGACCACTGAGCATTTCGCGTCCGCGGGAAGGACGACGGGGGCGTGGAAACGGCGTGAGAGTTGCATGATCACTCCTCTTGATCCTGTTCAGCCCCCGTTTGCGTAGGAGGGGCTGGGTGGGGAAAGGGGCCCGGATACACCCGGGAACGTCCATTCGTACGCGGCCGGATAACCGCCCAGCACCAGTTGGGCGCCCGGGCGAACTCGCGGACCCAGGCGGTGAATGCACTGAGCACCGTGGTTGGACACCCCACCGCCCCAGGCCGAAGGTGCGGTCGGTCGGCCGTCGAAGCAGTTCGACTTGCCGGGGTCGCTGAATGCCTGGCGGTCGGGGGCGACCTCACCGACGTCGGCCGTGGCCAGGACCGGCAGCTGTGCGGTGCACAAGAAGGTGCTCGACACCGCCAGGCCGGCCGACGTCGTGCCCGTCGCGGACACCAGCACTGCCGCGGCAGTATGAAGGCCGCTCCGACAGACGACCACCGAGCCACTGAGAAGGCAATCCTCCAGGGACCGGCCGCCGGAAAATGTGGCGACCCGTCCCGATGGCTGCGATGGATCCCCTTACTCAGCAGTGAGAGCGTCCGCATAGGGAAAAATGAGGTCTCCGGAGGACGATTCCGGTGGCGACACCACGATCTGCCGCGACCCGTTTTGGAACTGACCGACCTCGTGGCCGGAAATTCCCTGGAACTGGACCTGCAGAACCCTGGGTTGTGGCCACTCACCCCTCGCGCCGAACCGGACATCACCCATGACGGTCGGGAATCTTTCTTCCCGCGCGTACGCCGAGAGGCTCTCGTCGTCGAAGCCGCCGGTCGCCTCGACGGCCTGAGCAACCACTTGCATCTGGGCGTACGCGAGCGGCACCATGTAATGCCCGAGCAGGTCGACACCGGCGTCTGCCGCACGTGCCTGGTAGGCATTCAGCAGTTCCTGAACACCCGGGAACATCATTTTGGGGACCGGAGCCCAGTACTCGTAGTTCACGAGGCCGTTGAGCAGCGGTCCGAGTGTCGTCTTCACCGCCGCATTCTGCGGGCCGATCATGGCACCGCCGACCATCTTCGGCCGGTAGTGGTGAGATCGGATAGTCCGTGCCAGGCCGATCGAGTCGTCCAGGTAGGAACACAGGAATAGCAGATCGCTGCCGGTTTCCGCGACGGCGTCGATGACGGGCTTGAAGTCCTCGGTCGACAGCGCGTAGGTGGCCTCGTGGACGACCTTAATTCCGTACTTCTCGGCGTTGGCCTTGGCCCCGAGAACAGGGTTGCGTGAGAACTCGGCATCCGCAGCGACGAGCGCCACGGTCGTCGGCCGCGGATTCTGCTGCGCGGCGAGTTCGAAGAAGCCCTCGGTGAGCGCCGCGTTCGGATCCGGCCCGGTCGGGATCATGGCGAAGTAGTTCGGATAGGCGAGCGCATTGTTGACGCCGAGGCCCATGAGCCCGACGAAGAAGCGCTGCCGCTCCATCACCAGCGGCATGGCCGGCAGGAGGGTATTGGTGCCGTATCCACCGATGACGAGGTCAACCTTGTCCTCGTCAATCAGCCGTTCGTAGATCCCGGGGACCAGGGAGGCGTCGCCCTGGTCGTCGTGGAGGACAAACTCGACCGGACGGCCGAGCAGTCCACCGCGAGCATTGATGTCCTCGCGCCAGATCTCATGGGCGAGCCGGGCTGACCGGCCGTTGTCCGCGAGGGGACCGGTCAGCGACAGGCAGTACCCAATGCGGACGGGAGCCTGTTCCGCGGCCATGTCAGACGTCGCTTCCAGCGCGTCCTGCGGCGAGCAGCTGCATCTCCCGCTGCAACGGCTGGTGGCCGTTCAGGACGACGACGCTCTCCTCGGGTGTCAGCAGCGCCTGCAGGCCGGACTTAGCTGCGTTGCTCATGGGTCCCTCTCCGGGTGTGCGTATCTGCGTGTTCAGAGTGCTCAGACGGACGCCGCCGATCTCGACGCCGGAATGCGGCCGTACGCGTCCGCGCAGGCACCCCTGAAGCCGAGTCGGTCAGCCACCACGCTGAATTGGCTGATATCGCGTCACGACTGGGCTCGGCTCCCGTATCGAGACGGTTTGCGGCGACAGTAACGACCCGCCCGCTCAAGTGGGTGACGCGTCACTTACATTAGCACTGACACTTGATGCGTCAACTAGACGCCGATCCGTCGTCCGTGCCCGAGCCTATATGCGCGACCGGACTCAAAGGTGACGCATCGTCTCCCACCTGAGGCATGCATCACAGGCCCCTTGGGCGCCGTGCGCCCCCAAGGAGTGCGAGGCATCACTCATGCAGACGTCACTGGTCGCCGTGACGGGTCGCGCCCCCTCTCGCGAGGTAGGCGGACAGTCGTCTGACGTGGTGGGCGGGACGGGGGCGGGGTGTCCGTATGGAGCGCGTCCATGCTCCCGCTGGAGAGGTAGCGGTGGAGGAAGACTGGACGACGTCGGTGCGGCGTTCGATCTCCCGCTTCAGCAGCCCCAGCGGGTTCGTGGACCGGATCTTCCAGCCCTGGGGGGAAAGTCCGCGAACGTGGTCAGATCTTCCTTGACCTCCACAGGAGTTCTCACACCTCAAGAAACTGCTAACCTCGATCTTGCGTGACGGTCCGCCGACGGAGTCGGTGGGCCGTTTTGCATTCCCTGCGGGTTGATGGGCAGGCCGAGGGCCCGACTTTCGTGTC
>NZ_JBFALC010000166.1:0-2690 GCF_040656035.1 Streptomyces sp. NPDC050211
CAAGCTGCGATGCAGCACCACCGGCATCACCGACCTCGTCAAAGCTGTCCTCACCCTGCGCCTGCCCAGCTCAAACTGAAGTTGAAAATGGCTCACTCACCTATGTAACCGGTGACGCCAGTGATGTCGTTGGCTTCGAATACCGGAGCCGCGACGTTCAGGATGTACTCTCGGTCCTTGTCAACAAGCTTCACGCGTAGTTACATAACACTCAAACCACCCAAGATGGGGAAAACTTGACCGTCGGCATCCCGGCGGATGGCGAGGTGGCCGATGGCCTGTGCGATGTGGGTCTTGACGTGTGGGACCAGCCAAATCTGAGACACTGCCAGTCCCGCAGACCAGGAGGCGCTGTGGCGATCAGAGTTCGGTCGTTCCGCCCCGACGATGCTGCCAGAATCGCAGCCATCGTCCATCGATGCCTGCGTGAAGTGAACAGCCGCGACTATCCCGCACACATCATCGACAAGATGTGCGAGTACTTCACGGCCGAGCGGTTCATCGAGCTTTCGGCCAGCCGCCTCATCTACGTGGCCGAGGACACCAGAGTGGTCGGCACCATCTCCCGGGACGGCAACAAGGTCTACACCCTGTTCGTCGACCCCGACTCGGCCGGGCGGGGGATAGGCCGTCAACTCATGGCGCACATCGAGACCCTGGCCAGGCGCGACGGGTACGACCACATGGAGACCGGTGCCAGCATCACCGCTCACCGGTTCTACCTCCACCTGGGTTACACCGATGTCCGTGAGAGTGAGACCAAGTTCGGCCTTAACTACATCCTCCGCAAGCCTCTACGCCAGCCGTAGCACCGCGCTCGCTGTAGCCGCTGGCCCCACCCAGCCGTCGGAATCGAGCCAGGTCCCCCTCACGATCACCGTCCGCATGGGGAATTACGTGAGCGCGAGGGTGGGGAATTCCGTGATCGTCGACAGACAGCGTGACGGCGGTGGTGCCGGCCGGGCCGGTGCCAGTCGCGGTCACCTCATCACCCCACCGCTCGCTCCCGGGCTGTTGGATCCAGGACCGGCCTTCGGAGACAGGTCGTGGTCTCGGACATAGACGGTGACTTGCGCCCCGTTGACATGGGTTGTTCCGTACTCGCGGAAGTGGCGCCGCAGGGTGCTCGTTTTCGCTTGCTCCTGCGGGTTGGTCGACGCGTGCGCACCCGCCGCGCGGACCGCGACGATCCGATTGAACTCCAGCATGCGTGCCGCTATTTCCTGGGCGGGAAGCTCGACACCTGCCAGTGTGTTCGACGAAACGGGATCCTGCGCCAGGGCCAGATCCGTCAGAAAACGGGTGTCCTCGGGGTTGGCCGCGGTCAAGATCCGGTGCCGCCCGGAGAGATAGAGCAGCCCGTCGCTGGGACGGCCTTCCTTGCGTACGGCGGCGCCGATGGCGGTGACGTCATCGCTCCGGCTCTGGGGCGTCCTCAGCGAAAGGCTCGGCGGGACGAGCGCGGCCAGTACGGCAACCGCGGCGATCCACGCGATGCGGGAAGACCGCTGGCGCCGGTGGAAGTAATCCATCCAGGCGCCCAGCAGCAAGGCGATTCCGATATTGCTGAAGAGCACATACCGGTCGACGAAAAGGGGCTTGACCAGTGAGGCGATCAGCAGCAGAAGGCCCGGAAGCACAAGAATCGGCACAGCCAGCACGGAAAGCCGAACGGGCCCCCTCACCCCCAGGGGTGCCAGAGCACACGCCATGCCCACGACCGCCACCACCAGGAAATATTGAAGCCGCACCGGTTCGCCGATCCAGGACACCTGCTCCGATTGCCCCGCACTGTAGATCGCCAGCGGCAACAGCCCGGCCACAACGCCCGCGGCAGCCATACTCCACGCTCTCAGCACAGGTCGTGGAACACGGGAGACGACCAGGCTGACGCCGTGTGCGACCAGGGCGAGGACCGCGAACTCATGGAGGAGACAGGCCAGCAGCATGGTGGAGCCATAGACCGCCCACCGCCACCGGGCGCGATGCGGGACGCCGGCCACGAGCGCATAGGTGGCCCAGGCGACCAGGGCGCAGACCATGGCGTACGAGCGGCCTTCCTGCGCGTACTTCTGTACCTGGGGAAGGAGCGGAAACACCAGCCCGGCCAGCAGCCCGGCACGGGGTCCCGCCAGGCGTAGTGCCAGAAGCCCGACTCCGCTCGCCGCCACGGACATCGCCAGCACAGACGGCAGCCGCAACGTCAGCAGCCCTCCGCCGAAGAGACCGAAGATCTCATGCATCACGGCGTAGTAAAGGGCATGGACCAGATCAATGTGCTGGGCGGTGTGCCATATCTGCGAAAGGTCGCGGTGTGCGAGCTGATAGGTGACGGACTCGTCCCCCCACATGGTGTTCTTCCTGCGGATCCCCCAGAGCCCCAGAGCGATGGTCAGCGCCAAGGGCGCGATGACGACAACGGCTTTGGCCGGGCCCGGTGATGGTCGACGGACGGGAAAAACAGGAGGGGAAACAGTCCTGGCCAGGACGGGCGCACGTTCATCAACGGACATCGGCGACAGGGCCTTTCAGCAGTGACGAAGACACTCCGCCAGCGTGCCGGGACCTCGTTGACCGGATGCTGATCCAACCTGTCCGGCCGATCAGGAAAGCGGGCCTGCGCTGTGCGAGGCTGCACCGCATGCGCATCCTGGTGGTCGAAGACGAGGTGGACCTTGCCCACACCCTGC
>NZ_JBFALC010000167.1:0-2650 GCF_040656035.1 Streptomyces sp. NPDC050211
GCCGGCCGGCGGCCGACCACGGCACCCCCGCGGGCGTCCCGCGGGGGTGCCGCGGAGCGTTGAGCCCGGTGTCAGCGCCGTATCAGGACCGTATGGGCGACCCCGCGCATACTCGTTCCGCGCTCGCAGAGAGGGGAGGCAGGGGGGTTCTTCCGCAGCCGTTCGCCACGGCCGTGCACCACGCCGTACGCGTCGAGAGCACGCCGTACGCGCGGCCGGCGAACGGGCGTGCCCCGCACATCCGATGACCGCCGATCACGCCTCACCCCCGCCGCCCGAAGCGACGACGACCGTCGTCGTCGACCTGGGCCGGCCGCCCTACGACGTGCCCGCCCTGGAACTGCGCGGCCCGCTCGACCCGGCCCGGCTCACCGCGGCCCTCGACCACCTCGCCGTGCACGGGCCGGGCGCCCGGGCCTGGCGGCACCGTATCGACGAACTCGGCCCCGGCCACCACGCGCTCCGTCTCGCCCCCGACGACACCGGCGCCCCGGCCGACGCCTTCCCCTACGGCCGGCTCGCCGACCTGCTCACCCACCCGCTGCCCGGCGGCCAGCCCGCCCGCAGCCTCGCGGCGACCCCGCTCCAGCGCGAACTGCTCGCCGACTGCGACGCCCACCCCGGCCGCCACGTCCAGCAGCTCACCGTCTTGTGGCACGGCCCGCTCGACCTGGAACGCGTGCGCGCGGCCTGGCAGTCCGTCACCGACAGCGAGAGCGTGCTGCGCGCCGCCTTCGACGACGGACCCGAACCTCTGATCGTCCTGCACGAGCACCTCGACGCCACCGTGCTGTGGCTGCCGGACGGCGCCGTGCGCTGGCCCGACCTGCTCGCACACGACCGTATGCGCGGCATCGACCCGCGGCTGCCCGGCCCGCTGCGCGTCACCGTCTTCGGCGGCGGCCCCGAACGTGGGCGGCCCGTGCCCTCCCGGATGCTGCTCACCTACCACCACGCCCTGCTCGACGACTTCAGCGCACGCCTGCTGCTGCGCGAGTTCTACCGTGCCTATCTGGCCGGCGGCCGGCTGCCCGGCGGCGAACGCCGGCCCGACCTGCGCGACTACGGCCGCTGGCTCGCCCGCCAGGACACCGGCCCCGCCCGCGACCTGTGGTCCCACACCCAGCTCCCGCCCACCGCCGCCACCTGGCCCGTCCCCCCCACCACCGGCACGGACCACCCGGCACCGACGAAGCCGCCCGCCACCGGCACGGACCGGTCGTTGTCGGTGCAGCCGCCCACCGGCACGGACCGTCCGGCGTCGGTGGTGCCGCCCGTCGCCGGCGTGGACCGTCCGGCGTCGGTTGCGCCGCTTGCTGCCGGTGCGGACCGTCCGGCGTCGGTTGCGCCGCCTGCTGCCGGTGCGGACCAGCCGTTGTCGGTTGCGCCGCTTGCTGCCGGTGCGGACCGTCCGGCGTCGGTGCAGCCGCCCACCGGCACGGACCGTCCGGCGTCGGTGCAGCCGCCCACCGGCACGGACCGGTCGGCGTCGGTGGAGCCGCCTGCCGTCGTCGCCCGCGCCCGGCTGCGGCTGACCGCCGCGCAGACCGAGCGCCTGGGTACCTGGGCCGCGCACTGGGGCAGTACGGAGAGCAGCGTCCTGCAGGCCGTCTGGGCGCTGCTGCTGTACCGGGCCCGCGGGGCCGCCTCCGCGGTCCGGGTCCGCTTCGACGTCACCGCCTCCGGGCGCGGCATCTCCTTCGAGGGCGCACAGCGCCTGCCGGCCGCGCTGCGCACCGCGCTGCCGCTGTCCATCGAGGTCGACCCCCGCACCACCGTGGCCACCCTGCTCGCCGAACTCCGCGACCGCGCCCTGGACATGTCGGCCTACGAGTGGATCTCCCCGGGCCAGGCCCGCACCTGGGCCACCCCGCAGCCGCAGCCGGCGCCGGCCGGGGAGGACGGCACCCTGCTGGTCTTCGAGAGCAGGCCGCACGACCCCGACGACCTCGCGGACGCCCTCGCCGCCCAGGGCATCCGCGTCGAAGAGCCCGATGCCCTGGGCGCCCGCACCGCCTTCCCGCTCACCCTCGTCGCCCACCACGACGGCGACGGCCGGCTCGTGCTGACCGCCTTCTACGACCGGGCCCGCCTCGAGGACGCGGCCGGCGTGCTGACCCACAGCGCCCTGCTGCTGGGCGAACTGCCCTATGTGGCGGGCGACTCCACGACCGTCGCCGACATCCTGGACCTGCTGTCCGCCGTCGCCGACGCCGCCGAGGCCCTCTCGCCGTCCCACGACCAGGACACCACCGTGGCCCGCGACCCCGTGGGCGGGGTGCCGGCCACCGAGGCGGAGCCGCTGCTCGTCCCGCTGCGCCCCGCCCAGGCCGCCGGCGCCGGCACCGTCTGCCTGCTGCAGACCCACGGCACCCCGCGCTCGCGCTACGACCGGCTCGCCCGCGCCTACCGGGGCCCGGAGGAGATCGTCCTGCTGCGCTCCGGGCCCGGCGGGGCGCACGCCCGCCACACCGCGCTGCGGCCCTGGGCCGATGCGGGGCAACTCCTCGTCCTGGGCGGGTTCTCCGGCGGCGGAAGCGTCGCCTACGAGATCGCCCGCCGTATCGCGGCCGGCGGCCGGCGGCCGCCGCTGGTGGTGCTCACCGCCGCCGCGGCCGACGCCGACGGCCACGCCCGGATGCTGCACGCC
>NZ_JBFALC010000168.1:0-2193 GCF_040656035.1 Streptomyces sp. NPDC050211
GGGGTCCCCCCCCTCTTCCGCCCCCCCCACCGCCGCCCCGCGACGCCGAGCCGCCCCGCGCCGACCACGACTCAGCCGGCCGCGACCTTCCCCATGGGGAAGGATCAGGAACCGCCCGTACGCGAGCCCTTTCATCACCTCGTCGGCCACGTCCTCGGGAGCGAGCACCGAGCCGCCGAGCACCGCTTTCGCAGCCGCGTCCGACTGCTCGTAGATCTCGGTACGCACCCCCAGCGGGCACACGACCTGGACCGTCACGCCCTTCTCGCCGCAATGGACCGAAAGCCACTCGGCGAAGGCGAGCGCGCCGTGCTTGGGACGAGTACGGCGCCGATTCGAGGTGCGTGAGCAGACCGGCGGCAGAGACGGTGGTGAGCAGATGCCCGCGCCCCCATCCCACCCACGGGCCGATCAGATGGCGTGCTCCGAGCCGCCGGGCTCGATCCCCGCGTTCGCGCAGTACGGAACGATCTCGCCGAGGTGGTCACGCGCCGCCGCGATGAGGGCGGCCACGCCCTACTCCGCCCCTGCGTCGCCGGGTACGGCCAAGCCCGCCGAGTTCGTCGGCGCCCCGGGCGGCGGCATCGGCGTCCAGATCGTTGATCACGAGCCGGGCACCCGCAGCGGCGAAGCGGCGGGCGAGTGCCGATCTGATGCCCGCCCCGGTCCCGGGGACCACGACACCCGCGTCCTTGAGTTCTATGGCCGCCATCCGGCCATCAAGGGGCGTCACCGGGCAGTCGGCCGTCCGCAGGTGGTCGAGCAGTGGGACACGCCGACGCCGGCGCTGTCGCGCGCACGGGCCCCGTTGCCGCGGGGTGAGGACACGGCGCTGGTACACCCCTACCGGCCACATGACCACCGGACGCGGCGAGTGCGGCAGTCGGCGCCCCCGCGCCCGCCAGGTCCACCAAGCCCCGGCCAGGATGAGTGCACCCGAGGGCTCGACGACCCCGTGAACCATAGGCGTCTGACGGAGAGGGTGGCTTGTGGTCAATATCACGCACGTCGACGTACCTACTGGTCGGTATGGTCACAGGGAGCCGCGACGACAGGAGGCACGATGTCTGCGACCAACCGCCAGATCCGTCTGGCAGCCCGCCCCAAGGGCGAGGTCAACCCCAATGACTGGGAGCACTGCGCGGGGCCCGTCGACGAACCGGGCCCGGGCCGGTTCGCGGGCCGGGCACGCGTCATCTCCCTGGACCCGGCGATGCGGGGCTGGCTGGACGACCGTCCCTCCTACCTGCCGCCGGTGGGCATCGGTGAGGTGATGCGCGCCGGATCGGTCATCGAGGTCACCATGTCCAACCACCCCGACTTCCAGCCGGGTGATCACGTGGTCGGAACGTTCGGCGTCCAGGAGTACGTGGTCTCCGACGGCAGGGGCGCCATGAAGATCGACACCTCCCTCGCCCCGCCCTCGACGTATCTGGGCGCGCTGGGCATGCCCGGCATGACCGCCTACTTCGGCCTGCTGGACGTCGGGGCGCTGAAGGACGGCGAGACCGTCGTGGTGTCGGGGGCGGCCGGCGCGGTCGGCACCATCGCGGGTCAGATCGCGAAGGCCAAGGGCTGCCGGGTCGTGGGCATCGCCGGAGGGCCGGAGAAGTGCGCGTTGCTCACCGACGAACTGGGATTCGACGCGGCGATCGACTACCGCACCGAGGACGTCAGGAAGGCGCTGCGCGGCCACACCCCCGACGGCATCGACGTCTATTTCGACAACGTGGGGGGTGACATCCTCGACGCCGCCCTGACCCGGCTGGCGATGCACGCGCGCGTCGTGGTGTGCGGTGCGATCAGTCAGTACAACAACGCCACCGCGGTCAAGGGCCCCTCGAACTACCTCTCGCTGCTGGTGCGCCGCGCCCGCATGGAGGGCTTCGTCGTCTTCGACTACGCCAAGCGCTACGCGGAGGCCGCCCAGGAGATCTCCGCCTGGATCGGCGCCGGCCGCATCAAGGTCAAGGAACATGTGGTCAGGGGGACCGTGGACGACTTCCCCGAGACGTTGCAGATGCTGTTCCGCGGCGAGAACGTCGGCAAGCTCGTCCTGGAGCTGGCATGACGGCGGTCGAGAGCGGGGCCGCGCTCCAGGGCAAGGTGGCGATCGTCACCGGCGGCGCCAGCGGGCTGGGCCGGGCCACGGCGCTGGCGCTGGCCAAGGCGGGGGCGCGCGTCGTGGTCGCG
>NZ_JBFALC010000169.1:0-2179 GCF_040656035.1 Streptomyces sp. NPDC050211
TGTCGGTAACGGCTGAATCGTGGACCGGGGGCACCAGATGAAAAGTGGACCTCACGCTGTCAGTTGATGTTGGTCATTCCCCGGTGTTGGCCGTGGGAACCCGTCCGAGGTCGCGGCCGCGCATGCGGTAGCTGTCGCCCTTCAGTGAGATCACTTCGGCGTGGTGGACGAGGCGGTCGATCATCGCGGCGGCGACGGTGTCGTCGCCGAAGACCTCGCCCCAGCGTCCGAAGGGCTTGTTGCTGGTCACGATCACAGAGGCGCGTTCGTAGCGGCCCGAGATGAACTGGAAGAACAAGTTCGCGGCCTCGGGTTCGAAGGGGATGTAGCCGACCTCGTCCACGATGATCAGCGGGATCCGTCCCAGTCGGGTCAACTCGTCGCTGAGTCTGCCCGCTTGGTGGGCTTCGGCGAGGCGGGTGACCCACTGGGCGGCGGTGGCGAAGGCGACCCGGTGGCCGGCCTGGCAGGCCCGGATGCCGAGCCCGGTGGCGAGGTGGGTCTTGCCGGTGCCGGGCGGCCCCAGGAAGATCACGTTCTCCTTGCCGACGACGAAGTCCAGCGTTCCCAGATGGGCGATGACCTCGCGTTTCACGGACCGCTGGTGGTCGAAGTCGAAGTCCTCGAGCGACTTGCGGGAGGGGAAACGGGCCGCACGGATGCGGCCCTCGGCGCCGTGGGAGTCGCGGGCGGCGACCTCCCGCTGCAGGCAGGCGGCCAGATACTCCTCGTGACTCCAGCCCTCGTCACGAGCCCGTTCGGCGAGCCGGGCGGCCGCGTCCCGCAACGCGGGCGCCTTCAACGCCTTGGTCAGATAGACGAGTTCGGAGGAGACGTCACGGCCGTTCGCGGTCTGCGTCGTGGTGGCCATCAGGCGACTCCCTCACCGGTGCTCAGGCCGCCGTCGATGACGCCGAAGATCCGGTCGTAGGTGTCCAGCGGCCGTTGTTCGACTTCGAGTTGGCCGGCCGCAGCGGGCCGTTGCCGGGCCCGTTCGCGGTCGGCTTTCGCGGCGGCCGCGTGGGTGGGGTCGGTGAGGGACTGATGGCGGGCCCAGCAGCGGGCATGCCGGGCGACCTCGGTGCCCTCGCAGAACGCCAGGACCTGGTCCAGGTCGGCCTTGACCTCGATGCGGCGGCCGATGGCCAGCGGATGGACGGAGTAGTCGTTGGTGTCGATACGGACGTAGTGGTCGCGCGGCAGGCGCAGGCTGGATCGCCACCAGCCCGGCGGATCGACCGGCGGCAGGGTCAGCATGCGGGCCTTGTCCGCCTCGATCCGTTCGGACGGGCGGGCCTGCAGGGTGCGGTGCAGGCGCCGGTTGGCCTTGGCCAGCCAGTCCGCGAGCTGGATGTTGAAGTCGGTCGGCGAGGCGAAGACGCGTCCGGGCAGGAAGCTGGTCTCCAGATAGCCGTTGGCCCGCTCGACCAGGCCCTTGGCCTCCGGGTCGCCGGGTCGGCACTGGATGATGCGGATGCCCAGCAGTCCCGCGAACGCCGCGAAGTCCTCGGTCAGCTGGGGACTGCCGCCCCGCCAGGAGCCGACCGCGGCCTCGTTGTCCCAGACCAGAGCCTTCGGGACGGCTCCGAGCCCGGTCAAAAGCCGCCAGTGCCCGGCGATCAGGTCGGCTGCGGCCTTGCTCGGCAGCATCCGAGCCATGATCCATCGCGAGTAGCCGGCCACCATCACCAGCACCGGCGGACAGCCCGTCTGCCCGAACCCCAGCGGGATCGCCGAGGGCGGGAACCACAGGTCGCACTGCACCAGTTCGCCGGGCTCGTAGACCGTCCGGGAGGCCGGATCTGCCGGCAGGTAGTCGAGCTTGAGCTCACGGACCCGATCCCGCAGCACGGTCATGCCGTGCTGCCAGCCGATCCGTTCGGCCACCACGGTCGCTGGCATGTCCGGCCACACCTCGAGCAGTTCGCGGATCTTCGGCTCGGCCGCATCCACGATCGACCCCTTCGGCGCCCGCTCGTACTTCGGCGGCCGGTCGCTGGCCACCGCCCGGCGCACCGTGGTCCGAGAGATTCCCAACTTCCGTGCGATCGCCCGGATCGGCATCTGCTCGGCCCGGTGCAACCGGCGGATCTCCGCCCAGTCCTCCACGCTGATCACCCATCCTCCCGGCCTGACTCAACGAGTCAGGCCGCCAAGGAGGGCCACAATTCATCCGGTG
>NZ_JBFALC010000170.1:0-2114 GCF_040656035.1 Streptomyces sp. NPDC050211
CGGCGGGCCGCACACCCCGGGCGCACCGGGTGAGCGGCCCGGCGACGGCGGCCTGAACCGCCGGCCCGCTCCCGCGGGCCGCCCGACACGTTAGGGAGAGACATGTCCCGTCGTCTGTTCACCTCGGAGTCCGTCACCGAGGGCCACCCCGACAAGATCGCCGACCAGATCAGCGACGCCGTCCTGGACGCGCTGCTGCGCGCGGACCCGGCCTCCCGGGTCGCCGTGGAGACGCTGATCACCACCGGCCAGGTCCACATCGCCGGGGAGGTCACCACCACGGCGTACGCGCCGATCGCCCAGATCGTCCGCGACACGGTCCTGTCCATCGGCTACGACTCCTCCGCCAAGGGCTTCGACGGCGCCTCCTGCGGCGTGTCGGTCTCCCTCGGCGCCCAGTCGCCGGACATCGCGCAGGGCGTCGACGCGGCGTACGAGGCCCGCACCGGCGGCGCCGGCGACGCACTGGACCGGCAGGGCGCCGGCGACCAGGGCCTGATGTTCGGCTACGCCTGTGACGAGACGCCGTCCCTGATGCCGCTGCCCATCGACCTCGCCCACCGGCTGGCCCGCCGCCTGGCCGAGGTCCGCAAGGACGGCACCGTCCCCTATCTGCGCCCGGACGGAAAGACCCAGGTCACCCTCGAGTACCAGGGCGACCGGCCGGTCCGCCTCGACACGGTCGTCATCTCCTCCCAGCACGCGAGCGGCATCGACCTGGACGGTCTGCTCGCCCCCGACATCCGCCGCCATGTCGTCGCACCGGTGCTGGCCGGGCTGGACGAGGAGGGCATCAAGCTGGACACCGAGGACGTCCGCCTGCTGGTCAACCCGACCGGCCGGTTCGAGATCGGCGGCCCGATGGGCGACGCCGGCCTGACCGGCCGCAAGATCATCATCGATACGTACGGCGGCATGGCCCGCCACGGCGGCGGCGCGTTCTCCGGCAAGGACCCCTCCAAGGTGGACCGTTCGGCCGCGTACGCGATGCGCTGGGTCGCCAAGAACGTCGTCGCCGCGGGTTTCGCCGAGCGCTGCGAGGTCCAGGTCGCCTACGCCATCGGCACGGCCGAACCGGTCAGCGTGTTCGTGGAGACCTTCGGCACCGGCCGCCTCCCGCAGCGCCGCATCGAGGACGCCATCGCCGAGGTCTTCGACCTGCGCCCGGCCGCCCTCATCCGCGACCTCGACCTGCTCCGCCCGATCTACGCCCCCACCGCGGCGTACGGCCACTTCGGCCGCGAACTGCCCGACTTCACCTGGGAGCGGACCGACCGCGCCCAGCGGCTCAAGGACGCCGCCGGCCGCTGACCTGCTCCGGCGCCTTTCGAGGAGATCCCGACGTGCGCATCGCTGTCACCGGTTCCATCGCCACCGACCACCTGATGGTCTTCCCCGGCCGGTTCGCGGATCAGCTGATCCCCGACCAGCTCGCCCACATCTCGCTGTCCTTCCTCGTCGACACCCTCGAGGTGCGCCGCGGCGGGGTCGCGGCCAACATCGCCTACGGCCTGGGCGCTCTCGGCCTCGAACCGCTGCTGGTCGGCGCGGTGGGCGGCGACTTCGCCGAGTACGCGGCCTGGCTGACGGAGCACGGCGTCGACACCGGCGCGGTCCTCGTCTCCGGCGAACGGCCCACCGCCCGCTTCCTGTGCATCACCGACCAGGACGCCAACCAGATCGCGGCCTTCTACGCGGGCGCCATGCAGGAGGCGCGGGACATCGACCTGTGGCAGCTGGACACCCTGTTCACCCCCCGCCCCGACCTGGTCCTCGTCTGCCCCAACGACCCGGCGGCGATGCTCCGCCACACCGCCGAGTGCCGTGAGCTGGGCCTGCCGTTCGCCGCCGACCCCTCCCAGCAGCTCGCCCGGCTGGAGCCGGAGGAGGTGCGCGACCTGGTCGACGGCGCGCGCTGGCTGTTCACCAACGCCTACGAGGCCGCGCTGCTGCGCGAGCGCACCGGCTGGGAGCACGCCGAGATCCTCACCCGCGTCGGCGCCCAGGTCACCACGCTCGGCGGCGCCGGGGTGCGCATCGACCGCGAGGGCGAGCCGGCGCTGAGGGTGCCGGCCGTCCCCGGCGCCCCGGTGGCCGACCCGACCGGCGGCGGC
>NZ_JBFALC010000171.1:0-2073 GCF_040656035.1 Streptomyces sp. NPDC050211
CCGGTCCTCGACCCGCGCACCCCCGGGCCCGACGCCGCCCCGGCGCTGCCCGCCGCCCGCCGGGCCGGGCCCCGGGAGCTCGCCTACGTCATCTACACCTCCGGCTCCACCGGCCGTCCCAAGGGCGTCATGGTCGAGCACCGGGGCATCGTCAACACCGTCCACTACCGGGCCGGTTACTACGGCTTCGACGGCGACGCGGCGGTCCTTCAGGTGCCGCCGCTGCACTCCGACAGCGGCGTCAACGACATCTTCTCCGCACTGATCGCGGGCACCCGTGTCGTCGTCCTCGCCAAGGAGCGGCTGCTGGACGTCGGCCATGTCGCCGAGGAGATACACCGCAACGCCGTCTCCCACATCATGATGGTGCCGAGCCTGTACCGGCTGCTGCTGGAGCGCTGCGCCCCGCAGCTGACGTCGGTGCGCCAGGTCGTGCTGGTGGGCGAGCGGCTGCCGGAGGAACTCGCCGCCCGCCATGCCCGGTTGCTGCCCGACACCGTGCTGTACAACGAGTACGGGCCCACCGAGGACAGTGTGTGGACCACGGTCCACCGCATCACCGACCCCGGCGCCGACGTGCTGATCGGCCACCCCATCGCCAACAAGACCGTCGACGTCCTCGACCCCTTCGGCAGCCTCGCCCCCATCGGCGTACCCGGCGAACTGTGCATCTCCGGAGCCGGAGTCGCCCGCGGCTACCTGGGCAATCCCGCCCTCACCTCGAGCCGCTTCGTCCCCAACCCGGTACGCCCCGGCCAGGTGATGTACCGCACCGGTGACCTCGCCGTGCGCCGGGCGGACGGCAACCTCGCCTTCCTCGGCCGCATCGACGACCAGGTCAAGATCCGCGGCAACCGGGTCGAGCCCGGCGAGGTGGCCGCCGTCCTCAACGGACACCCCGACGTGCGCCGCTGCGCGGTCGTCGCCCGGACCCTGCCCGGCGCGGATGAACTCGCCCTCATCGCCTATGTGGTGGGCCGCTGCGACCCGCCCGCCCTGCGTGCCTTCCTCCAGGAGCGGCTGCCCGCCGCGATGGTCCCCGCCGCCTACACCGAGATCGCCGAACTGCCGCTCGGCCCGAACGGCAAGCTCGACCGCCGTGCCCTGCCCGACCCCGGCACCGGGACGGCCCGCGGCGGCGACGACACCACACAGCTCACGCCGGACGAGCAGCGGGTCGCCCGGGTGTGGCAGGAAGTGCTCGGACAGCCGGTCACCGACCCCGGCGCCAACCTGTTCGCGCTGGGCGGCCACAGCCTCACCGCGGCCCGTATCGCGGCCGGGCTGCGGGACGAGTTCGGCACCCGCGTGCCGCTGAACATCGTCTTCCGGCACCAGACGGTCCGCGCTCTGGCCGCCCACCTCGCCCACTCCGCACCGCACACCGGCGGATCCGACGGCACGGCCGCCCTCGACGGCGGCGTCCTGCCGCTGTCGCGGGCCCAGCGCCGCATCTGGACCGCCGCCCGCTCCAGCCGCGTGGCGACCGCCCTCAACATCAGCGACGCGCTGCGGCCCGGCCGCGCCCTCGACCCCGACACACTGCGACGGGCCACCGTCGCGCTCGCCGACCGCCACGAGGTGCTGCGCAGCCGCTTCGCCGTCGTCGACGGCACCGCCCGGCAGATCGTCATGGACCGGCTCCCCGGCGGGGCACCGCTGCACGTCGTCGACCTGGGCCCGACGGCCGGATGGGACGCGCTCACCGCCGAGGTGCGGGCCGCCCAGGCCACCGCCTTCGACCTCGCCGCCGGTCCCCTGTTCGAGGTGCGGCTGCTGCGCGGCGCCCCGGGCGGCGACGTCCTCGTCGTCACCGCCCACCACATCGTCTACGACGGCGACAGCGTCGACCTCGTCGTGGACGACCTGCTGCACGCCCACGACGAACTAGCCGCGGGCCGCGCACCATGGCAGGGGCTGCCGCCCGCCGTGCAGTACCGGGAGTGGACCGCGCGGGAAGCGGCCTGGCTCGAAGGTGACGAGGCCGCCGCGGACCGCGCATACTGGCGCCGCACCCTGGGCGGGCCGCTGCCGCGCCTGGACCTGCGGTGCGCCGCACCCCGCCCGGCCGCG
>NZ_JBFALC010000172.1:0-2003 GCF_040656035.1 Streptomyces sp. NPDC050211
GATCATGATCGGGTAGATCACGGCGCGCTCGAGCATGCCGATGTTCCACATCCAGCCGGTGAACACGTCGGCCATGAAGAGGGCCCGGCCATCAGGATCGAGCGCTGCATCCGGCGCAGGTGGGCGGAGGGCTCCAGGCCCAGCTCGCGCACCAGGGCGGTGCGCAGCCGCTGGTAGACGTCCAGGGCCTCGCTGCGGCGGCCGGAGCGGTGCAGCGCCAGCATGAACTGGCCGTGCAGGGTCTCGTGGGTGCGGTAGCGGCTGACCAGGACGGTCAGCTCGCCCAGCAGTTCGCGGTGGCGGCCCAGGCGCAGGTCGGCCTCGATGCGCTGGTCCAGCGCGCACAGCCGGGTCTCCTCCAGCCGCCTGGTCTCCATCTCCAGCTGCACGCCGCTCGTCACGTCGGCGAGCGCGGAGCCGGTCCACAGCGCGAGGGCGTCGCGCAGCTGACGGGCCGCGCCCGCGAAGTCGCCGGCGTCCATGGCCCGGTAGCCGGTGCCGGCCAGCCGCTCGAACTCGCGCACGTCGCTGGCGCCGCCCGCCGTATGCAGCAGATAGCCGCCCGGCGCGGTGACGAGCACGTCCTTGGCGGTGCGCGCCGGCCCGCCCCCGGGCCCGGGGGCGGGGTCGCGCTCGAGGCTGGCCGAGATCAGCTCCCGCAACTGCAGCACGTAGGTCTGCAGGGTGGTGCGCGCGCTGCGCGGCGGGCGCTCGCCCCACAGTTCCTCGATCAGCGCGGCGACCGGCACCACCTGATCGGCGTGCAGGGCCAGCAGCGCCAGGACCTGGCGCGGTTTCGGTGCCGTCGGGGTCACCGAGACCCCGTTCTCCCTGACGTCCAATGCGCCCAGTACTGCGATGTCCATGCCGTTTCCCCTAATCCGTGCATGAGGTGCGTCGTGAGTCGCCTGACGTCCGGCCGTGACCGGGGCCGCTCCCGGAACACCCCAAGTAAAAAACAGGACAGACGGTTTGTCAATATCAAACCGGAGATGCTGTTTTTCCTCTGCGCGGGGACTCCAGCGCCGCTCGATGTCCGCTTCACGCCCGCTTCATGCCGGTTCCGGCGGGACCTCCGCCCCTCCCCGGGGCGCCGGGGCGCCAGGAGGGGCGGGCCCGGCCGGCGCCGCGGCACCCCAGAAAAGAAACCTCTCGGTCTGTTTATGGGGTGTCGGGGTCCGCCGCGGCGGACCCCGTGGCGGCCTCCCCGGCCTCCGCGGCCGCCCGCACCAGCGCGTGCCGCTCGGTCAGCCGGGGCAGCAGCAGGTCCCACAGCCCGGTCACCTTCGCCTCGGACAGCCAGGCCTTGTCCTGGCCGCCGAGCACCTCGAACCCGACGGTGGCGGCCACCACGGCGCTCGCGGCGTCGTGGGCGGAGACCCCCTCGGCGAGCCAGCCGTCCTGGCCGGCGCGCCACAGCGCCTGTTCGACCCACACCTGCCATTCCCGCCGGATCGACGGCCCCCCGCCGCGGCCGGGGTCGTCGGACAGCTCGAACCCCGCCCGCACGACGACATCGCCGGCGATCGCGCTCATCAGGCGGTAGGTGGCAGCCACCAGCGCCTCAAGGGGACCGCCGCCCGGCGCCGCCGCGTCCCGCACGATCTGCCGCACCGTCGTGAGCGCCTCCGCCTCGATGGCCTGGGCCAGCGCCTTCTTGGTCTCGAAGTGAAAGTGCAGCGCACCGTTGCTGACCCCGGCCCGTGCGCTGATCGTCGTGAGCGACGTGCCGGCGAGGCCGTCCCGCGCGACCACTTCGGCCCCGGCCCTGATCAGCGCCTTGCGGGTACGGGCCGCGCGCTCCTGCTTGACCATCAGTCGTCTCCTGGCTGGGACCCCGCCCGCACGCCCCGCGCGGGGGCGGGCCGGGCCGGCGTCGTCCGTCGGTTCATTGCGGTGGGCTGGGCGGGCGTGCGGGAGGGCACATCGGCGTGCCGGGTGCGCGGCATCGCCGGCGAGCGGATCAGCACCCCGCGGCTGCCGGCCGGGCCGCTCACGTCGCC
>NZ_JBFALC010000173.1:0-1938 GCF_040656035.1 Streptomyces sp. NPDC050211
CCCGGGTGGTCGCGCTGCGGGCGGCGGTGATCGGGCGGGAGCTGGCCGGGCTGGGCGGCATGGCCTCCATCCCGCTGCCCGTGTCCCAGGTCGAGGAGCGGCTCCAAGCCTGCACCGGCCTGGGTATCGCCGCCGTCAACGGCCCCTCCAGCACGGTCGTATCGGGAGATGCGGACGCGATCGTGGCGTTCGTGGCCGCCGCCCAGGCGGAGGGCATCCGGGCCCGCCAGGTCCCGGTCGACTACGCCTCCCACTCCGCGCACGTGGAACGCATCGAAGCCGAACTCCTCGACGCCCTGGCCCCGGTCACCCCGTGCCGTCCGCAGATCCCGTTCCACTCCACGGTCACCGGTGAGCTCGAAGACACCCTGGACGCCGCCTACTGGTATCGCAACCTGCGCCACCCGGTCCGCTTCGAGGACACCGTACGCAAGCTCGTCGACAGCGGCTTCGGCACGTTCGTGGAGTCCAGCGCCCACCCCGTGCTGACCATGGGCATCCGGGAGACCGCGGAGAACGTGACCGTCACCGGCACGCTGCGCCGCGACGACGGCGGCCTGGAGCGGTTCCTGACCTCCGCGGCCCACCTGTTCGTGCACGGCACCGACATCGACTGGGCGGCCCTCTTCGACGGCACCGGCGCCCGCCAGGTCGACCTGCCCACCTACCCCTTCCAGCGCGAGCACTACTGGCACGCCCCCGTTACCCCGGCCGCTCCCACCGCCGTAACCGGCCCTAACGAGTCCCTGTCCTACCGCATCACCTGGAAGAACCTCCGCGGCGACGACGCGGCTCGGCTGTCGGGCCGGTGGCTGCTGGTCCTGCCCGAGCCGCTGAACGGCTCCGAACAGGTTGGCCTGGCCCGCCAGGCCCTCGCCGACCGGGGCGCCCGTGTCGAGACGCTCGTGGTCAACCCGGCCGATGCCGACCGGTCCCTGCTGCGGGCCCGGCTCGCCGAGGCGGCCGACCGGGCCGGCGCGGAGCCGCTGACGGGGGTCCTGTCGCTGCTCGCCCTCACCGAGGGCGCACACCCGGGCCATCCCGGTGTCCCGCTCGGCCTCACCGCCACCCTCACCCTCACCCAGGCCGCCGCCGACTCGGGCATCGAGGCCCGCCTGTGGGCGGTCACCGCCGGCGCCGTCGCCGTGTCGGGGGCCGAGACGCCGTCCGCCGAACAGGCCCAGATCTGGGGCTTCGGCCGCGTCGCCGCCATCGAACTGCCCGCCCTGTGGGGCGGATTGGCCGACCTGCCGCAACCGGCCGACGCCCGCGCCTTCCACCAGCTGGCCGGCGCCCTGGCCGCACCCGGCGCCGACGACCAGGTCGCCGTCCGCGGCTCCGGCAGCTACGGCCGCCGCCTCGTCCACGCCCCGGCCGCCGCCCCGGCCACCGGACCGCGCCCGCGCGGCACCGCGCTCGTCATCGGCGACATCGCCGCCGTCGCGGGCCCGCTCGCCCGCCGGCTGCTGGCCGGCGGCGCCGAACGCATCGTCCTCGCCGGGCTGACCGGCGGCGTCCACGACGCACTCGACGGCCTCACGGACCGCACCACCGTGGTGCCCTGCGACCTCACCGACGACGCCGCGCTGCGCGACCTCCTCGCCCGGCACACCCCGTCCGCCGTCTACGTCGCCCCGCCCACGGCCCCCTTGACCACCCTCACCGAGACCACGCTGGAGGGCTTCGCCGCCGCCGTCACCGCCAAGACCGACCTCGCCACTCGCCTGGACACCCTGCTCGAGGAAGGAGCACCGGACGCGTTCGTCGTCTTCTCCTCCGCCGCCGGAGTATGGGGCGGCGCCGGGCAGAGCGGCTACGCGGCCGGCACCGCCCGGCTGGACGCGCTCGCCGAGCGCCGCCGCGCCCGCGGCCTGCCCGCGACCTCCGTCGCCTGGACGCCCTGGCGGGGCGCCGTCGCCGGCCCGGCCGCCGAACAAC
>NZ_JBFALC010000174.1:0-1872 GCF_040656035.1 Streptomyces sp. NPDC050211
TGAGCTGTTTCCAACCTGGCTGGTGCCATGGGATGTTGGCGTAGGGGCCGGGTGCGGGAAGAGGCGAAGCTCCTGGTAGATGGGTTGTCGACCAAGAGCAACCTGTCCACCCGGAGCTTCACGTGCTTATCTATCCATCGGGAATTGATCTGTCCAGCTCGGCCCTGTGTCACCTATCCGGTCTGCTGGCAGCTCGACGCTTGGAGCGCGGGACGCGATGGCGGCGTCTGTCAGCCGGCCGGCAGGCTCTGCTGGTGCTGGCCCATCTCCGGTGCGGCCACACCTACGCACAGCTCGCAGCCGGTTTCGGGGTCGGCACCACCACGGCATACCGCTACGTCACCGAGGCCGTAGAGATCCTCTCGGCCCTCGCGCCGGATCTCACCACGGTGGTCGCCTCAGCAACCGGCAAGGCGTTCGTCATCCTGGACGGGACGCTGCTGCCCATCGACCGGATCGCCGCCGACCGGCCGTACTACTCGGGTAAGCACCACCGGCACGGTATGAACATCCAGGTCCTGGCCGACCCGTTCGGGCGCCTGCTGTGGGCCTCGCCCGCCCTGCCCGGAGCCGTCCACGACATCCGTGCGGCACGCGCCCACGGCATCATCGACGCGCTGACCAGCGCGACCATCCCCTGCTGGGCCGACAAGGCCTATCGCGGAGCCGGCGGGACCGTGCGCGTGCCCTACTGGGGACGGTGGGAGACGCTGTCAGCCGGCCAGCAGGCCCACAACCGCTCTCACGCGCGGATACGGGCGTTGGGCGAACAGGCCGTCGCCACGCTCAAAAACTGGCGGCTGCTACGCAAGCTGCGATGCAGCACCACCCGCATCACCGACCTCGTCAAAGCCGTCCTCACCCTTCAGCTGAGGCCCACAGCCTGAGGTTGGAAAACTTAGTTCTTGACGTGCTCAGATCATGCTCCTACCGTCAGGATTCTGCTCGCATCACTCGCCTCATCCAAGCTCTCTCCGGGAGGACAGCGTGAGAACCACCCGTTCAGGCTTGATCCGACGATTAGCGCGCCATACCCCGCTGCGCTGGCTCGGCGTACCAACGGCCTTGGCGACGACGGCCGTTCTTCTTGCGGCGCCGCCCGCTCAGGCCGAGATCCTGGACCAGAGGACGATCGACTTCCAGGATTCCGGTGCCTACGCAATCGTTCATTACGGAGTGGACAGCGAGGGCCACTACCTCCAGTTCTACCTGCACGACACCCTCGCCGACGGCCGCTGTGCCGTGGCCATCGCGGACTTCCAGGTCGACCAGGGGCTCTTTGACCACCACCACATCGACCCCGGCCGGGTCTGGGTGTGTGATGACGGCGCGCAAGCGTGGTCCGAGCGGTGGCACCCCTACCCGAACAACGACGATCAGGACCCGGACGCGGGAATCGACGGCTGGGAGATCACGGGCATACGCTGGGCCGCCGCCTGCTGGCAGGACAGCTCCGGTACCAGGGGCTGCACCGACGCGCGAGGCGAGCAGAACGTCAGCTTCCACGACATTCCCATGCTCCCCTGACACCAATCCCTGCCTGCCCGCGTCCGTCCGGGTCCGCCAGCGTGTCAGGTGGACCGGGCTCGGCCGGGAGCGCCAGCCCTGCGGACGCGCACGAGCGCGTCCGCGTGGACCGGCGGCACCGTCCGCGTCCCCTACCGCAGACGGTGGAGACGCTCTGTGCCGGCCAGCAGACCCACAACTGCTCTCACGCGTGGATACGGGCGCTGGGCGAACAGGCCGTCGCCACGCTCAAGAACTGGCGGCTGCTACGCAAGCTGCGATGCAGCACCACCGGCATCACCGACCTCGTCAAAGCTGTCCTCACCCTGCGCCTGCCCAGCTCAAACTGAAGTTGAAAATGGCTCA
>NZ_JBFALC010000175.1:0-1820 GCF_040656035.1 Streptomyces sp. NPDC050211
CGAGACCGCGTCCGTCCCCGACATGACCAGCTCCCACAGCCCCTCCGGGGAACTGACCCCGCCGGGGAAACGGCACGCCATGCCGACGATCGCGAGGGGCTCGGTGCCGCGTTCCTCGGCCGCGCGCAGCTGTTCGCGGGTCTCGTGCAGTTCGGCCATGGCGCGGCGCAGATAGTCGCGGAGGCGGACTTCGTTGCCGGTGGCTTCCTGGTGGGCGTCGTTTGCGGACACAGCTCTCCCCTGGAGGTTCGGTGCAGGGCTTCAGGCGGTGCGGAAGCCGCTGTCGAGCAGCTGGAACAGCTCGTCGTCGGAGGCGGATCGGAGTAGGTCGGTGACGTGGTGCGGGTCGGGTGCGCCCGGCTCGGGCGCGGTGGTCTGCTCGGGTGCGGCGGTGTTGCCGAGTCCGTCGATCAGGGCGCTGAGCCGTGCGGTGACGGTCTGCCGGGCGTTGTCGTCGAGGTCGGCCCGGGCGGTGGCGTCGGCGAGTTGCCCGAGCAGGGTGAGTACGGCGGCCTCGGCGCCCGGCAGTTGCTGGTCGAGGTGGTCGGCGAGGGCCTGGGGGGTCGGGTGGTCGAAGACGAGGGTCGCGGTCAGCCGCAGGCCGGTCGCGGCGGTGAGCCGGTTGCGCAGGTCGACGGCGGTGAGCGAGTCGAAGCCGGCTTCCTTGAAGGTGACCTCGGGCGTGATCCGGGCCGGGTCGGCGTGCCCGAGTACGGTCGCGACCTCGGTGCGCACGAGGTCGGTCAGGAGCGCGGAGCGTTCGGCGCGGGGCAGGTGGGCGATCCGGTCGGCGAGCGGGGCGCGGGCCGGTGCGGGCCCCTCGGGTGCGGCCGGGCGGCGGGTGGGCGGCGGCGTGTGTCCGCGCAGCAGCGGGGGCAGTTGGCGGTCGGTGTCCCGGGCGGCGGGGTCCAGGCGCAGGGGCAGCAGGACGGGTTCGGGGCGGGCGCAGGCGGTGTCGAAGAGGGCGAGCGCCTGCGGCGGGGGCAGGGCGACGAGGCCGCTGCGGTGCAGCCGGGCGGCGTCGGCGCCGGTGAGTGCGCCGGCCATGCCGTCGCCGGCCCAGGGGCCCCAGGCGAGGGAGGTGGCGGGCAGGTTCTGGGCGTGCCGCCAGGAGGCGAAGGCGTCCAGGTAGGCGTTGGCGGCGGCGTAGGTGGCCTGTCCGGCGCTGCCGAACAGGCCCGCGGCGGAGGAGAACAGGACGAACGCGTCGAGGTCTAGTTCCCGGGTCAGCTCGTGCAGCACGCGCACCGCGTCGGTCTTCGGCCGCAGGACGGCGTCCAGGCGGGCGGGGTCCTGGGCGGTGAGCAGACCGTCGTCGAGGACGCCGGCGGTGTGGACGACGGCGGTCAGCGGCCGGTCGGCCGGGATGCCGGCGAGGAGCGCGGCGACGGCGTCGCGGTCGGCCGCGTCGCAGGCGGCGATCGTCACATCGGCGCCGAGGCCTTCGAGTTCGGTCCTGAGCCGGTCCGCTTGGGGGGTGTCGGGGCCGCGCCGGCCGGTGAGCAGCAGGTGCCGTATGCCGTGCGTGGTGGCCAGGTGGCGGGCGACGGCGGCGCCGAGGCCGCCGAGGCCGCCGGTGACGAGCACGGTGCCGTCCCGGTTCCAGGCGAAGCCGTGCGCGGCGCCCTCGGCGCGGACGACGGCCGGGGCGAAGGGCACGCCGGCGCGGACGGCGAGCTGGTCGGCGCCGTCGCGGCGGGTGAGTAGGGCGGGCAGGGCGGCGTGCGCCCCCGGCCGCCCCGACCCGTTACAACCCGGTCGGCCAGTATCGGCGCACCTTCACGGTCCCGAAGGACTGGGCGGGCCGGCGGACCTTCCTG
>NZ_JBFALC010000176.1:0-1778 GCF_040656035.1 Streptomyces sp. NPDC050211
GCCCTGTGCAGGACGTTCAGCGCGCCCACGCGGTCTGCGTTCTCCACCAGGCCGCACTTGACGCACTCGAACTTCGCTTGGGTGACGCGGTTCCCCGTCGCGACGTGCCCGCATCCGCCTATCTCGGGCGGGCACGTGCGGGAGGTGTTGCGGGCGTCCACTGGGATCACTCGGCGAGCGGCACTCTCAGCCTTCTGCGCCAGGATGCTCAGGAACTGTCCCCAACCCGCATCGAGGATGCTTCGGTTCAGCCCGGCTTTCGCGGCGGCACCGTTCGGCAGGAACGCGCCGTCGTTGTCGGGGTCGGGCTTGGGTGCAGGCACCTTGGTCATGCCCGCGGTGTTCAGCTTCTCGTGCCCGATCACGTCGTGTTCACGGACCAGGGCGAGAGCCTGCTTGTGGTGGTAGTCGGCCCGCTGCCGCCGGATCTTCGCGTGCAGCTTCGCGACCTTCCGCGCTGCTGCCCGGTGCGCCTTGGTGCGTCGCCGGGTGCGCTTGGGGAACGTCGAAAGGTGCTGCTGCGCAGCGGTCAACTCGTCGGTCATCTTGTCGAGGAACTTGGGGTTCTCGACGTGCACGCCGCCTGAGTCGGTGAAGAAGTGCACGGTGCCCATGTCGATGCCGACGATCGACCCGGTGGCGGGCAGCGGCTCGGCCGGTACCTCATCGCAGGCGAGGACGACGTACCATCGCCGGCCTTCCCGCTTGATGCTGATCGTCTTCACCCGGCCGTGCACGGGGCGGTGCTGATGCACGCGGACGTGCCCGACACCTTGCAGGCGGACACGAGTCTGCCGGTCGTGCGGCGTGGAGTCCCAGCGGCAGCCGTCGCCGTCCTTCGGGAAGCTCACCGTGTCGAAGTGGCCGACGCCCTTGAACCTGGGGTACCCAGGTGTCAGACCAGCCTTCACCCGATTGAAGAAGGCTTGGAATGCCTTGTCGAGCCGCCGAAGCGTGGCCTGTTGGGACGAGAAGGACCAGCGGCCCTGACGCTCGGGATCGAAGACGCGTATGTCCTTGAGCTGCCCGGACTGGTCGCCGTACTTGACGCTCGTCTTCGTCACGTGCCGGTAGGCGTCCCGACGTTCCTGGAGCGCTCCGTTGTAGAGGGAGCAGTGATCCCGCAGCATCTCGGCAAGAGCCTGCTCCTGGCGGCCCGTGGGGCGAAGGAGGAACTTGTACGCCCGTATCACGAGGCGTCCCCCTTCTCCTTCTTCCACGGGCGCTCCCACTGGGTGTTGATGTACTTCTCCACCGTCGCCGCCGACACCGCACCGACCGAAGCAGCGAAGTACGACGACGACCACAGCGTGGGCATGCGGCTCTTGAGGTGCGGGAACTCCGCCCGCAGCACGCGGGAGGTGAAGCCCTTGAACTGGTTCGCGACGTACGACGCCGACGACTTCGGGTCGTGCTTGACGAACAAATGCACGTGGTCCGGCATCACCTCAAGGGCAATGATCTCCCACCCACGCTCCTCGGCCTTCTGCCGGATCAGCTCATCCAGGCGGACCGCGACTGGGCCACCGAGGACCGGACGGCGGTACTTCGGGCACCACACCACGTGAAGCCCTAGGTCGTACACGCCGCCGGAGAACCGGCGAACCTTCCTGGTCACAGCCACACAATCACTATACACACGCCACAGGTCTAGCGCGCCAGCGAGATAGGATCAGTGAACAGCACAGATCCGTGCACACAGTTGAGGCCAGAGCAGGACTCAGAAGCCATTCCCCACCCCACTAAAGCGGGGCGTCCCCTGGCTAGGTCCTGATGGA
>NZ_JBFALC010000177.1:0-1618 GCF_040656035.1 Streptomyces sp. NPDC050211
TAAGGGCTGTCCCGCAAAGATCGGTTTGAGTGACCCGGGGCGCTTTGCCCCGGGCTTGCGGTCCATCAGGCGACCGCCCCACCCGCGTTCCGGATCAGCTGCTGGAGCACCTTCACCGTGGTGACGTAGTCCGCGTCGTTGATGCCCTCGTGGAGGGCGGCGCGGATCGCGGGGGCATTGCGGGCCAGATCGACGCGGGCCTGTTCCCCTTCCGGGGTGAGCCACAGCCGGTCCTCGGTGTCCTGGGTCAGCCAGCCGCGTTCAAGGAGCCCCTCTGCTTCCGCCACCAGGTCGTCCTCTGGACGGATGTAGGAGGTCATTGCCTCCCGCAGCTCGGACAGGGTCATGCCCTCGCCGTCGGGCGAGATGTCGTTCACCGATAGGTTGCGCAGCAGCCAGAATTGGGGCTGGGTGTAGCCCTTTTCGGCCTGCCGGGCGCGGGTGTACGCGATGAGCGCCTCGTAGGCGACACCGGTCCAGTACGCGGCGGGCTGTCCGGCGAGTTCGGCGTCGGGGATCTGCTGTGTCGTCATGGGGTATCCCCTCCGTGCACTTCAGTGTGGAGCCCGCACACCGTGCAGGTCGTGGGGAGACCGTATGACCTCAAGTTCGGTTGAGGGCAAGCAGGTGATCTTCCGGGCGACTGTGGTGCGGGAAGGAGAAACCTTGCCTCTGGCCCGGCAGCTAAGGGTTACTTGAGGCGTCGACTCCCGCCACGGAGTGATCACGGGCCGCCCGAGGTTTTCCTGTAGCGCCTGGTCGCGGGTGGGATGATCTCGCGATGGCTGGCGTGATCACGGCATCGGAACCGTCCTGGATAGCCCCGTTCGCCGGGCTGAGCCCGCGCTGCTTCGGCAAGTTGGTGACTACCGTGCGTCGCGAGGGCGTAGCCGACGGACATCGCGGCCGACCGTGGGGCCTGTCTCTGGAGGACCGGATCCTGCTCGTCGTTGTGTACTGGCGCACGAACTTGACGATGCGCCAGATTGCCCCGCTGTTCGGTGTCTCCAAGTCGGCGGCGGACCGGATCATCGACCACCTCGGACCGCTGCTCGCACTTCAGCCAAGGCAGCGGTTCCGCAAGGACACCGTGCTCATCGTCGACGGCACCCTGGTTCCCACTCGCGACCACACGATCGCCGAGCAATCGAAGAACTACCGCTACTCAACGGCCCATCAGGTGGTCATCGATGCCGACACCCGTCTGGTCGTCGTGGTCGGCCGGCCCCTGCCGGGCAACCGGCACGACTCCCGGGGCTGGGGAGAATCCGGGGCCAAGGCCGCCGTCGGCAAGACGATGACCATCGCCGACGGCGGCTACCAGGGCACCGGGCTGGTCGTCCCGCACCGCCGCCGCAAGGGCCAAGAACTCCCGGATTGGAAGGAGGAGCACAACCGCTCGCACAAGCAGGTCAGGGCCCGCGTCGAGCACACCTTCGCCCGCATGAAGGACTGGAAGATCCTGCGCGACTGCCGACTCAAAGGCGACGGCGTCCACCACGCCATCCTCGGCATCGCCCGCCTGCACAACCTCGCCCTCACCAGATAGGCCAACGGGCAGCACCGCAGCCGACCTTGCCCTCACCAGGTCCAAGATCAGTTACGGGACAAGCCTTAG
>NZ_JBFALC010000178.1:0-1555 GCF_040656035.1 Streptomyces sp. NPDC050211
GCCAGCCGCCGGGGCGCGGCCCGCCCCCAGGGAAAGCCGTGATGCAGCTGCAGCACGGGCGCCGCCCCGGGCTCCGCCAGGACGGCCACGGCGGCCAGCACGTCGGGCACCGGCTCCAGCTCCACAAAGCGCCACCCCTGTTCGTGCTCGCCCTGCGGCGGCCGGAAGGCGAGCACTCCGCGGTCCTCGGCCAGGGTGAAGGCGAAGCTGTCGAAGGGCAGGCCCAGGCCCAGGCCGCGCGCCTTGGAGTAGGCCTCCTTCAGCGTCCACAGCCGCAGCACCCGCCGGTCGCGGGGCCGGCCCGGTGCGGCCCGGGCCACCCAGGTGCGCTCCTGTGCGGTGAAGGTCTCCACGATGGTGTCGAAGCCCGTCTCGCCGCGGTCCAGGCGCTCCACGTCCACGCCGATGCGGTGCCGGCGCACCACGCCGAGCAGGTTATGGCCGAGCGCGTGGGACAGGTTGAAGTCCAGCTCCCGCCCGCCGCGCGGCAGTCCCTCGGGCGGTTTGTGCAAAAACGGCCGCCCGCGCGCGGTGCGCCAGATCACCGCCTCGGCCTCCGGCACCCCGCTCTCCAGCGCCAGCACCCGCCGGACCAGCGCGTGGGCGACCAGATACTGCCGCCGGTCGCGTTCGAAGAGGAACCGGCCCGCGATCTCCCGCTCGTGCTCGTCCAGCCAGTGCGCGGCCAGGGTGGCGGCGATGCCCGGGGCGAGCTCCTCGTTGGGGCAGAACCAGAGTTTCACCGCCGCCGACGCCGTCGTGTTCATCCCGCCCGCTCCTTACGCCGGGAAAAGCCACAGCGGACGGCGCACAAACGCGGACGGCGGCGGCCCGGCCCCCCAACCTGCCGTGCCGCCCTCCTCCAGGGCGGCCCAGTCGACGTCGACGCCGGACAGCCACAGCCGGGTGAGCTGTTCCAGGCGGTGGCCCCGCCACAGCGCGGCCAGATAGTCCCCGGTCTCCGCGGCGGCGCCGAGCCCCAGCGGGTCGGCGCCGCCGGCCCGCAGGTCGGCCCAGCGCAGGCCGCCGGCCGCGGCCCCGGTGTCGGCGAACGTCCGCAGCCGTGCGATCAGTTGCTCCACGTCGCTGCCCAGGTGGGCGATCCGGCACGGCAGGGCGGCCCGCCCCACCCGCAGCGCCCGCGCCACATCGGCGAGCACGACCCCGGCCCGGGGTTCGGCCAGCCAGCCGGCCAGCCGGGCGGCGGTGGCGGCGAGATGGGCCGGCGTGGGCGCGGACAGCAGCACCAGCTCGTCGTGCCCACCGCCGTGCTGCGCGGCCTGCGCCGCGCCGGCCGGGCCCTCGAACTCCTCGACCACGGCCCGGGCGAGATGCCCGCCCTCACCCACCACCTCGACCACGGCCCTGCGCGGCAGCTCCCGCCCCTGTCCGTCCCGCTCCCGCTCCCACCGCGCGGCCTGCTGTGCGCCCCGCACCGGAGCAAGCACCCCCTGCCCCACCTGGAACACGGCGGCGGTCACCCCCGCCACCCCAGCCACCGCCCCGGCATCCCGGGCCCACGGCACCACCACCTCCCGCGCCCGCCCCGCCCCCG
>NZ_JBFALC010000179.1:0-1541 GCF_040656035.1 Streptomyces sp. NPDC050211
GTCGTTTGCCCCACAAGGAACGGCCGCCGCGGGCCCTCGATGAGGTGTTGGGAGAGATGGCCGTCGCAGGCCTGCGACGCTGAGCGGAACTTGCGCTGAGAAGCGTTACGCGGCCTGCTCGACGTCGTCCTGTTTCAGGTCAGCCCACTCGGCGAGGAGCCGCGCGTACGCCGCAGTGCGCTCGGCGCTGGCGGGTTCTTGCATGAGGCGGCGGATGCTCTCGTTGACCCGGTCCAGGGCAGGCGTCACCCGACCATGAGGCCGGAGGGAGTGAGGTACACGTCCAAGGTACGGCGCGCCACTGACACCGGGTCCGGAGCAGTGGTGTTCTATTCTGCGTTCGAGGTGATACCGCCGCACATCGCCCATGTAGATCGGACGCACCCGTGGCCGCAGCCACAGAGATCACGCTGAAGGAATACCCGATGCCGCTGTGGGACTCCTCGGAGGAGGGCATGTGCTGCAAGTGCCATGCCAAGTGCAGGCGCTACGGAAGCGGTGCCAATCCGCTGTGCCGCTCGTGCTATGCCGTGGCCGTGGCCAAGTGGGGTCCGGGAGTGCCGCAGAAGGGCTACAACGCCTAGACCGGCTTAGCCGGGCGCCTGCGTCACCCTCATCGACGAGGAGACGGGCGAGATGCTGGCGACGTGGCCAGGCGAAGCGTAGCCGTCTGCGATTCTGGCACCCTGGATCAATCGAGGGGGGCCTCATGACTGAACAGGCCGACGGCGGCAGACGCCGGCACCTCCGTATCGCCGCCGCTGTCACGGTCGCCGTACTCGCAGCGGCTGGTGGCTTCCTCGCTGGCCGGACGACCGCGCCCACCAGTGGTGGGGACGGCAGTGCTTGCACCTCGGCAAAGGCGGCCATGGATCAGGCGGTGAAGGAGAGTGCGGACACTCCCGCGGATGCCGAGCAGGGCGTGAAGGATGCCCGTGCGGCCATGATGGTCAACGTGGTGTTGCAGAACCCGGACTGTTTCAGTGTGGCGATGCGGGCGCAGGCTCAGACGGCGAAGGATGAACTGACACAGCGTGGCGCCGCGGATGCGGCGGCACGGGCAGGGCAGTGCGCGAATCCAGACTCCTGGTGGATGTCCGGCTGTTAGGGCGTGTGTGATGTCGTGATCAATCGGCCGCTTGCAGGAGATCTCCGAGCCGAATGTGAGACAGGGCCAAACGAACGTCTTGGAGTCCCCGGTGTACCCGCGTGCTCCACTCGACGTTCCCATAGAGCCCCTGATGGGCGGCCCGCTTCAGGCCGGGCGTTCGGTGGTGAGGGTGATGCGGCCGTCTGTCCAGGCGGGTAGGCGCCGGGCGAGTTTCTTCAGTGACGGGCCCCGTACATGGTGCAGATGTACCACGAGTCTCGTGCCGAACAGCGCCTGGAAGTGGGTTCCGAGGCCCCGTCCAGTGCCGGTGAACATTTCGTCGGCCGAGACGTCGCGCTGTGGTGGTTCGTTGATCCGGTACACGCACAGGGCCTGTCGGTCCGGGACCGGTCCGGGGAGAACGGCGACTGCTCGGACCGCCGGCCAGCCC
>NZ_JBFALC010000180.1:0-1528 GCF_040656035.1 Streptomyces sp. NPDC050211
GGCGGGGCCCGGCCCGGTGCGCCCGACGGCCTCGGCGATGGCGGCCGGTGTGCGCAGATCGAAGACGAGCCGGGGCGAGACCTCACGGCCGAGCGCGGCACGCAGCCGCCCGGCGACGGCGATCGCGTCCAGCGAGGCCCCGCCCAGCTCGAAGAAGTCGTCGTCGGGCCCGGCGGGTCCGGCCAGCCCGAGACACTCGGCGACGGCCCGGCCGACAACGGCCACAGTGTCGGTGTCGGGAGCGCCCCCAAGGGGCGCGGGGCTGTGTACATATGCGGCTCCGCCGCGGGGCGCGACCAGCCCCGACGGACCCGCAGACGACCGACCACCCGGCGCGGCACTCCCCGCGGAGCCCTCCGCGCTGATCTCGATCGTGGCCGGAACCCACGCGGCCGGCAGGGCCCGGCGGACGAACGCGGCCAGCGACTTCGGGGTGAGCGAGCGCCCGGCGTGCAGGACGACCCGGGCCCGGTCCGCGGCCATCACCTCGGCCGTGGCGACGAAGGGGTGCTCGCGCAGCCGCAGTTCGGTGTCCGCGAATGCCGCGGGCCGGCCGGCCGGGCCGCGCAGGAGAAGGCTGCCGTCCTCCTGGCGCACCGCCGCGATGCCGGTGGGCCCCTCGGCGGTGTGCAGTGCGCCGGGCACGCCGATGGCCACGCGCCGCCCGGCGGCGTCCACGACGCTCCGGCCGCTCTCGTGGCGGGCCAGCTCGGCTGTTTCGAAGCCGGGCAGGGGGGTGTCGGCAAGGCTGCGGGAGGGGTGCCGGGCGGCCTGGGTGAGCAGGTCGGCCCAGTGGCCGAGCAGGCGGCGCACGCGGGCCGCGCTGAACAGCACGGTGTCGTACTCGGCGGTCAGGGCGAGATGTTCGCCGGAGTTGTCCAGGTGGAAGCTGAGCTCGAACTCGCTGGCGTCGTCGGCGAAGGGCTCGCGCCGCACGGTGAGCGAGGGCCCCGCGTCGAACTCCTCGCCGGTGCCCGCCGCGCCCGGCTCGTCGGCGGTGAACATCACCGTGAACAGCGGGGTGCGCCCGCCGTCGCGTGCGCCGGGCAGTTCCTCGACGAGCTGGTCGAAGGGGTGGCCGCGGTGTGCCAGGGCCCCGGCGACGGCCGCCCGTACCCGCGCCGCGGCCTCGGTGAAGGGTGCGTCGGGCGGCAGTTCGGCGGTGAGGACGACGGTGTTGAGGAACGGCCCCAGGACGTCGGCGTCTGCGGACTCGCGGCCGGTGACGGGGGTGCCGACGAGCATGCGCGGCCCTCCGGTGAAGCGCTGCAGCAGCCAGCCCAGTGAGGTCAGGCCCACGGTGAACACGCTGCTGCCCAGCTCGCGGGCGAGGGCGCGCACCTTCCCGGCCGCCTCGGCGGGCAGCGTCACGGTGTGCACGCCGCCGGGGCCCGCGCTCGCGCCGCGTTCGCCGTCGGCGGGCAGCAGGGGATACGGCAGCGGGCCCGCCAGAACGGAACAGAGGAGGGTATTGAAAGAGTGTTGAACGTAGGGTGTCGAAATCGGTCGGCGCCGAAGCATATCACAC
>NZ_JBFALC010000181.1:0-1462 GCF_040656035.1 Streptomyces sp. NPDC050211
ACCCCGGCTGCGGATTCCATTCCGTGCAGGGCAATGTTGAGGAGGAGAGGGCTGATGACACCACCTTGAGGTGTCCCCTCTTCGGTGTTGGTGAAGCCGCCCTCCTCGATCACCCCAGCTTTGAGCCACCCTCTGATGTCTTTGGCAGCTGGGAAGGCGCCAATTGACTCCAGCAGATGCTCGTGACTGATGCGGTCGAACGCCCCCGCCAGGTCCGCGTCCAGGATCCATAACCGCTTGGCGGCCCGCCTAGCGGTCACTTTGTGGATCATGGATAGCGCATCATGGCAGCCTCGCCCGGGGCGGAAGCCGTAGCTCCTGCCTTCGAACTTGGCTTCCCACTCAGGTTCGAGTGCGTTCTTCACTCGCGCCTGCTGGACTCGGTCCCGGATCACCGGGATACCAAGTGGGCGTCTCTTCCCATTAGCCTTGGGAATGTACACACGCTTCACCGGCTTCGGACTCCGAGACTTCCCCTCGGAGAACTCCAGGGCAAGGCGCCCTCGATCCTCTAGAGTCAGTGCCCGATAGTTGTCGACGCCGGCGGTCCTCCTTCCAGGGCTCTGTTGCGTCACACGACGGACGCTCTGGAGCGTGTTGGAATGAGAACGCAGCATGAGCTTTTGGAGGTTACGGACCTTCTTATGGTCCCCCTCCTGCGCGGCCTTGAAGATTCGCTGGCGAAGTCGCCTGACGTCTCGTTCTACCTTGGCCCAGTCTGTACTGTGCCACGGGGTATCTGCGTCCTGGGTTCCGTTCCGGGAGGCTCCATCACTCAGCACTGCCTCGTTCAAGCGTCCTCCTTGTCTAACTTGCGCCCAGGTTGGGGCTGTTCCCAGATATTCTTCAACGGCCTACCTGACCCGCGTGGGCTCCCTTTCGGGCCCAGGTTTTTTCCTGGTATCCACCGAGTTATGGCCGGAGGCATGGAGACTGCCTGATGTCCGGCGTTTCCTCTGAGCTTTCGCTCCAGTGGCGTTGGCTTCTCGGGTCATCCTGTTCCCGCAGTGGAGTTACGCCTTCGTTGCCTCCGGCCTACCCATTGGGACCGCTACGGGGTTTCCCTGTTCCTCTCTCATGAGATACGACCGGGTTGGGAACTCTCTCTGATCCGGGACCACGGTGACCTCCTCCCGATTTCACTGACTGCGGGAGCATGTGACGCCTCTCAGCGTCGGGTCCTTTACCGCGCCGACTGCTTCCACCACGCGGTTACACCTCACGAATCGTAAGTACAAGAGTTCGCTCTCGCTTTCCCGTCCGGTCTTCCCCTTGCCTGTGGAGTTCTGGTGGTCTGCACTCTCTTGGGTGTTTCCTCCGGCTCAGCACCCCACCCTTACGAGTGACGCACCCAGAGGCGGGGATCGGCATTGATCACTCGCCGAGGTTGACGTATCTCCCTTCTGTCATCCGCTCATGCGGAGAGGCTTTGCAGGTCGCACCAGTGGTGGTGGGTCTTGCC
>NZ_JBFALC010000182.1:0-1404 GCF_040656035.1 Streptomyces sp. NPDC050211
CGGGCACGCTGTTGGGTGTCTGAGGGAACGAAGTTTTCCTCGGGTGCCGGCCCCAGTGAACTCGCCGTGTGACGGTGGGGTGATGGGTGGCTGGTCGTTGTTTGAGAACTGCACAGTGGACGCGAGCATCTGTGGCCAAGTTTTTAAGGGCGCACGGTGGATGCCTTGGCACCAGGAACCGATGAAGGACGTGGGAGGCCACGATAGGCCCCGGGGAGTCGTCAACCAGGCTTTGATCCGGGGGTGTCCGAATGGGGAAACCCGGCAGTCGTCATGGGCTGTCACCCATACCTGAACACATAGGGTATGTGGAGGGAACGCGGGGAAGTGAAACATCTCAGTACCCGCAGGAAGAGAAAACAACCGTGATTCCGGGAGTAGTGGCGAGCGAAACCGGATGAGGCCAAACCTACGACGTGTGAGACCCGGCAGGGGTTGCGTCGTGGGGGTTGTGGGATCTCTCTTTCACGGTCTGCCGGCCGTGAGACGAGTCATAAACCGTTGATGTAGGCGAAGGACATGCGAAAGGTCCGGCGTAGAGGGTAAGACCCCCGTAGTCGAAACGTCAGCGGCTCGTTGGAGAGACACCCAAGTAGCACGGGGCCCGAGAAATCCCGTGTGAATCTGGCGGGACCACCCGCTAAGCCTAAATATTCCCTGGTGACCGATAGCGGATAGTACCGTGAGGGAATGGTGAAAAGTACCGCGGGAGCGGAGTGAAATAGTACCTGAAACCGTGTGCCTACAAGCCGTGGGAGCGTCGGATATGTGTTTACACGTATCTCGTGACTGCGTGCCTTTTGAAGAATGAGCCTGCGAGTTTGCGGTGTGTTGCGAGGTTAACCCGTGTGGGGAAGCCGTAGCGAAAGCGAGTCCGAACAGGGCGGTAGAGTAGCGCGCTCAAGACCCGAAGCGGAGTGATCTAGCCATGGGCAGGTTGAAGCGGCTGTAAGAGGTCGTGGAGGACCGAACCCACCAGGGTTGAAAACCTGGGGGATGACCTGTGGTTAGGGGTGAAAGGCCAATCAAACTCCGTGATAGCTGGTTCTCCCCGAAATGCATTTAGGTGCAGCGTCGTGTGTTTCTTGCCGGAGGTAGAGCACTGGATAGGCGATGGGCCCTACCGGGTTACTGACCTTAGCCAAACTCCGAATGCCGGTAAGTGAGAGCGCGGCAGTGAGACTGTGGGGGATAAGCTCCATGGTCGAGAGGGAAACAGCCCAGAGCATCGACTAAGGCCCCTAAGCGTACGCTAAGTGGGAAAGGATGTGGAGTCGCACAGACAACCAGGAGGTTGGCTTAGAAGCAGCCACCCTTGAAAGAGTGCGTAATAGCTCACTGGTCTAGTGATTCCGCGCCGACAATGTAGCGGGGCTCAAGCGTACCGCCGAAGTCGTGTCATTC
>NZ_JBFALC010000183.1:0-1168 GCF_040656035.1 Streptomyces sp. NPDC050211
GCCGCTTCGAGGTCGGCGGGCGGCTGCTGGGCGGCGGCCGCGGTGTCGGCCTCGGCGAGGACCGAGCGGACGGCGGCCTCCTCGGACTGCCAGGCGTCCAGCCGCCGTTGCAGCTCGCGGTGGGCCGCGTCGTCGAGCAGGGCGGACGCCGCGGCCTGCGGGGTGTCGAACCCGGCGCGGAAGGCGGACTCGG
Source organism: Streptomyces sp. NPDC050211 (assembly GCF_040656035.1). NCBI lineage: Bacteria > Bacillati > Actinomycetota > Actinomycetes > Kitasatosporales > Streptomycetaceae > Streptomyces > Streptomyces sp. NPDC050211. The sequence goes on from NZ_JBFALC010000183.1 coordinate 194, forward strand.
CGAGCCGGCCGTCCGCGGCCTTGAGCCGCTCGGCGCTCTCGTCGGCGGCCCGCGCGGCGTCGGCGGCGTCGGAGAGCAGGGCGACCTGCTGCTCCAGCTGCGCCGACCGCGCGGCCACGCTCGCCGAGGCGCCCCGGGCCTGCGCCAACTCCTCCTCCAGCGCGGCCTTCTCCAGCTCCAGGCGCTCCCGGTGGCCCACCCGCGACGCGGCTCGTACGGCCGCCTCCTGCCGTACGGCGGTGCGCCGCTCGCGCTCCTGCTCGGCCCGGCGCAGCTCCTCGTGCCCGGAGTGCAGCCCGGCGGCATCCCGGCGCGCTTGCTCGTAGAGCCGCTCCAACCCCTCCGCCTCTTGGGCGAGTTGGTCCGTAGGTGCGTCTCCGGCCTCCGCGGTGGCGGCGGCCAGGGCTTCCCGTACGAGGCCGAGGCGCCGCTCGTCCTGGGCGCGCTGTTCGTCGGCGCGCTGGTAGGCGGCGAGTGCGCGCTCCTCCGCCTCCCGGTCGACGTGCCCGGCGATCTTCCGTGCGGGAGCGGGGTGTTCGGTGGCTCCGCAGACGGCGCAGGGCTCGCCGTCGGTGAGGTGCGCGGCGAGTTCGGCGGCGATGCCGTTCAGGCGCTGTTCCTTGAGGTCCAGCCAGTGGGCGCGGGCCTCGACCGCACGCTCGGCCGAGGCGAGCGCCTGCTGCTGCGCAGCTTCGGTGTCGCCCGCGAACTGGTCCCGCTGCCGGGCCGCCCCGAGCCGCCGCTGGGCGGGTTCGCGCTGTACGGCGAGCTGCTCGGCCCGCGTCGCGGCCTGCTGGGCGGTGTCGATGCGGGCCTGGAGCGCGGCACGGTTCGCCTCCCACTCGGCGAGCCAGGCCTCCGCCTCCTGGAGGACGTCCTCATCGACGCGCTCCTGACGGTCCAAGCGAGCCCGCTCGTCGACGAGTTCGGTCAGCCGGTGTTCAGCGCGACGGGCCGACTCCAGGCCGCCCAGCT
>NZ_JBFALC010000184.1:0-1110 GCF_040656035.1 Streptomyces sp. NPDC050211
GCAGCCGGTCGGCTGTCGGGTCTGGCGCGCGGGGCGCTCGGGCTGCGGCTACCACCGGCCCTGGTCCTGGGCTGGCACAAGGCGTTCCCCCGCCGGCCACGGACGCCGGCCACCGTCGCCCGCCTCGCCCTGCCCCTGCTGCTGATCGTGGTGGCGATGAGCGCCTGGACCACCATCGACCGCTTCCACAGCAGGCCCGACCAGGTCGGCCTCGCCGCCGCGCTCACCGTCCGCCCCGACGGCGAGGTCGGCGACCGTGACGTCCGCGCCCTCCTCGACCGCGACCCGCGGATCGCCGCGGCCCACCCGGGCGTCGAGGTGGCGGCCCTGGTACCGGGCCAGACCGCCACGATCGCCCTCCGTGGTCTCGGCACCCGCCAGGACCCCTACCCGTACGCCCTGGCCGAGGGCCGCCCGGCACACGGCCGGGACGAGGCGGTGGCCGGGCAGGGCCTGCTCGACCTTCTGGACGTACGCGTCGGCGACTGGGTGCGGATGACCGTGGGCGACCAACCGCAGATCCTGCACATCGTGGGCCGCAGCATCGAGCCGGACAACGCCGGCCGGGTCATCTCCACCTCGCTCGACACCCTCCGCGAGAACGACCCCCGGCTGCGCCCCACCCTCTACCAGCTGCGCCTCCAGCCGGGCGTCGCCCCCCGCGAGGTCGCGGGCGATCTGGCCACGGCCGCGCGCGGGCACCTGGACGTGCACGCCGTGCCGAATCCGGCCGACGGGCTGTCATCGCTGCGCGGAGTCGTGCTCGCGTTGATCGGCGTCCTCGCGCTGATCGGGATCGTCGAACTGCTGACCGCGATCGGCGGCACCGTCCGCGAGGGCGAGCGGGATCTGCTGGCGCTCAAGGCCGTCGGCCTGACCCCGCGGCAGATCACCGCCGTCACCGTCACGGCCACCGCCTGCACCGCCCTAGCCGCGGTCCTGCTCGGCACAGCGCTGGGGCTGCCCCTCGCGCACTGGATCATCGACGCCCAGGGCAGGTCCAGCGGCATCGGCGCCGGGATAGCTCAGGGTCCGTCGCCCGTACTCCTGGTGCTGTTCGGCGCGGCCGCCGTGGTGGGCGCCGCCGCTCTCGCCGCCCTGCCCGCGGCC
>NZ_JBFALC010000185.1:0-1093 GCF_040656035.1 Streptomyces sp. NPDC050211
TGCACAACCTCGCCCTCACCAGATAGGCCAACGGGCAGCACCGCAGCCGACCTTGCCCTCACCAGGTCCAAGATCAGTTACGGGACAAGCCTTAGGCCCCGCACCTGACGGTAGACCGCGGTGGCGTTCGGGTCCTGCTCGCTCCGCCGGTAGCCCGCCTGAGCGGCGAAAGCAATCTGAAGTCTGTCGGCAGGGGACCGCCGGTCGTCACCCAGCGCGAGATCCAACAGGTGCGCGCTGACCGCGAAGGCCTGCCGGATGCGCCCTGCGTCAAATCCAGGAACCTCCGGATCGAGCGCCGCCAGCCCATGCAGATACCACGCCGTACCGAGCACCTCGTCCGTGATACCGCGCTCGTCGCGGAACGCGGCGACCTCCATCTCGGTCATCGTCGCCAGAAGATCCTGCGCGCTGGGGAGCACACCACCTGGCCGGTAGTCACCGAGCGCCGACGCGAGCACAGCTGGATCTAGAGTGCGCTCCACACGTACTCCCTCACGTCCTTGGCGAAGTTCTCAAGATTGTCGACCGCTACCACCAGGCCTTGCAGTGCCCCGCTATGGGTGTGGGTGGTGAAATGCATGTGAGACCGCTCGAACGCCGTCTCGGGGACGTCCGTGGCATTCAGCGCCAGGCTGACACCACCGCTGCTCGACTCTTGCGCGTACACCCACTGCCGCGTCAGCGAGCTGACGAACGCCTGGGTGTCCGGAGCAAGGCACCGGCCGCCCCAAGACATCTGGCTCAGGTATTTCGCTCCGTTGTTGTTCAGCTGCTGCCAGGCGCCGCGGATGGTGTCGCTCGGCTTGGCAGCGGTACCGGTGAATTTCTTCATCTCCCACAACCTGAAGACGAATCCCATCGCGCCATCCTCTACGCGGTGGATGATCAGCCCGTCCGGACCGCTGTCAGTCACCGTCGAAGAAGGCGGATCAAGGATCTCCACGCGCCGTCCGGGCTCCAGGGTGAGGTCCCGTGTCAGCAGGTACCAGAGCCACTGAGCTGTTTCCAACCTGGCTGGTGCCATGGGATGTTGGCGTAGGGGCCGGGTGCGGGAAGAGGCGAAGCTCCTGGTAGATGGGTTGTCGACCAA
>NZ_JBFALC010000187.1:0-1089 GCF_040656035.1 Streptomyces sp. NPDC050211
GACCTGGACGCCGGGGAGTTCGCCGCGGGCCTCGGCGGGCACGAGGACCACCGAAGCGGGTCCGGCGAAGTCCTGTGCGGTTCGGCAGCGCCCCAAAGGGGCGCGGGGAACTGCGCGACCAGCCACGACGGACCCGCAGACGCCCGGCGATCTATCGCCGCACTTCCCGCGGAGCGCTTAGTGCGGGTGTCCGAGGGCGGCTGGGAGGTCGAGTTCCGGCTGCCCGGCGTCGCCGACCTGACGGCGGCGGCCCGGGCCGCGGACCCGCGCGGGGAACTGATCGCGCGGTGCCTGGTCTCGGCGGCGTACGCCGGCGAGGTCCGCCCCGCCGACGCGCTGCCCGCGCCCGTGCAGCACCGGATCGCCGAGGCGGTCGAGGCCGCCGACCCGGGGGCCGACGTGACGCTCAACGTGGCCTGCCCCGAGTGCGGGCAGGCCACCCGGGCCGAACTGGACATCGCCTCCTACCTCTGGACCGAACTGGACGCCTGGGCACGGGACGTGCTGCTCGACGTCCACCTGCTCGCCACCGCCTACGGCTGGAGCGAGCCGGAGATCCTGGCGCTCAGCCCGCTGCGGCGCCGCTACTACCTGGAGCTGTGTGCGGATGTCTGACGCCGACGGGGCGCCGGTCCCCGACTTCCTCGACCGGCTGCTCGCCCGGCACGCCGCCCCCGCGGCGGCGCCGCGTCCCGGCGTGGTGCGGGTACAGCCCCGGCTGCCCGGCCCGTTCGAGCGGATCGAGGCGGTACGGGCCGGCGCGCCGGAACCGGACGGCACCGACCTGCTGTGGCCGGCCTCGACCCCGACGGCCGCCCCGACGCCGGACGCACCGCGCCCGGCGCCTGCCCCGGCAGGACCGCGCACGGAACGCGAGCGGACGATCGTACGCACCGAACGGGCGCCCGCCGACCCGGTGGTGCGCAGCATGCCTCCCGTCGTGGCGGAGGCACCCCTGCTGCGCCCCGCCACGCCGGTCACGCCCGGCCCGCGACCCGCGCCGGACACCACCCGGCGCACGGCGGGCCCGGGCCGCGGGGACCAGGACACGTCCCGGACCGCGGCGTCCGTACCCATCCCCCCGGGTAC
>NZ_JBFALC010000188.1:0-1061 GCF_040656035.1 Streptomyces sp. NPDC050211
GGGCGAAGCTGAGAACTTAAGCGCCAGTAAACGGCGGTGGTAACTATAACCATCCTAAGGTAGCGAAATTCCTTGTCGGGTAAGTTCCGACCTGCACGAATGGCGTAACGACTTCTCGACTGTCTCAACCATAGGCCCGGTGAAATTGCACTACGAGTAAAGATGCTCGTTTCGCGCAGCAGGACGGAAAGACCCCGGGACCTTTACTACAGTTTGATATTGGTGTTCGGTTCGGCTTGTGTAGGATAGCTGGGAGACTGTGAACTCTGGACGCCAGTTCAGGGGGAGTCGTCGTTGAAATACCAGTCTGGTCGTGCTGGATGTCTAACCTGGGTCCGTGATCCGGATCAGGGACAGTGTCTGATGGGTAGTTTAACTGGGGCGGTTGCCTCCTAAAGAGTAACGGAGGCGCCCAAAGGTTCCCTCAGCCTGGTTGGCAATCAGGTGTTGAGTGTAAGTGCACAAGGGAGCTTGACTGTGAGACCGACGGGTCGAGCAGGGACGAAAGTCGGGACTAGTGATCCGGCGGTGGCTTGTGGAAGCGCCGTCGCTCAACGGATAAAAGGTACCCCGGGGATAACAGGCTGATCTTCCCCAAGAGTCCATATCGACGGGATGGTTTGGCACCTCGATGTCGGCTCGTCGCATCCTGGGGCTGGAGTCGGTCCCAAGGGTTGGGCTGTTCGCCCATTAAAGCGGTACGCGAGCTGGGTTTAGAACGTCGTGAGACAGTTCGGTCCCTATCCGCTGCGCGCGCAGGAACATTGAGAAGGGCTGTCCCTAGTACGAGAGGACCGGGACGGACGAACCTCTGGTGTGCCAGTTGTTCTGCCAAGGGCATGGCTGGTTGGCTACGTTCGGGAGGGATAACCGCTGAAAGCATCTAAGCGGGAAGCCTGCTTCGAGATGAGTGTTCCCACCCCCTTTGAGGGGTTAAGGCTCCCAGGAGACGACTGGGTTGATAGGCCGGATCTGGAAGGCGGGTAACCGCTGGAGGTGACCGGTACTAATAGGCCGAGGGCTTGTCCTCAGTTGCTCGCGTCCACTGTGTTAGTTCTGAG
>NZ_JBFALC010000189.1:0-1059 GCF_040656035.1 Streptomyces sp. NPDC050211
GGTCGGGTAGCCGGAGCCCCTTGCGAGGCTCCGGCCCCCTCAGAACCGTGCATGCCGCTCGTCGCGGCACACGGCTCAAGCGGGCCGCGGGGGCCGCGCGTTTGCTCTGTCCTTGCCACCTGCATGAAGCTGCTGGTGGCAGGTGGTGTGCCTCAGTTCCAGGTTCCGTGGATCGTCAGACCCACCGTGCTGACGGTGGACGACGTGGTGAACATGAAATGCTCTTGTCGCCGCCGAGAACCAGGACACCCACTCGTTCAGGTTGTCCGGCTCGAATCCAGCCCCTTCCAAAAGATCAAGCCCACAGCCAGGACACTTCCCTTTCTGGCGGACTGCCAGGCCGATGATGAGCCTGCGCTCCAGCTGTGGCAGGCCCTTGGTTGCTGTCCTCTTGGCCCAGTACTCCTTCAGCGCGGGGTCGTCCTTTGACGCATTCGCCGGAACTGCCGCGTGCCTCCGGATCTTCGTCCAAGCGAACTTATGCATGAGGACTTTGTCGTTGCCAAAGACCCACACATCGTTCCGCTTGGGGTGGTGCCGCCCCCAGTAGTGGGCTCGGATCCACCTCCGGCTTTTCCTGCGGTGTCGCTTTACAGCCCAGTTCCACAGTCGTCCGAAGGCGTAGAAATCAAGATTCCGGTACGCCCTAGACGATGAGTAGGGGCTGTAGTACATAGACCACCCTTTGACAAAGGGGTTGAGGGTGAGGATCAGGTCCTCGTGACTCCCTTGCCCGTTCGTACGCTGGATGATCTGCTTGATCCTCTGCCTGGCCCTTCGTATCGCCTCCTTGGATGGGGTAATGAGGACGGTGCCGTCCGCATACTTTCGGATGTGAGCACCCAGAAAGTCGAAGCCTTCCGCGAGGTGGACGATACGCGTCTTCTCCTCGTTGAAGGTCAACCCGCGGGGCTTAAGCCACTCCTCCAGCTTGTTTCTGGCTTGACATGCAGCTTCCTTCGTGTGACACAGCACTACGAAATCATCTGCGTACCGCACAAGTACCGGTGAGTCTTCGGCCGTTCGCACCAGGCCGTTCCACGCCGTCTTGACCGTCCT
>NZ_JBFALC010000190.1:0-1013 GCF_040656035.1 Streptomyces sp. NPDC050211
TCTGCCGCCGGGCCGGGACCCGGGTGGACCTCACCCCCCGGGAGTTCGCCGTGCTGGAGCTGCTGGCCCGCCGGGCGGGCCAGGCGGTCTCCAAATCGGATCTGCTCTATCACGCGTGGCCCGACGAAGCCTGGGATCCCAACCTGGTGGAGGCTCGCGTCAGCGCGCTGCGCAAGAAGGTGGACGCCGCGTTCGACCGGCAGTCCCTGCAGACCGTCCGGGGTACCGGCTACCGATTGGTGGACGACCGTGAACGCGACTGAGCCGCGACGCCCCTGGTGGCCAACCGTGAATGCGACCGGGCCGCGACGCCGCTGGTGGCCGCGTTCGGTACGAGCCCGCACGGCCCTGGCCGCCGCCTCGGCCGCCGCCGTCATCCTGGCCGGCATCGGCTGGTGGGTACACCACGACGTCTACCGCGAGAGCACAGGGATCGCCCAAGGGCAGACGCAGAAACAGTTCTTGGCTCTCGTCGATCAGCTGGAGAAGGGTGCGGTTCCCGCTCGCCGAAGCACCGTGCCGTATGAGATCGTCGCGACCGGCCGACGCGCCGCTGTCGCCTCCGGCGGAGGCATGGAGGAGTTCGATCCCGGCACCCGCCATGTGCTGCCCGCCCCACCGAAGGCCGAGTTGCCCGCCCCACCGGACGAGGGGCCGAACTGGGGCTATACGACCCGTCCCGTGCGCCTGCCGGCGCGCCCCGACTCCGCACCCGGGGACCGGTTCGGCAAGGACGGCGGAACCTACCAGGTCATGTACGACGATGTCAGGGCCGATGAACTGAGCAGCGACACAGTCGCCGCTCTGGGTGTCGCCGCCGACGCCCAGCTGCGGGTCTATGTGGTGGTGCTCCCGCACGCAGCCGAGGACATCGCCGGGACCATCACCGAGGCCACCGACCGCCTGCTGCTGCGGGCTGGTCTCGTCGGCCTCGTACTGATCGCCGCCGTCGCCTACTTCGCCGTCCGTATCGCGCTGCGGCCGGTCGAAGCCATCCGCGTCCTCACCGCCTC
>NZ_JBFALC010000191.1:0-1012 GCF_040656035.1 Streptomyces sp. NPDC050211
CCACCCTTGAAAGAGTGCGTAATAGCTCACTGGTCTAGTGATTCCGCGCCGACAATGTAGCGGGGCTCAAGCGTACCGCCGAAGTCGTGTCATTCATACACATAGGGCCAACGCCCGTATGGATGGGTAGGGGAGCGTCGTCTGCCGGGTGAAGCAGCCGCGGAAGCGAGTTGTGGACGGTTGACGAGTGAGAATGCAGGCATGAGTAGCGATTCACACGTGGGAAACGTGTGCGCCGATTGACTAAGGGTTCCTGGGTCAAGCTGATCTGCCCAGGGTAAGTCGGGACCTAAGGCGAGGCCGACAGGCGTAGTCGATGGATAACCGGTTGATATTCCGGTACCCGCTGTAAAGCGTCAAACATCGAGCATCGTGATGCTAAGGCCGTGAAGCCGCCCTGATCTCTTCGGAGTTGAGGGGAGTGGTGGAGCCGCCGAACCAAGCGGTCAGTAGGTGAGTGATGGGGTGACGCAGGAAGGTAGTCCATCCCGGGCGGTGGTTGTCCCGGGGTAAGGGTGTAGCCCGCACAGTAGGTAAATCCGCTGTGCACGTGGGTGAGACCTGATGCCGAGCCGATTGTGGTGAAGTGGATGATCCTATGCTGTCGAGAAAAGCCTCTAGCGAGTTTTATGGCGGCCCGTACCCTAAACCGACTCAGGTGGTCAGGTAGAGAATACCGAGGCGTTCGGGTGAACTATGGTTAAGGAACTCGGCAAAATGCCCCCGTAACTTCGGGAGAAGGGGGGCCATCACTGGTGATCCGATTTGCTCGGTGAGCTGGGGGTGGCCGCAGAGACCAGCGAGAAGCGACTGTTTACTAAAAACACAGGTCCGTGCGAAGCCGTAAGGCGATGTATACGGACTGACGCCTGCCCGGTGCTGGAACGTTAAGGGGACCGGTTAGTCCGATTTCGGTCGGGCGAAGCTGAGAACTTAAGCGCCAGTAAACGGCGGTGGTAACTATAACCATCCTAAGGTAGCGAAATTCCTTGTCGGGTAAGTTCCGACCTGC
>NZ_JBFALC010000192.1:0-1001 GCF_040656035.1 Streptomyces sp. NPDC050211
GGCCGCGGCCGGACGCCTACACGGCGCCCGGCAGCTGGCGCTGACGCCGGCCGGGGGCGCGAGATCTCTCCCGCCCCCCACCAGAAACCGCACACCTGGTTTGTTAGGATGGCGGTCGCGGGCCCGGAGCGGGACCTCCTCGCCCCTTGTCCGGGAAGGGGCAAGACATGGCGACGACTGCTGCGGCGCCGGCCGGACCGGATCCGGCGGGCGGGCGCGCCCGCGTGGCCGGGCCGCACGAGATCCGGGCGCGGGCGGCGGCCGGGCCGGGCGCGAAGGCGGCCTCCGCGCGGCACGCCAGCAGCAGGCCGGCCGCCCGGGAGCGGACCGGCCTGCTGCGCGGTGCCGCATCGTTTTGGGAGGCCGGGCAGCTGCGCCGCCGCCGGGCGAGGGGCTTGGCTCTTCAGGGCGACAAGCCGTACACGGACGGTGTGGTCACCGGCTGGGGCACGGTTCAGGGCCGCACCGTCTTCGTCCACGCCCGCGGCTTCCGTATCTTCGGCGGCGCGCTGGGCGAGGCCCACGCCACGAAGACCCACAAGATCATGGCCATCGCCACCGGGGCGCCGCTGGCGCCGCTGAACGACGGCGCGGGCGCCCGGATCCAGGAGGGCGTCAGCGCGCTTGCCGGATACGGCCACATCGTGCGGCGCACCGTTCCCGGTGTCCTGCCCGGCGTGAGGCGGGAGCACGGCGGGATCATCCGGCACGGGGCGAGGCTGCTCTGCGCCTGCTGTAACGCGAGCGTGCCGCGGATCTCGCTGGTCTGGCGCACGGCCTGCGGCGGTGCCTGCATCGTCAGGGACGGCCGGTCCACCGGCGCCGGCCTCACCTATGCCTGGCCGGCGGACGAGATCGCGGTGAGGGGCGCGCGGGGCGCGGCCGGCGTCGTCGTGCGCCGGCAGGTCGCCCGGGCCCCGGACCCCGGGGCGATGCGGGCGCGGAGGGCCAAGGAGTGCACCTCCCAGCTGATGCACCCCCATGGCGCGGCCGGGCGCGGC